>NZ_DATFBA010000001.1:0-19238 GCF_035254065.1 Geomonas sp.
TGACCAGTTCCTCGTTGAGTGCCTGCAGCTCCTCCCGCGAGGTCTCCAGTTCCTCGTTGGTGGAGTGGAGTTCCTCGTTGGCCGACTGGAACTCCTCGTTGATCGACATCAGCTCCTCGTTGGCCGACAGGAACCCTTCCCGCGAGGTTTCCAGCTGCTCGGTGGTCGTCTGCAGCTGTTCGTGGGTGACCCGCAGCTGCTCCTCGAGCTGCCTGACCAGCGTTTCCCTGGGCGCCTCGTCCTCGGGAAGCCTCGGCTCCCCGGCAGGCGGGGTGGCCGGCGAGGGCCCGGCGGGTTCCAGCACCACCAGCGCCAGGTTCTCCCCCTGCTCGTCCGCGAAGGGCCTGACCAGCAGGTTGATGCTGCTCTCCCCCTCCTCGTCGTTCACCCGAAGCCCCCTGAAGGAGACCGCCTGCTGCTCGTTGAAGCACTTGTACATCGCCGCGCGCAGGGCCGGTCGCAGTTCTTCCCTGGCCATCTTCAGGATCTCCAGGGTGGCCCCTCCCACCGGGACCCCCAGAAAGCGGCTGGCGTTAGTGGGGATGTGTACCACCTCGTACTTCTCGTTCACCACCACGCACGGCGGAGCGTACAGCTCGACCAGGAGCTTGCCGGCGGCGGAGCCCACCGCCGAGCCGGATGGCGCGGGGCGCTGTTGCGCCCGGACGCTCCCCTGCAGCCTGCGCTGGGGAGAGGTGAGCGGAAAGACCGAGTCGCCGCGGCGGTCGCTCTCGCGGCGCTCGAAGAACTTCCACTTCTTGTCCAAGGGTGCGAACAGGTGGCCTGCCGGCCGCCCCACCGTCTCCGAGGCGCCCAGGAAGAGGACCCCCTTCGGCTTGAGCGCCAGGTGGAAGAGGGCCATCAGCCGGTTCTGCATGTCCGGGTTCAGGTAGATCAGGAAGTTGCGGCAGACCAGCAGGTCGAGCCTGGAGAAGGGGGGATCCTTGATCAGGCTGTGGTGGGCGAACACCACCATCTCGCGCAGCTGCTTGTTCACCTGCCAGCGGCCGTTGGCCCGCACGAAGAAACGGGCCAGACGTTCCGGCCCGACCTCGGTCGCCGTATCGTCGTCGTAGATCCCCGCCCGGGCCTGGGCGATGGCCGCCTCGTCGATGTCGGTGGCGAACAGCTGCACCCTGGCATTCAGCCGCTGCTCGGTCAGGTACTCGCGGATCAGCATGGCCATGGAGTAGACCTCCTCGCCGGTGGCGCAGCAGGCATGCCAGATCCGGACCGGGTCGTCAGCGTCCCGTCCCTCGAACAGCCGCGGGATCACCTCGCGCGCCAGCAGCTGGAAAGCTTCCGGGTCGCGGAAGAAGGAGGTCACCCCGATCAGGATCTCCTGCCCCAGCGCCTCCGCCTCCCTCTCGTCCTCCTCCAGCAGGGCCAGGTACTTCTTCATCCCCGCCACTTCGTGGACCGCCATCCGCCGCTCCACCCTCCGGATGAGGGTACTCTTCTTGTAGGAGCTGAAGTCGTGGCCGGTCCGGGCCCTGACGATGGCGAAGATGGCCTGCAGCTCGTCGTCCAGCGAGGTGACGCGGCAGGAGCTCTCCGGCAGGGCGCAGTTGCCCTGGGCGATGTCCGCCACCTTGGCCGGCATCTCTTCCGGAGGCAGCACGAAGTCGGCGGCGCCGGTGGCTATGGCGGAGCGGGGCATGGCCGGGTTGAGGGCGGAGGCGGGAACCTGTACGAGCACGATCCCCCCCGCTTCCTTGATCCTCTTGACCCCCTGGGTGCCGTCGGTGCCGAAGCCGGAGAGCACCACGGCCACCGAGCGCTCCTTGACCTCGTGGGCCAGCGAGGTGAAGAAGCGGTCGATCGGGTGGTGGGTCCCCGAAGGGATTTCCAGCCGCAGACGGCCGTCCTGGATGGTTAGGTCGTGTCCGGCCGGGATCACGAAGACGGTGTCGGGCGCGAGTTCCATCCCCTCTTCGGCGGTGACCACGGCCATCGAGGTGTAGCGGGAGAGCATCTCGGCGAGGAAGGAGGGGCCTTCCGGGGGGATGTGCATGATGACGGCGAAGCAGAGCCCGCAGTCGTGGGGGATGGTGGTGAAGAACTGCTCCAGCGCCTGCTGGCCGCCGGCCGAGGCGCCGATGGCGACCACCAGGCAGGGCCTTACAGCAGCGGAGTCACGGCTGGCGTCCGTGGAGGGGTGGTCGTGGTCGGAAGTCATGTGGCTCTCTCCGGGCAAACTGGATGAGACCCGGCCGAGCCGGTGCAGCATTTCCAGCAAAGACGGGAACAGTGCCGCGTATTATATAAGGAAATCCCGGCAAAGCAAGGATAATGGGGCATGCTCGCCATCGTCTTGCCGCCGGCAACGGTCGGGGGCCGCCCCTTGGCGAGGGGACGGTCCCCGGCAGCTGACCGGCTAGTGGAACGAGGTCGAGAAGTTGGTCTTGAAGCCGTCAGGGTGAGCGGGCGCGGCCATTTTACGCTGCAACTGTTGAGCTTCCGCCGATACCGGCTGTTTTGGAAAAAAAGTTGATGAAGTCTACATTGTTTTTCAAATATTTCAAGTGCGTCGGCGACAGTTCTCTTAAGTGCCTTCATTCACTGCCATTCGGTCTGGTCCCACCCCCTGATCGGCAGCACATCAAACATTTCCTGTTACGACTGTCATCAGCAAGCCGGCCCCGGCTGGACCGCCATCTTTTTTCCCCGACTTGATTTATCCGTATCATTGGCTATGCTCTAAAATTAAAATACATTAACGTCATCTGTTGGACCCGAAGGCCCACTACAACCTGACGTGAAGGAGGATCCGTGAGCAAACAGCGAAAGATAAAGCGGGATTATCACAAGCTATCGCCCAGCAAGGCCCTGACCTTTTTCAAAAGGGTCCGGCATTGCCTCACCGAGAACGAAAACTTCCCGGACTCGACCTGGGGAGCCAACACCACTACCCGTGGGCAGTACTCAGAGGCGGTCGATGGCTATGAAGACGCCTTCAATGGAGCAATAAACGGAGACCGGCTCCTGGTAGCAGACCGGAACAGGAAGCAGGACGAGATCGTGGTCATGTTGGATGAGATCGCCTCGCACCTGGAAGCGGTGTCCGTGCGTAATCCTGATTCCCTTCTTACTTCAGGCTTCAACGTCGTTCAGGAACGCAGGCTTGGCAACCGAGTGAGGCTTCCCCTCTCGGCTTCCACCGACTTTAAAGTCGCCAATCTGGAACATCGAGGGAGGGCTGCAGGCAGCTCCAGCCCGATCGCAGGGGCTTTCAACCATGAGATACATGCAAACTACGGCGATCCTTCCAGCGAGGAAGATTGGATTCACAAAGGAATCTACGCCGACCCGTCGGAGATGGTCATCATGAATGTGAAATCGGGGAACGTCTTCTTCAGGATGAGGTCGCATGGGCCGGACGGCGCGGGGCCTTGGTCCGGTACCGTCAGCACTTTCATAACCTGACATCAACAAAATGGTGTGGTGCGAGTCTCATACTTCAAGGGCTACCGGTTCCGGTAGCCCTTCTTCGTTTGCGCCGAGCTGCACGCGGTAATTGCCAACTCAGCTGGTCACGCCTTACCAATGCCTTTGAACAATGCAAGTGAGCAGTACTTAGCGTGGGAAGCGTGATCCCCAAGCAAAGTATGGTCATACCCACGGTGGGAAGCGTCATACCCAAGCGAGGTATGGTCATACCCACGGTGGGAAGCGTCATCCCCAAGCAAGGTATGGTCATACCCACGGTGGGAAGCGTCATACCCAAGCAAGGTATCGTCATACCCGCGGTGGGAAGCGTCATCCCCAAGCAAGGTATCGTCATACCCACGGTGGGAAGCCTCATACCTAAGCAAGGTATGGTCATACCCTCGGTGGATCTATCTTTCCCACAGCTCGCCGCTCCTTTCGGGAAGGAGCAATCTCTCTGGCAGAAGACGGGTTGGTCACTGAGTGGACAAAAAAGGCCGCCCATCAGCTTCTGTGATGGGCGGCCTTTTGAAAATGTTGCCTGTTTCTTCGGGAGCGCGGCTACCTGTGTTTTTTCACACAACGGGTCCGTTTGCTTTGTGCCCTTGAAATTTCTTTCAAGTTTACCGTTTCGGAAACAGGCTGATTATTATATTACCACATCTGGCAAAGATGTCAAAGCACCCTTGCTAGGCGCCCGCGCTGTCCTCGGTTCGCTGCCGCTGGCTCAGCACAGCTTGGTCTGTCGCCCACTTGATCCTTTCGTAGAGGTTCCGAACCTTGGCGACATACTCTCTGGCAGCAGGTCCCACGCCGCAGTATCGTTCGACCGCCAGCCACTTGTCCCCTTTCTGCTGCGCCAGGAGCCTGCGGAAGATCTTGTGAGCCGCCCGGAAGTTCAGGGAGTCGTTGAGGTGACTGTATTTGCGGCTGTAAAACTCGAAGCCCGGCTGCTTCTTCCAAAAAGGCATGACCTGCAATTTACCCTGCGCCCCCCTCTCGGAGACTGCCTTGCTGCGTCCCTTTGACTCAACGATGGTCATCGCCGTCCACAATTCGGGGTCGCTGGTCTCGTTATGGTAGCGGAAAGCCGTTTTCATCGCATCATGAGCGTTCGTGTAGTTCTGCAGGATGTTGGCAAGGACGGTGATCTTCACCTGGTCGTCGGCTGTGCAGGTGGACACGCCCGCGTTCTGATTGGACAGCTCACCCTGTGCCCCGCTGCTCGCGCCCCCCTTAAGGTGGAACAGCTGCAGTTGTGAACCGACGAATACCGCTAACAAAAGTGTGGCAGCAATCACTGCTATTTTCGAACTCTGCATTAGGTCCTCCGCTCAAGGGTCAGGTGACAGACGATACATCCCATCCCTGTCTCTTTCATCGTGGCAAAAAAGCTGGTTGCCGACGATCGCAGTTTCAGATAGTTCGGCATCCCGGCTGTCTCACTCGAGACCCTAGGCTTTCCGCCCCACCCTCACGGGTGGTTTAGTCTTATCGCATATCCAACGGTCAGTAGCTTTGCCCGATTCTGGAGCAATGCATGTGCCAAACTACTGAAAAACCGTCGTTTTTAATTTTTAGAAGGCTGTACGAGAACTGTGGTCCATTCCGGAAAAACCGTTGGTGATGGCGGCTTTGCCCGTGCTGAGGCAGGCGCTCGAAAAATGGCAATAACAGGTTGTAATGAGGAAAAACGGTCGGGAGGGTAGAGAGGTTTTGGTGGGTAAATGACGATAAAACGGCTATTTGGCGAGCAGGGTGTGGCGAAATGGACGCAGTGGCTCGGCGAAGCTACGCCTTCCGATCACCGTGCTCGTGCGGGGCGGCCCCTTTGCCGCCAACAAAAAAAGACCGCCCAGCAACCTTTCGTGTTGGGCGGTCTTTAAACCTGTTGGCCTGTTTCTTCGGAAGCTCGGCTACCTGTGTTTCTTTACACGTCGGGTCCGTCTGCTTTGTGCCCCTGGAATTTCTTCCAAGGTTACCGTTTCGGAAACAGGCTTGAGTAAAGCGTAACATCGCTTGTCACGCTGTCAAATAGTGGGAAGGAAGTTGGATCATCATGACCGACCGGTGCTGTTGGGCGGTGCCGCACGGAGATACTGGACCGGCCACGGGGTAAGGTGTCGAAGCTCACGGGCGGCGCGCAGTGGCCAGTACGGATCGCGCAGCAGCTCGCGGGCGAGGAAGACCAAGTCTGCCTGGCCGGTGCGGATGACATGGTCGGCCTGCGCGGGATCGGTGATGAGCCCGACAGCGCCGGTCATCACACCGGTCTCCCGCTTGATCTGGTCCGCGAAAGAGGTCTGGTAACCGGGGCCGATGGGGACCTTGGCCGTGGGTGAACTTCCTCCGGTGGAGCAGTCGACCAGGTCCACTCCGAGCGTTCCCAGTTCCCGGACCAGTTCCACGCTTTGCTCCGCGTCCCATCCACCCTCCACCCAGTCGGTGGCCGACAGCCTCACCAGAAGAGGTAGGTCATCAGGCCAGACCTTCCGTACCGCCAGTACGGTTTCGCGCAGCAGTCTGCTCCGGTTCTCGAAGCTGCCGCCGTAGCTGTCCCGGCGGTGGTTGCTAAGCGGAGAGAGAAACTCATGCAACAGGTAGCCGTGCGCGGCGTGCAGTTCGATCACCTGGAAGCCAGCCTGCAGGGCCCGCCCGGCTGCCGCCGCGAAGGCGGCGACGATGGCGGGAAGTTCGTCGGCGGCGAGGGCGTGGGGGACGCAGCAGCCTGGCTCGAAGGGGATCGGGCTGGGCGCAACCGGCAGCCAGCCCCCCTCCTCGATGCCAATGGTCTCGTTTCTGTTTGCCCAAGGGGGCGGCGTGCTCGCCTTGCGACCGGCGTGGGCGAGCTGCATCCCGGGGGTGCCCCCTTGCATCCTGATGAAGTGGGCGATGCGCCCGAGCTGCTCGATATGTGCGTCCTTCCAGACACCGAGATCCTGCGGGCTGATCCTTCCTTCCGGGACCACTGCGGTGGCCTCGGTCATCACCAACCCCGCGCCCCCCACGGCACGGCTGCCGAGGTGGACGAAATGCCATTCGTTGGCAAAGCCGTCCTCGCTGGAGTACTGGCACATGGGAGAGACGGCGATACGGTTGCGAAGAGTAACGCTGCGGAGAGTTAGTGGTTCGAAAAGGTGGGGCATCCTGTTCCTCCATGGCTGGTTTGGACGGCACGGACTGTGCCCTATTATTTGTAAATGGTGCGGGGAACCTTGTCCAGCGGAGCCCATCTTTTTCGGGAGCTGTTGCCGAAGTTGCTGTCTCGGCGCAGCGAAGGGAGCGGAAGTAGACGGAAACCAGGAAGACGTGCCGGATTTACCGGTTATAATTGTAAATTCAGGACCGCTGGAGAGAGAGCCTGACGGAATATCTGCTTTATGGAGAGGCCCCGGCCAACTGACGATGGAGGCAACCATGCAACTCTCAAAGATGCAATCGACGGATCACCAGCAAGGAACAGCCCAGATAAAAATAAGCATTCTTCCCGAGAAAGGAGTTCTCAGGATAGTCGCCAGAGGCAAGTTTTCGCTGCGAGATGCCGAGAACTGCTATCTCCAAATTTTAAATGCCGCTTTGGAAGTCAGCAGCGACAAGATACTTGTCGACGGACGGGAGGTCACCGGCGAACCTGAGGTCATGGAACGCTTCTTATATGGTGAATTTGCTGCCGACAAGTGCCAAAGCCTCCTCTATAGGAGAGGCAGATTCCCCATGTTCGCCTTTGTTCTCAAAGAGCCGGTACTCGACCCGCGAAGGCTTGGGGAAACGGTGGCAAGAAATCGTGGCATGGTGGTCAAGGCCTTTGACAATCTCGAGGACGCCGAGGACTGGCTTGGCCTACCAATCGCCGGCAGGAGCATTAATGCCGAAGGTGACGAGTGAGAGTTCCTGATGGATCGATCACGCCAAACTTTTAAAGGGAGGACGAGAGATGAGATTCACACTATTGATAGTTCTGGCTCTTTCACTCGTTGGCACGTCGGTACTGTTTTCAGCTGAGCACAGTCCGGACCGTGGTCCGGAGATAATCAAGCTGCCGATGGGGGACCTGACCCTCCCTTTCACGCACTGGGCCCACCAGAAACTGACCGATAACAACTGCACAAGCTGTCATCCCTCCGGGATTGGCAAGATCGAGAACTGGGGGAAGGAAGCCGCCCACGCGCTTTGCGTCTCCTGCCATCAAAGAAGGGAGAAAGGTCCGGTTCAGTGCGAGGAGTGCCACAAGGTCTCCGTTTCGCGAGGACTGAGGGAAACGGTCCCGACCCCGAGGTGATCCATAAGCGTTAAGCAAGGGGCTGCAATTCTCCTCCCTTACTGACGCCCAGAAGACCGCACCAGCCACCATAAGCAAGAAAGGGCCACAGCCAACTAGCTGTGACCCTTTCTAGTATTGGTGGAGATGAAGGGGCTCGAACCCTCGACCTATGCGTTGCGAACGCATCGCTCTCCCAGCTGAGCTACATCCCCCTGCCCAGTCACTGACAACTCGCCCGAATTCCTTCCCTCTTATAGCGCATTCTGTGAATGTTTAAAGGTAAATCACCAATGTTTGGGGAGGAGAACCCGGAATTCGGCGCCTTGGCCGGGGTTGTTGCTGATCTGGATCTTGCCGCCGTGGTTGGTCACGATCCGGTTGGCGATGGGAAGCCCCAGCCCGGTGCCGCTCTCCTTGGTGGAGTAAAAGGGGGTGAAGATGCTCGCTAGCGACTCCAGTGGTATGCCGCCGCCGGTGTCGGCGATCTTGACGCAGGCCGCCTCCCGGCCCTCAAGCTCGGTGTGCCCCACCTGAACGGTCAGCTTGCCCCCGCTACCCATGGCGTCCAGCGCGTTCAGGAAGAGGTTGATGAAGACCTGCTTGAGCTGCTGCGGGTCGCCCAGCAGCAGGAGCTTGCTGCGCGGGAAGCGGGTGCTCACCTCGATCTGCTTCTCCTCCAGCGGAGGGGTGACCACGGCCAGGGAGTCCTTGACGATGTCGGCGATGTTGCAGCGGGTGTAGCAGATGGTCGCCTTCTTGGAGAAGAGGAGGATCTCGGAGAGGATATTTTCCAGCCGCTGCACCTCGCGCACGATCAGGTCAGCGTGGCCCCACTCGTCGGACTCCTGGGCAAGCTTCCTGCTGAGCCGGCCGGCGAAACCGCCGATGGAGACCAGCGGCCCTTTCAGCTCGTGAGCGATGCCGGCCGCCATCTCGCCGATGGCAGCCAGCCGCTCCTTCTGGAGCAGGTTCTCCTGCGCCTCGCTGAGCTGCCGGTTGGTCTCCTCGATCTGGTTGTAGAGCATGGAGTTTTCGATGGCCATGCCGGCCTGGTTGGCGAACAGCTGCAGGAAGCGGAGCTGTTCCTGGGTCATGGCGGACTTGGTCAGGGCGTTGTCGACCAGCACCACGCCCACCGTCTGGCCGTGAGCGAGCAGCGGCGAGGCGGCCAGCGCCGCGCCGTATCCTGGGTGCAGCGGGTCGCTCCCCTGCTCGGCCGGGATGTGGATCAGCCTCTTCTCGATCACCGCCTGCGAGGCGATGTTGAGGGAGCGGTCCAGCTCCAGCCGCTTCCCCATCACCTGCCGGCAGAAATCGGACTCGCGCTGCGCCGCCATCTCCTCTTCGGAGATGTCCCAACGGCTGGAGAGGAGGTCGTCGCTGCCTCCCTGCGGCAGGGGGAGAGAGGGGGAGGTTTCCGTGGTAACCCCCAGCATCCCCACCAGGCTGCCGGAGCGCTCGTTCACCAGGAAGAGCATGGCGCGGTCGAAGAAGGGGGTGGGGCCGGAAGTGAGGGCGGTCAGGGTCAGGTGGATCAGCTTGTTGAGCTTCAGCGTGGAGAGCATGGTGTTGCTCATCCGGTAGAGAAGGGAGATCTCCTTGAGCTTCTTGTCGTGGTCGGTGCTGTACCCCTTAAGGAGCCGGGAGCTGGCGGCTGCGCTGACCGCGCAGGAGAGCAGGCGCGCCACCGTTTCGGCGAGCTGGACCTGCTCCGGCGCCAAAAGGTCCTGGCCGCCGAACAGGGTGAGGGTCCCCAAAGCGCTCCCGTTGCAGCTCATGGGCGTGCTGAGCGCATAGAAGGAGAACCGGGCGGGAGCGCCCACCTCCCGGCAGGTAACCTCGTCGGCCAGCGCCCGTGCGGAGAGGGCCGGCTCGCTCAAAAGCATGCGGGGGAGGGCGGCGCGCGCCTGCGGGCGGCAACTCTGGAAGAGGGTGGCGCCGAAGTCCTCGCTCAGGCGGGTGATGGCGCAGCGGGCAAACCCGGTGGTGGTCAACAGCTTGAGGGCCTTGGGGAGCAGGGCTTCAGCGGCAATGGGCCCCTCCACCAGTCTGCCCAGCGCGGTGACGATCTCCAGGTTGCGGCCAAGCTGGTTGGCATGTTCGGCGCTGGCCAGCTCCCCCAGCACCAGGGTCAGGATGGGGCCCAGCTCGCCCAGCAGGGGGGACACCTCCTCGGGGAGGGTGTCGGCAGTGGTTGCTACCGAACAGACCGCCACCAGCAGCTTGCCATCCAGCACCGGATAGGCCCGGAACGAGCGGTCGCCGGCGCTGGTCGGCTCATGGGGATGCAGATCGTGGCAGCAACCGTCCACCGGCAGGCGACTGGCTGCGGCGCGCCCGACACATCCTTCTCCAAAGGGGATCAGGCAGTCACGGCTGGAGGTTGGCAACAGGGTGCTGAAGCGCTGGGTGAGAGCGTTGAGGGGGGGGTGGGGTATGAAGATGCTGGCCTGCGAGAGAGCATGGCCGCGCGCGACCAGACGGAGTAGTGCAGCTATCCGGGCCTGAGGGGAGCGCGAGGACGCCTGAGCGATCCGTAACGCCTGCTCCAGGAGGTTGTTTCCCTGCCGGCCAGCCATGCAAACTCCGAACGACAACAGCTAGCGGTGGAGTGAGATCAGCGCAGTTTTTCCTTCTTTTCCTGTTCCATCTTGCAGTCGATGCAGAGCGTGGTGACCGGCCGTGCCTTGAGACGTGCTTCGGAGATCTCCTCCTCGCAGACTTCGCAGACGCCGAAGGTGCCGGCATCGATGCGGGCCAGGGCCTCCTGGATCTTGTTGATGAGCTTGCGCTCCCGGTCCCTGATCCTCAGTTCGAAGGTCCGGTCAGATTCCTGGGTGGCCCGGTCGGTTGGGTCGGGAAAGTTGGTGTTGTCGGACGTCATCTCGGAGACAGTTCTGCCTGCCTCCTCGAGAAGCATGCGCTTTTCTTCCTGCAGGATACCTCTGAAATATTCGAGCTTTTCCGTATTCATGACACCTGTCCCTTGGCGGAATCAATACGTTATTAAAGAGGATTTTTCTACATTAGTAAAGAGAAAAAATAAGCAGGGAAGTTGACACACGCTCCCTATAGGGCATCCAGCGCCTCCACCAGGTTGGCGACCCCCACCACTTCCATCCCCGGCAGATCCTTGCGCGGCGCGTTCCCCTTGGGGACGATGGCCCGGGTGAAGCCGTGCTTCACCCCCTCCCGAAGCCTCGACTCCCCGTTGGATACCGGCCGGATCTCCCCCGACAGACCGACCTCGCCGAAGACCAGCAGGTCCTGGGGGAGCACCTTGTTCTGCAGGCTGGAGACGATGGCCAGGGCGACCGCCAGATCGGCGCTGGTCTCCAGCACCCTGATCCCTCCCACCACGTTCACGAAGACGTCCTGGTCGGAGAGCACGAGCCCTCCGTGCTTGGTGATCACCGCCAGGATCATGGCGATCCGGTTCTGGTCCAGGCCGATGCCCAGCCTGCGCGGCGAGCCGTACTGGGCGTCCACCACCAGGGACTGGATCTCCACCAAAAGGGGCCGGGTCCCCTCCCAGAGCACGCTGATCAGGCTGCCGGGGGCGGCGTTGTCGGTACGGGAGAGGAAGATGGCGGAGGGATTCTTCACCTCGCGCAACCCCCGCTCGGTCATGGCGAACACCCCCAGCTCGTTGACCGGGCCGAAGCGGTTCTTGGTGGTGCGCATCAGGCGGTAGCGGGCGTCCTCGGTGGAGGAGAGCATGATCTGGGTGTCCACCATGTGGGAGAGGGTCATCGGGCCGGCCAGCGACTGGTCCTTGGTCACGTGCCCCACCATGATCAGCACCACTCCGGTGGTCTTCGCGTAGTTGGTGAAGGTGGCGGCGCTTTCCCGCACCTGGGAGACCCCGCCGGGGGCCGCGTCGACGCAGGCGGCCTGCATGACCTGGATGGAGTCGATCACCACCACCTCGGGCTTTTCGCTGGAGGCGGCGTCCAGAACGCGCTCCACCTGGGTCTCGGCCAGCATCTTGACCCTGTCCAGCGGCAACTGCAGCCTCCTCGCCCGGGCGGCGATCTGCTGCAGCGACTCTTCCCCCGATACGTAGAGCACCTCGCGGCTGGCGGCGGCGAAGCACATGGTCTGCAGGAGGATGGTGCTCTTGCCGGCGCCGGGGTCCCCGCCGATCAGGATCACCGAGCCGGGGACGAAGCCTCCCCCCAGCACCCGGTCGAACTCCTCGCTGCCGCTGGAGAAGCGGGGCTCCTCGCTGCACTCGACACGGGAGAGCAGGGTGACGGCCGAGGTGGCGCCGGCATAGCCGTCGCGGCTGCGGCCGCCCCGCTCCAGCCGGATCTCCTTCACGGTATTCCAGGCACCGCAGGCGGTGCAGTGCCCCTGCCATTTGGGGTATTCCGCGCCGCAGTCGGCACAGAGGAAGCCGGTTTTCGTTTTTGCCTTTGCCATGGTTGCCATCCGGAAGGAATTAAAGGGTCGAGCCCGGATACTAAGCCGTACCGACACGGCTGTCAACCTCGGCGATGGCGGGCAGTTAGGGGGGTATTTGGTTTGACAACCTTTCCGCGTCTAAGTTACACTCGACGCGGGCTTTAATGTGAAGCGGGAGGATGCTTTGTCCGGTAACCAGAACAAGGTGCTCAGACTGGTAACGTCGCCATCGGAAACGGCGGGTTTCCTGTCGCAGGGGCTCGTGGACCTTTACAAGGCGGTGAAGGGGGCGGCCTTCTACCCGCACGGGCACCCCTACCGGAGCGAGCCGGTCCAGCGGGCCTACCAGTCGCTGCAACTCGCCGTGGCCGAGCGCGAGCTGATCGTGAACGTCACCCGCCAGGGGTTCCTGCCGGGAGGCGAGGGGCCCGAGGGGGGCACCATGGTGCAGCAACTCGCCCACGAGTGCCTGATCCGCCGCATCGCCAGCATCACCTTCATGCGCGACCTGCTCCTTGCCGACCTGGAGATCTTCGTCGAGCTCCTCTGCGGCGACCCCCACAAGACCTCTTCCGCCGGTGGTTTCGCCCGCCAGCTGGAACTGCAGGGGGTGCGCACCATCTGGGTCAACGAGAAGGACCTGGACGCCATCTGGGCCAAGCGGGGCAAGGCCGCCGCCGGCGAACCGTCGGACACCGAGACCGATGACTGGGAAGGGCTGGGCGCACCGGCCGGCCAGGCCGAGTCGCTCGGGATCTGGGAGCGGCGCAGCGTGCGCGAGCTGTTGCGGAGGATGGCGGGGGAAACCGAGGACGGCCGCTACCAGGCGCTGGGGCGCGAGCTGGTGGAAAGCGTCAAGGACATGCCGACGGAAGTCCCGGTGCCGGTCGTGCTGGAGGAGCTTTTGCGCCAGCATCGGGACCAGGGCCGTCCCCTGCCCCAGAGGGAGTATGCCTTGTTCACCCTGGAGCGGGTTGCCGAGAACAGCACCGACCTGTTGCTGGACCTGGTGGAGAGCCGGGACTACCCGGACAAGAATCTGCTCTACCGCATCTTCGGCGTGCTGGGGGTGAAGGGGGCCTACTCCATAATCCAGCGGCTCTGCCTGGCCGAGGGGGTAATGGAGCGCAAGGCACTCGCCACCGCCCTGGTCCGGCTCGGACAACCGGCGGTCGCCCCGCTGATCGCCATGCTCAAGGACCAGCGCTGGTACGTGGTTCGCAACATGGTGGCCATCCTCGGCGAACTGCGCGTTGCCGACAGCGTGATCGCCCTGCGCAAGCCCCTGCACCACTGGGACCTTCGGGTACGCAAGGAGGCCGTGCGGGCTCTGATGAAGATCGGCGGTGAGCCGGCCGAGGCCATGCTGGTGGCCCTGCTGGAGGACAGCGACGAGGCCGTGGTCAAGAGCGCGATCCTCTCGCTGGGGCTTATGCACAGCCGGGTCGCCGTTCCGGCCATGCTCAAGCTGCTGGAGCGCCGGGACTTCCTGCTGAAGACGCTCTCTGTCAAGAAGGACCTGGTGGCGGCCCTGGGACGCATCGGCGACCGGCGCGCCACCCCGCACCTGGTCAAGATACTCAAGTCGCGCGGCTGGACGGTGATCGGCAAGTGGCACGAGCTGAGAGCCGCCGCGGCCGCCGCGCTGGGGGCCATGCGCGAGGAGAGTGCGCTGCCGCTGCTCACCTCGCTGGCTGGCGGGGAGGGCGAACTGGCCTACGCCTGCCGCGAGGCCATCGACGCCATGGAGCGGATCACCGGAGAAGGGCAGTGAGCGACCGGGGGCTCCAGCACGCACAGCGGCTGGCTACGCTCCTTGTGGGAGGGATCAGGGGGACCGGCTTCTATCCGGCCGGGCATCCCGCCTCCCTGCAGCCCTTCACCGAGATGGCGATGGCGGTGGCAGCCCTGCACCGGGAGGGGGGGGAGCTGCGCATCGCGGTGGTGGACGGCGTGCTTTCGGTGGGCGAGCATCTCTTCTTCGCCCCCACCGCCCCGCTGGCTGAGCTCTGTCGGCTGTTCGAACAGAAGGGAATCCTGGGGCTCACCCTGAAGCAGGGGGTGATCCCGGCCGACCTGATGGCGCTGGCGGCCCTGCTGGCACAGCAGGAAGGGGGCGCCGTCGAGCTTAGGGACGGCCTGAAGGCGGCCGCGGTTGTCACCATCGAGGTCAAGGAAGAGGAGCCGCTGTCCCAGACCTACAACGAGGCGGTCAGCGCCATCGGCGAGATCTTCGAGGAGATCGGCAACGGCCGCATCCCGAACAGCCGCCGGATGCTGACGGTGGTGAGCAGCCTGGCATCCTGCGCGGTCAAGGAACCGGCCACCCTGCTCGGCCTCAGCATGATCAAGGATTACGACAACTACACCTTCCAGCACAGCGTCAACGTCGGGGTGCTGGCCATGGCCCTGGCCGCCTCCATGAAACATTCCCCCCACGAGGTCGAGATGGCCGGCATGGCCGGATTCCTCCATGACGTCGGCAAGACCGCCATCAACGTGCAGATCCTGAACAAGCCGGGCAAGCTGAGCAGCGACGAGTTCGTTCTGATGAAGAAGCACCCCGCATACGGCGCCGACATCGTGCGCAGGATGGAGGGGGTTCCCGAGCAGGTGGCCGAGGCGGTGCTCGGCCACCATATCCGCTTCGACCGCACCGGCTATCCCGACTGGGCTCCTTTCGGGGAGCTGGCCGGCATCGTGGCGGTGACCGACAGCTACGACGCGGCCACCACGCTAAGGGCCTACCAGCTGCCGATGCAGCCGAAACAGGCGGTGGACAGGCTCAGGAGCCTGAGCGGCAGCGCCCTCGACCCCGCCATCGTGGAGCAGTTCCTGGCGCTGACCGGGAGGTTTCCCACCGGAAGCGTGGTGCGGCTCGATTCCAACGAAATCGCGGTGGTGGTCACCCCCAGCGGGGACGAGTCCGGGGCCGCGGTGGTGAAGGTGATCATGGACTGCCTGGGGCGCACCCTGCCGGAGGTGGAGGTGAGAAGCCTCCTGCAGAGCGGCGACCGCATCGTGGACCTGGTGGATCCGCTGATCAGGGGGATCGACGTCGCGCGCTATCTTTGATCTGTGGGGACGGGCGGAGACCCTCCGGCAGGCTCAGGGAGAAAGGCGTCGGCGCGGGTATCGGGAGTGTTAGGCCGGGGAGCGACTTAGGACTCAGGAAAGGCAACCAGGGAAAGGAAAGTGGACGGCCCTTCGACAGGCTGAGGGCGAACGGCGTTGGGGGAGTATCAAGGGGGCAGACGCAGGGCGCGACCAGGGATCAGGAAAGGGGAAGCAGGGAGAGCGCGGTGGCGGCGGCTGAGCGGGTCTTTTGGTGCCGTGAGCTGAGCAGCTTTACGAACCTCTGCTCCAACGAGGCATCCCCCAGCCGGGCCAGCGCCAGGGCCGCCTCCGCGTCGAGCAGCCCGTCGTCCTGGGTGAGAAACGGGAGCAGTTTGGGAACCAGCTCCGGTTTGCGGTAGTTGGCGACCGCTTCGATGGCCAGCGCGCGTACGGCGGTCGAGGGATCGGCGAGCTTCCCCACCAGCAGGTCGAGGGTTTCCGGCCGGGCCAGTTCCCCGAGCACCTTGACTGCGGCGCAGCGGATGTCTTCCTCGGGCCTGCCGGCGCAGTAAACCAGGGCGCGCAGGGCCTTGTCGCCGCCGATCCGCCCCAGGGCGAAGATGGCGCCGATCTTGGTACCGCGGTCGCCGTTTTTCAGGCTGGCCAGCACCTCGTCCAGGCTCTGGGCCGTTTCCAGCAGCTCCAGCGCGCGGGATGCGGCAAGGCGCACCTCGGGTTCGGCATCCTTCAGGAGCGGAATGATGGCCTCGCGCCTTCTGCTTTGGGCAGCTCGTTCCATAGGGGTGATAACTAGCATTAATCTGCCGGATGCACAATACCCAAAATTGTGGTGATCAGCCATGACAGCGGGGCATAGAGGAAAAAGTCATAGTGGCGCGGGCGTCCCTCACCCCTGCCCCTCTCCCGGAGGGCGAGGGGAGTTGTTGGCTCGGGTCGCATGAGCTGGAGTGAAGAGAGCAAGAGAGCTCGAAACAGCAAGGAGTAGATGATGGTAAAGAAGTTGAAGTATGTGGCGCTCTCGGCGCTGGTGCTGCCGGGGCTGGGGCAGCTTTGCCTCGGGCGTCGCGTGAAGGGAGCGGTGATGATCGTTTTGGACAACATCTTCATCCTCGCCGCCCTCTTTCTGGCACTGCGCAGCGCAGGGAAGCTGATGCTGGCAGGGGGCAAAAACGTGGACAGCGCACAGGTGCTGGCGGCCGTGCAGACGGACGCACCCTACGCGCGCTGGCTATTGGGGGGCTTCCTTTTGCTGTGGGTGTACGGGATCGTCGACGCGGCTACCGACCAGGGAAGCAGTAATAATTGACAAACAACTTTTTATTGTGAGATAAGGGTTGATCGTAAGCAGTTTACGGTAAGGAAAGAGGAGTATCCGGTATGTTGCAGTCTGAGATTTTGGGGACCGGTGGCTGTGTGCCCGCCAAAGTGATCGCGAATGGCTATTTCGACTACCTGGTGGAGGATGCTGAGGAGTGGATCCATTCGAGAACGGGCATTCGTGAGCGCCGTTTTGCCGAGGAGAGCGAGTCTTGCTCCGATCTGGCTACCTTGGCCGCGCGGGACGCACTGGAGGACGCGGGACTTAGTCCGCTCGACCTCGACTGCATCATCGTCGCCACCTCGACACCCGACATGATCCTGCCGGCCACCGCCTGCATGGTCCAGAAGAACATCGGTGCCGACAACGCCTTCGCCTTCGACATGAACGCGGTATGCAGCAGCTTCATCTACGGCGTGGAGATCGCGGACAACCTGATCCGCTCCGGCAAATATCAGAAGGTGCTCCTGATCGGGGCCGATACCTATTCCAAGATCCTCGACTTCAGCGACAAGGGAACCGCCCCGCTGTTCGGCGACGGCGCAGGTGCCCTGATCCTCGGTGCCGGCACCTCCGGCAAGGGGATCCTGCACAGCATGATGAAGAGCGACGGCAAGGGGTGGGATCTGATCCAGGTTCCCTCTTCCGGCTCCCGCAAGCCGATCTCCGCCGAGAGCATCGCCCTTAAGGAGAACACCTTCAAGATGGCCGGCAGGAGCGTATTCACCTTCGCCACTGACGTCATTCCCAAGATCATCGACGAGCTCTCCGAGCGCCACGGCATCAAGCCGGAGCAGATCGACTACATCATCCCGCACCAGGCCAACGTGCGCATCATCGACTTCATCTCCAAGAAGTCCGGCATCCCCAAGGAGAAGTTCCTGCTCAACCTCGACCGTTACGGCAACACCGCCGCCGCCTCGGTGGGCCTGGCGCTGGACGAGAACCGCAAGAACGGGGTGATCAAGCCGGGGCAACTGGTGCTGATGATGGGCTTTGGCGGCGGCCTCTCCTGGGGCGGCGTGCTGATGCAGTTCTAAACGCGGCGCAGCTACAACCTGCTGAAACTCAAAACCCCTCGTGTCGCCCCTTTCGGGAAGGACACGAGGGGTTTTTTTATTCCTGACGAGCGAGGGGCTTAAGCGACCGCGTTGGCCGATGGGGTGAAAAGCGCGGTGGTGCGTCAGGACGGCTTTTGGCCGCCGATCCCCTCCGGCAGCTGCAGCGGGGTGAGGCCGTGCTGGCGCAGCAGGTCACGGAGCGCCGCGGCGGGGATGCGTCGGCGCCAGCCGGCATGGAAACGGTCGGCGGCGAGCAGAACGCCACCGGGTGCCAAACGGGAAGCGAGCGAGCGGACCGCCCGGGAGAGCTCGTCCGCTTCGTGCAAAAGGGGGCCCCCCAACAGCCCGTTGCAGAGGATGACATCGTACGGCTCCTCTGCGGGGGCTTCCCGGCAGACCTCCTCCAGGTAAAACCTGATCGGGATGCTCCCGCTGGAGAGCAGCGGGGCGACCCTTGCCCGGTACTCCCGCTCCCGCTCCTGGTCGTGGGGGAAAAAGGCGTGGGTGCCGGCAAAGAGTTCGATTTCTTCGATGGTGGAGCCGTGCAGGTGCGACCCTTCCGCGGCAAAACCTACCCGCTTCGCCAGTTCGGCCAAGCCATAGGTCCCCTCTCCGCTGCCGCAGGCGCTGTCCAGGGCCCGAATCGTCCCGGCGAGCCTGGAGCGGTGCTGCGCAAGCCAGCTTTCAAGCCAGCGACTCTGCACGGGATAGCGGTCAAAGCCGCCCCCGAAATGACGCGGAAGCAGCAGGGCGAAGAGGAAGCCTTTCCGCCGGCGCGGATCTGCGGCCAGTTCACGCAGCAGTGGAGCGGGATCGCACTTCTCGACCTGTGTACCGAGCTTCTGCAGGAGGTCGGGCCAACTGGGCGAGGTGTGGAGGTAGGAGCCGGCAAGCAAGGGGGCAAAGCGGCAGCCTTTTCTCAGGAGTTGGGCGAAAACGGCAGCGGCTTCCGCCACCGGGAAGAGGGCCTCGCTCCATCCCCTCATCTCGTTGGTGATGGCCAGTCCGGGGGCCCAGAGCGGCAGCGGATAGTTGCCGGCGTAGCTTTGGAAAGAGTCGGCGAGGCGCTCGATCCTGGTGAGGAGAGCGGGGTGGTCGAGGGCGCCGGGAACCAGCAGGAGGTCCAGCCGGCGCTCGATTTCTTCCTTGTCCAGGGTTGGGAGGTAGCTTGCGGGTAGGCTCAATACGGTCTGCTCATCTTCTCTTTTTCGGGATGTCCACTAGAGCCCGAGTTCCTCTTCCATTCCCAAGGCGAAATTCTTGGCCCTGCCGGAGGGGGCAATGATGCCGTAGGCGATGGCTTCCCTCAGTTCGGCTTCGGTGGCACCTGCATCCTTCGCGACCGCGAAGTGTTTCTTCAGTCAGACCGGACAGCCGACCGCCACGGCGCAACCTACCCGGATCAGTTCCCGGTACTTGGTTTCCAGCACTTCCTCGTACTCATAGTCGAGAATCTTCTTGCGGATGTTCACGGCTGCCTCCTCTCAGTAGGAAATTACCGGCTTGAAGTATACCGTACATAGCACAAACGGGTGGTGGTGGGAACAGGAAGATTAGATTGGTTTGTTGGGGGATGCGGAGAGGGGGGGGCGCAGCGGAGCTGCGCTTCTATCACGGTGGGAAGGTCAGCGGCGGTGCCGGCTGAGTTCCCCCTCCCCGACCCTCCCCCTTCGGGAGAGGGAGA
>NZ_DATFBA010000002.1:0-2411 GCF_035254065.1 Geomonas sp.
ACCCCGATGATGGGGGACGCGCTGCTCGATCCCCACCTGCTGGAGCGCCTGCGCCTGCTGGCCGCTCATCCCGAGATCCGGCAGATCACCATGACCACCAACGCCATCGCCCTGGAGGAGTACTCCGACGACGAGGTCCGCCTGCTGCTCAAAACGCTCTTCTGTCTGCAGGTGAGCATCGGCGGCTTGGATGCGGAGACCTACCGGCGGATGTACGGCGTCGACCGTTTCGCGCAGGTCATGAAGTCACTGGAGCGGCTGGAGCGGCTGCGGGGGGAACTGCCCCAGGGCGCGCAGCTCACCTTCGCCTTCCGCACCAACGACAGCAAGTTCGAAGCCCGCTTCAAGAACGAGCTGGCAGGCTTCCGCAGCCGGGGGATCTTCGTCAGCCACATGAGCATCTTCGCCAATTACGCCGGGGGGGTGAGCGAGGTGAACCATGGCGAGCTCTCCTTTGCCAGGAACCAGAGCCGGAAGAAGACCACCTGCATCTCCCCCCGCCTGAGTGTGGCCGTCTGCTGGGACGGGCGCATCACGGCCTGCGGCTGTGCCGACTTCGAAGGGGACAAGCTCCCCCTGGGGCGGGCCGACCGGGACGACCTGGCCGCGGTCTGGAGTGGCGAGAAGCGGAAGGCAATCCTCCGCTCTTTCGAAAAGGGAAAGGTCTATCCCATCTGTCGCAACTGCTCCGCCTACACGCCGGACACCTTCTTCGCCGAGCACTGCTTCGACGGCATCGAACCTCCAAAACCCCTGCCGGTTGATTTTTTTCACAACATGATGACCTAAGCATTCCGGAGAAGGCATGAAGGTTCTCTTCCTCTACACCATCGACGACATCACCCCCGGACCACGGCCGTTGAAGACCTGGTCCAGCATGCAGATCGGCATCTCCTACATCTCGTCCTACCTGAAATCCCAGGGGCATCAGACCGAGTTGCTGGTGGTGGGGAGCAACTACTACGACGACGCCGTAAAGAAGCTCGAGGAGGCGGTCGCCCGCTTCTCCCCGCAGCTCGTCTTATTCACCTGTGTCCATTCGCAGTACCGGTTCGTGTCGCGGCTGGCCGGCCTCATCAAGTCGCGCTGGCCGTCGCTCTACCTGGTGGTTGGGGGCGCGCATCCCACCCTGCGGCCCGAGGAGGTCATCACCGGGGCCTTCGACGCGGTCTGTGTCGGGGAGGGGGAGCGTCCGATGGCGGAACTCTGCAGCCAGCTCGCCTCCGGGGAGGCCCCGCACGGCATCGCCAATCTCTGGATCAAGACCGCCGAGGGGGGCGTGGAGGCAAATCCCACCAGGGAATTCATGCAGGAGCTCGACCTGCTGCCCTACCCCGACCGGGAGATGTGGCAGCCCTGGATCGTGGAGCAGGAGGATGACGAATTCACCGTGCTGGGCGGGCGCGGCTGCCCGTATGACTGCACCTACTGCTCCAACCATGCGCTGCGCAAAGTCGCCAAGGGGAGGTACGTCAGGACGCGCTCGGCGGCGGAGATCCGCAAGGAGGTGGCCTTCCTGCGGGAGACCTACCGGTGCCGGAAGGTCTGCTTCGAGGTGGAGACCATCGCCTGCAACAAGAAGTGGGCGATCGAGCTCTGCCGGGAGCTGACCGAGCTGAACGCCACGCTGCCGGAGCCGCTTTCCTTCGGCGCCCATTTCCGGATCGCCCCGGAATCGGTGGACGAGCGCCTGTTCGCCGCGTTGCAAGGGGCCAATTTCAAGATGATGAACATCGGTCTGGAATCGGGGAGCGAACGGATCCGGCGCGAGGTGCTGAAGCGGAGCTACTCCAACGAGGATTTCCTCAAGGTGGTGGCCCTTGCCCGCCGGCACGGGCTGCAGGTCTTCGTTTTCAACATGATCGGGCTGCCGGGGGAAACGCCGGCCGATCACCAGGAGACGCTGCGCTTGAACCGCGCCTGCCAGCCGGACGGCCATCATACCGGCATCTTCTACCCCTATCCCGGCACCGAGCTCTACGACAGGTGCGTCCGGGAAGGTCTGGTCACCGAGGTTCCCGAGACCCGCATCGAGCGCCGGGAGCCGATCATCGAGCTGCCGACCTTCAGCAAGGCCCAGATCAAGCGCGCCTACGTCTGGTTCAACTTCCGCGTCTACCGGGGGCACCAGCCGCTCTTGCCGTTGCTGGTCAGGACCGCGATCACCTGGATGGAGTCCTCCCGGCTGACCAATCTGCTCCTGCAGTCCGTCGTCCGGTCGCCGCTGGTGGGCCTTGTGCGGCTGCTGACGGGGAGGAAAAAGAGCGGCGAGCCGACGCCGTAGCTGGACTGCTACTACTCAAGGCGCCATACCGTGAACTGGTCGATCAGGCTATTGCTCCAGACCCACGGCCAGTATCCGGAGGCGCTGGAGTAAAAGCCGACCTTCAGTCTCTTGTTCATCAGTCGCC
>NZ_DATFBA010000003.1:0-2572 GCF_035254065.1 Geomonas sp.
TTGTACCGGCACATAGGATGACGAGGACCCAGCCATGAACCTGCCGAAATATTACTACTACGTGAAACCCCTCATCCCCAGGCGCCTGCAGGTGGCCCTGCGCAGCATCCTGGCGACCAGGAAGCTCGAGGCCTGCCGCGACAGCTGGCCGGTGGACAGCCGCACCGGGGACGCCCCCCTGGGGTGGCCCGGCTGGCCCGACCAGCGCGGCTTCGCCTTCGTGCTCACCCACGACGTGGACACCTTCCGGGGGCACGAGCGCTGCCGTCAGCTCGCCCAGTTGGAAGAGGGCCTCGGCTTCCGCTCCTCCTTCAACTTCGTGGCCGCCCAGTACCCGGTCTCCCGCGAGCTGCTGGAGGAGCTCAGGAGCGGCGGCTTCGAGGTCGGCGTGCACGGCCTGGTGCACGACCACAGCCTGTACGAGTCGCTCCCCGCCTTCCTCGCCCAGGCGCAGCGGATCAACGGCTACCTGCGCGACTGGCAGTCGGTCGGCTTCCGCTCCCCCTGCATGTACCACAACCTGGAGTGGCTGCAGCACCTGGACATCGAGTACGACGCCTCCACCTTCGACCACGACCCCTTCGAGCCGCAGTCGGACGGGATGGGGACCATCTTCCCCTTCTGGGTGGAAGGCTCCGGCGGCCGCCGCGGCTACGTGGAGCTCCCCTACACCCTCCCCCAGGACTTCACCGTCTTCGTCCTGTTGAAGGAGCGCGGCATAGACCTCTGGAAAAAGAAGATCGACTGGATCGCCGAGCGCGGGGGGATGGCGCTCATCAACACCCACCCCGACTACATGTGCTTCAACGGGGCAACGCCCGGCTTCCAGGAGTATCACGCGCAACTCTACGCAGAGCTGCTCGACTACGTGAAGACGCGCTACCAGGGGGCCTACTGGCAACCGCTCCCTCGGGAGATGGCGCGCTTTTGGGAAGGGAACTTCAAGGGGTCTGCCCCGGTGGCAGCCTAGCCGGGAAGCTCGCAAGGAGAGGGCCATGATCGGGGCGGTCAAGATGAGGTACTACCAGTTTCGGGAACAGTGGCAATCCTCCGGCTTCCTGTCGGCGGTCAAGTTCGCCGTCTACCGCTGCGAGGAGGCGGTGCCGGTGGAAAAGAGACTCGACTTGCTGAAGCCGCTGCAACCTCCCCCCGACGCAGACGAACTGGAACTGGTGGAACTCTCCCGGGAGAATCCCCCCACCGCCCACTATCCCCTGCAAAGCCGCCGGGAAAAGGCCTTCGTCAACCTGGCCAAGGGATACCGCGCCTTCGCCCTGGTCAGGAACGGGACGGTGATCGCCGACCTCTGGTACGTCACCTCCGAGCGGCCGGCCGGCAGCGGCATCGAGCGCTACCTGCAGTGGTTCGACATCCAGCTGGGGCGGGATGAAGCGTACATGTTCGACATGCACGTTTTCCCTGATGCCAGGGGAAAGGCGCTGGCCACCTTCTTCCTGGCGAGCGTGCTGCATGCGATGAGGGAGAGCGGCTTCGGCAAGGTCTACGGTTACTTTGACGCACACAATTTCCCTGCGCTCTGGGTGCATCGGCTGCTCGGGTACCAGGAGCGGCCACGGGTGCTGGTCAGGAAGCTTTTCGTTCACGAATCGGCGAGATCGATCCCTGAGCGGGCTGCCAGCTCCGGCTAGCAACCAGCCGGGCGCGCAGGAAAAGGAGCCCCTATGTCGAGAGTAGCTGTCGTACTTTACTCATACTACCCGCAGGACCCGCGTCCCCGACGCGAGGCCGAGGCGCTGGTCGAAGAAGGTATCCCGGTGGAGGTGATCTGCCTGCGTGCCCCCGGCCAGGCAGCCGAGGAGACCATCAACGGGGTGCGGCTGCACCGCCTGGCGCAGCGCCGGTACCGGGGAGGGAAGCTCGTCTACATCCGGCAGTACCTGAGCTTCATCCTGCGCGCCTTCCTCAAGCTGACCGTCCTCTACCTGCGGCGCAGGTTCGAGGTGGTGCACGTCCACAACATGCCGGACATCCTGGTCTTCTCGGCACTGGTCCCCAAGCTGTGCGGCAGCCGGGTGATCCTCGACCTGCACGACCCCATGCCCGAGCTGTACATGACCAAGTTCCTGATCCAGGAGAACCACGTCGCCATCCGGCTGCTCAAGCACCTGGAGCAATGGAGCATCCGCTTCGCCGACATGGTGATCACCCCCAATATCGCCTTCCGCAAGAGGTTCATCTCCCGCGGCTGCCCGGCCGACAAGCTGGTCATCGTGATGAATTCCCCTCAAGACAGCTTCACCCGGGTCGATGAGGAAGAGGCCCGCACCCTGGCTCGCAGAACTTCCTCCAAATTCGTGGTGATGTTCCACGGGAGCATCTTCGAGCGCCACGGCCTGGACACCGCGTTGGACGCCATGAACATCCTGCGCAACGAAATCCCCAACCTTGAATGGAGGGTGTACGGGAGTGGCGATTACGTTGAGCAATTCCAGGCCCGCATCACCGAACTGGATCTCGCCGAGATCGTGCACTTCGGCGGCGGGTTGTCGCACGAGGCCGTCAAGAAGGAAGTCATGGCGAGCGACGTGGGGATCGTCCCCAACAAGCTCAC
>NZ_DATFBA010000004.1:0-31315 GCF_035254065.1 Geomonas sp.
GACCAGCCGGCGCCCTTCAACTGGTTCGGCACCAGCGACAGGAAAAAGATCGCCGAGGGGATCTTCGACCACAATAGCGATCCGAGCGTGGCGCGGGTGCTGGTCGAGCCGTTTAGGCAGGACCCGGTGCCGGACGCCGGCGCGGAAAAAGGGAGATAGAGGCGATGTCCAGGATAGTCAGAAATCAGGACGTTCTTTGGCGCGAGGAGGAGGAGACCCGGGACCAGGCCCAGGAGGGGTTGGCGGCCGGGGAGGATGTGGAGAACCTGGGGACCTCGATCCTGTTCCACAACGGCAAGATCCTCTCCTTGAACCTGCTCGGGACCGAGATCTGGAAGCTGTGCGACGGCAAGACCAAGGACGAGGTCGTTGCCGTGATCGCCGAGGAGTTCGAGGCACCAACCGACCAGGTGGACGCCGACGTGACGGCGTTCCTGGCCGAGCTGCAGAGAGAGGGCTTCATCAGCTATGAATAATGCACTGCTCAAGGCGCCGCTCACCATCAACTGGGCGCTCAACAACACCTGCAACTTCCAGTGCCGGCACTGCTACAGCCGCAAGGACCCCTCCGGCGAGCTGAGCACCGAGGAACTCTGCGCCTGCATCGGCAAGGCGGCCAAGCTGGGGGTCATGGCGATCAACTTCGGCGGCGGCGAACCGATGCTCCGGGACGGCCTGTGCACCATTGCCCGCCACGCCGCCTCCTGCGGCCTGCGGGTCTCAATGAACAGCAACGGTTCGCTGATCGACGCCCAAAGCGCCGCCACCCTGAAGGAGGCCGGCTTCTACAAGGTGGGGATCAGCATCGACAGCCACCGCTCCGAGCTGCACGACGAGCTGCGCGGCGTGCCGGGGAGCCACCGGCAGGCCTGCGCCGCCCTCAAGCACCTGCAGGACGCCGGCATCCGGACCTCGATCTCCTCGGTGATCTGCCGGATCAACTACCGGGACATCGAGGAACTGGTCAGCTTCGCCCTGGAGCTGAAGGTGGACCAGCTGAACTTCCACAACTTCAAGTGCGTCGGTCTGGGCATGGCCAACAAGGACGAGCTGGACCTGACCGCCGCCGAGTGGAAGGAGTTCTACTCCCAGGCGCTGGCGGCCAAGAAGCGGGTCGAGGGGCTCGATATCTCGCTGGACGACCCCATCATCGCCTCGCTCGGCATCCCCAGCAGCAACATGGTCAAGGGGAGCGTCTGCGGCAAGCTCTCCCTCAACATCAAGACCAATGGCGACATCACCCCCTGCGGCTTCATCCCCTCCGTGATCGGCAACATCACCCGCGACGACCTGGGCGAACTCTGGCGCACCTCGAAGCTTTTGGACGCCATGCGCCACAAGAAGGCGACCGGCAAGTGCGGCAGCTGCAGCCACTACGATGACTGCCTGGGCGGCTGCAGCGCCCGCGCCCTGGCGATGACCGGCGACCTGAACAGCCCCGACCCACACTGCTGGGCCTGAGTCGATGGAACTGAAGACACCCATTCGGATCTACTGGGACCTGGCCCCTGCCGCCGGGGTACCCTGCGACCACCCTGCCATCGCCAGGGAGGTGATCGCTTCGCGGGTGCTGGCCCTGGACATGGCATGCGATGCGCAGGCCCTGGAGCGGGAGCTCTGGGAGGTCCTGGAGGTGCTGCAGGGACAATGGGTGGCGGTGACGCTGACCGCCCCGGCCGCGCTTTTGAGCGCGCCGGTACGGGAACGCCTGTCGGGCACCAGCGTCAGGTCGGTGCTCGCCGCCTCCTCCTCGCTGGCGGAATTGCGGGCGCTCCCTGCTGACTTCTGGGAGTCTGCCCCCCCGATGGGGATCAGCTTCCGCGTCACCGACGACAACTACCTCCAGATCGCCGAGCTTTTCGACTTCTGCGGCGAACGGGGGGTGAACAGGCTGGTGCTCCCCATCCAGCGGGCGCTGCCGGGGGTGGCTCCCTTCCAGCTCACCCCGGAGCGGAGCCGCGAACTGGTCGCCAGGCTCGCTAATTGCGAGATCCCGGCCAAACTGCAGCTCTCGGTGCACGACCCCTTCATCTGGAAGGCGATCTACCCGCAGCTCCCCTTCCCGGAGGGTGGCTGCCAGGCCGCCAACAGCATGATCTATATAGCCCCGGACGCCACCGTCTACCCCTGCCCTATCATGCCCTACCGGCTGGGCGCGCTGGGGAGCGACACCCTGGGCGAGATCCTCGCCTCGGAGCGGAAGAAGCGGCTCAGGGAGATCCTCCTCGCCCCGCCTGCGCAGTGCGCCCCCTGTCCCGAGGTCACCCACTGCCTCGGGGGGTGCCGCGGCAGGGGCTACCTCCCCGACCGCGACTGGGACGCCGCCGACCGCTGCTGCGGTTATCCCGCGGCAGGAGTATCACAATGAAAGGGCTTTTGCCTTTCAGTTCAAGGAGACCCCAACGGATGATGCATTCCCGCCTTTCCCTGCGCCGGTTCACCCTCGCCCTTCTGCTGCTGGCTCCCCTGCTGCTTCCCGGCTGCGGCCGCGGCAACAAGCCCACCACCACCACTACCGTGAAGATCGGCTACATGGTCTGCAACAGCGAGAAGGAGACCCTGCAGCGCTTCGTGCCGCTCACCCGCTACCTCTCGGAGAAGACCGGCGTCACCTTCGAGGTGGTCCCGGTGGACACCCAGGACTTCGAGAAGCGCTTCAAGTCCGGGGAGTTCCCCCTGGTGCACAGCAACTCGCTCCTCTACGTGGTCCTCAAGGAGCGCTACAACCTGAACCTGCTCGCCGCCGAGAAGCGCGGGCAGTTCGGCTCGCGCAGCGCGGGGGCGATCATCGCCCGCGCCGGCAGCGGCATCAAGACGCTCGCCGACATCCGCGGCAAGAGGATGGCCTTCGGCCCCATGCTGGCGCCGACCGGTTACCTGGCCGAGTACGACCTGATGATGAAGGCCGGCATCAACCCTGAGCGCGACCTCGGCTACTACGCCATCCCCCCCGGCTCCTACAAGCATGAGAAGGCCATCTACAGCGTGCTGTACGGTTCCTTCGACGTCGCGGCCGCCCCGGTCCTCGACCTGGAGGTGATGACCAAGGAAGGGAAGATCTCGCCGGACCAGTTCGTGGTCCTGGCGCAGAGCCAGCTGGTTCCCTACTGCACCTTCGGCGCCGCCAAGGATGCCGACCCCGACCTGGTTAAGCGGGTGCGCCAGGCGCTCATGGACCTCAAGCCGACCGATACCGTCGAGGTTGACGGCGAGAAGGTGCGCGTGCTGAAGGCGGCCGGCATCGACGGCTACGAACAGCTCCTGGACAGCGATTACCAGCCGATCCGGGACATGGCGCGGCGCGCCAACATGCCCCCGTACCAGACCTTCTAGGATTTGCCGATGTTCAAGAACGGCCACGACAAAACCCTGCTGTTCCTGCTGCTTGCCGCCCTGGTCACCCTCGGTGCCGTGCTGGCGGGCCAGGGGCGCAGCTCCGGCGTCCAGCCCCCTTCCGGTGTCGACAAGGCCGTGGAGCGGGAACTGGCCTACCAGGCGCGCGCCGCCCTGCTGCAGAAGATCTACGCGCCGGCTGATGAGCTGATCCGCGCCGGAGAGCTGCAGCGCGCCCTCTTGAAGCTGGATGAGCTGGCCCTGAAATATCCTTCCGAGGCGCACGGGCACATCCTGAAGGGGGAGATCCTCGGCAAGATGGGGGCGCTCGACCAGGCCCTGCACAGCTACGTCGCGGGCGTGCGGCTGAACGGCGATTACCTCGACCCGAAGAATCCGCTCTCCAGGCGGGCCCAGATCAAGGAAGCGGTCGAGGAGGGGGCGAAGACCATCCCGGCGCGGGTGCGGGCGAACCCCGGCAACGCCACGCTGGCAGCCTCGCTCAAGGACGTGAACTACCTGGTGAGCCGCCTGGCGGGAGGGTGCGAATGATGGTTGACCTGCGCGACCGGCATCTGTGGATCAGCGTGGTCACCGGGCTGCTGCTGGGGGGCCTGGGGGTCCTGCTGACGGTGTGGGGGAACCCGGAGAACTCCGGGATCTGCGTCTCCTGCTTCATGGAGAACGTGGCCGGGGCGATCGGGTTGCACAACAACAGCAGGCTGCAGTACCTGCGTCCGGAGCTGATCGGCTTCGTGCTGGGCGCCATGGGAAGCGCCGCCGCCTTCCGCGAGTTCCGTTCCCGCGGCGGCAGCGCACCTCTCCCCCGCCTGGTCTCCGGCATCTTCCTCATGGTCGGCTGCGCCGTCTTCATCGGCTGCCCCATCAAGCTCTTCCTGCGCCTGGGCGCTGGCGACCTCACCGCCCTGGCCGGCGTGGTCGGACTGGTGGCCGGCGTCTGGTTCGGCCTGCGCGGCCTGATGCGTGGCGTGGAGCTCGAGCCTGCCGCCCCTGAGCGCGGCGGCAGCGGGCTGCTGGTTCCCGCCTTCTTCCTCCTCCTGCTGAGCTTCCTGCTGGTGCGCCCCGGCTTCGTCGCCTTCTCGGCCCGCGGCAGCGCCACCCAGCACGCGGCGTGGTTCGTCTCGCTGGCAGTGGGGCTTTTGCTGGGCGCCTTGGCCCAGCGGAGCCGCTTCTGCATCACCGGCAGCGTGCGGGACGCCTTCCTGTTCGGCCTGCGCTCCAACGCCCCGCTGGGGATCGTTGCCTTCCTCATCGCCACGGTCGTGGTGGCCGCGGCCAGCGGGCGCTTCCACGCCGGGTTCGACGGGCAGCCCGGCGCGCATGGCGACGCGGTCTGGAGCTTTCTGGGGATGGCCCTGGTGGGGTGGATCTCGGTGCTGATCGGCGGCTGTCCCTTCCGGCAGCTGATCAAGGCCGGGGAGGGTGACGCCGACGCCGGGCTGGTCGTGGTGGGGATGCTGATCGGCGCCGCCCTGGTGCAGGCCTGGGGGATCGCCGCCACCGCCGCCGGGGTGCCCGTGGCGGGCAAGGTCGCCGTGCTGGCCGGCTTCGTCTACCTGAGCGCCAACGGGCTGCTCCTGAGGGCGCGCAGCAGCGATGCGGCCTGAAGCAAGATCCGCTGCGGCACCGGAGGCCCCGGCAACCGCCGCCATTTTCGGCGCCTTCCTGAAGCTCGGGCTGACCGCCTTCGGCGGCCCCGCCATCATCCCGCACATCCGGGAGCTCGCGGTAGCGCGGCACAAGTGGCTGGACGGCGAGTCGTTCAAGGAGGGGGTGGTGCTGAGCCAGTCCATCCCAGGCGCCACGGCCATGCAGGTCGCGGCCTACGTCGGCCTTAAAAGCCGCGGCGTGCGCGGCGCCGCGGCCGCCTTCATCGGCCTCGGCTTCCCCGCCTTTATCCTGATGCTGCTTTTGTCCGAGTTCTACCGCGGCGCCCGCACGGCGGCCCCCGTGGTGGCCCTCTTCTCCGGCCTGCAGGTGGTGGTCGTGGCGCTGGTGGCGCAGGCGGCCTACTCCTTCGGCAAGGACCTGGTCAAAGATGTCAGGTGCTCGCTCATCTCGGTGATCAGCGCCGCCGTCCTGTTGCTCAACGGCGACCCCTTCCTGCTCATCGTCGGCTGCGCCCTGGCCGGGGTGCTCATCTTCCGCGACGTCGCCCCCTCCTCCCCGCCGGACGGGATCTCCCGCAGCGGAAACGGCGCCGTCACCGCCGCCGCCATCGCACTCTGCGCCGTCGGCCTGCTCCTTTTAAAGCTCGGCAACCCTCCCCTTTGCTCGCTCTCCCTGCTCATGATGCGCATCAACCTCTTCGCCTTCGGCGGCGGCCTCTCCGCGCTGCCGCTCATGCACCACGAGATGGTGTCGCGCGGCTGGATGGAGAGCCGGGCCTTCCTGGACGGCATCGCCCTGGGCCAGGTCACCCCCGGCCCGATCAGCATCACCGGCACCTTCATCGGCTATCTGCTGTTCGGCCCCGGCGGCGCCGCGGTGACCACCATCGCCACCTTTCTCCCCTCCTTCCTGCTGCTGATCTTCAGCGAGCCGTACATGCAGAAGCTGAAGGGGTCGCGCTTCTTCGCCAGCGCCTCCCGCGGCATCATCAGCTGCTTCCTCGGGCTCCTCTTCTACGCCGCCTACCGCTTCGCCAGCGAGATCAGCTGGGACTGGGCCAGGGCATTGCTGGCCATGGCTGCCTTTGCCGCCCTGCTGCGCAAGGTCGACGTCCTGGTGGTGGTCCTGGTCGGCTCCCTGTTCGCCCTGGCACTGCTGCGCTAGACGAAAAAAGAGGCGCCGGTACGAGCCCTGACGCCTCTGGATGCTTCCTTTTCGGTTCTTTTCCCGCTATCAACCACCCGCCTGCGCCCCCGGGATAGCGTCGTGCCAGCCATCGGGCCGGGCAGGTTCGCCCAAGCGAAGCTCAGCGCGGCGGTGGCGCCACCACGGCGGGGGGCTCCTGCTCCCCGCTCCTCATCAACTGCTTCAGCTCCATGGGCGGGAACTGCGGTTGCGTCTGCCCCGGCGGCGCGGTTACATCCCCCAAGGTCACGGTGACCCCTTCCAGCCGCTCACCTTTTTTCACCACCACGCTGAACATCGCCCTGTCACGCAGGGTCCCCACCGGCTGTCCTGCGATGGGGGGTGCCCCCCCGTAGGAGTGGCGCGCCCGGAGGAAGAAGCTGCCACCGTCGGCGATGCGCAGCAGGAACTTGCCGTCTTTGCCGGTCGGCTCGGCCGCGAAGAGGGGGCGCCCGACGGCTGCCACCGAGGCGAAGACCACCGCCTTCTCCACCGGATGCCCGGCCGGGTCGACCACGGTCCCGGCAATGGCGGTGATGCCGGGGCCGGACATTATCTGCTTCCCCTGGTAGGCCCCCGCCACCATCCTCCCCAGGTCACGCTGCTCCCCTGCCTTGACCTCCAGTGGCTGCGGGGCTCCCTTTTCGTCGTGGTGGATGTAGAAGGGGTCGCCGGCCTGCGGAGGTCCGACCTCCTGGCCCGACTTCCTCTTCAGGGCGCCGATGTAGTATTTCCCCTCCCTTAGCTTCAGGGTGAACTTGCCGTCCGGACCGAGTGGGCGCAGCAGGTTCGGGATCCGCCAGTACCGGTCCTGTGAGGGCGGAGGTCCTGCGGCCGCGTTGAAGAGCTGCAGTGACCCTCCTGCCAGCGGAGCTCCGGCACTGTCCACGACCTGGCCGGTGACGGTCGCCAGCACGGGGGGGCCGGCGGGGGGAGGAGGGGTATCGGCCGCCGCTACCCAGGCGGGCAGCAAGGCGGCCAAAAGAGCGGCGATGATGACGGTGGATCTCATAAGCACCTCGTCAGCTTTCAGGAGCTGTTTCTGCCGCAGATCGGACAACCCAGCATGGAGAGCGGCTTCTCCAGCCGGCATTCGGCGAGGAGCGCCTCGTCGCGGAAAATATCCAGCGTGGCCCCGTCCGCCCGGATCTCGCCCTCTTTCAGGACGATGGTGCGCGGGCAGAGTTCCAGCACCATGTCCAGGTCGTGGCTGGTGAAGATCCTGGTATGGTCGAAGTCGGTCAAAAGCTTGATCAACTGGCGGCGCGCATGCGGGTCGAGGCCGTTGGTCGGCTCATCCATCACCAGGATATCGGGAGACATGGAGAGCACGGTGGCGATGGCGACCCGGCGCTTCTCCCCCCCCGAGAGATGGTAGGGGGCCTTGCCCGCCAGGTGCCCGGCCTCCACCCGCTCCAGGGCGCCCGTCACGCACCTCTCCAGCTCCTTCCCCTCCAGCCCCAGGTTCAGCGGGCCGAAGGCGACGTCGTCGTAAACGGTGGGCATGAAGAGCTGGTCGTCCGGGTCCTGGAACACCATGCCGACGCTGCGCCGGACCGTGGGGAGCGTCCCCTTGCTGAGCAGTACGTCGCCGATCCTGATCTCGCCGGCCGAGGGGGAAAGGTAGCCGTTCAGATGCAAGAGCAGCGTCGACTTTCCCGCGCCGTTGGCGCCGATCACCGCCACCGATTCGCCGTGGGTGATCCGGAAGGAGACGTCGCGCAGGGCCGCGGTGCCGTCGGGATAGGTGTGGCGGAGGTTTTTGACCTCCACGATGTGGTGACTCATGGGAAGAATCCTGTTACCAGCACGCCGAGCAGCTGCGCCGCGTTGTACAGCCTGAAAACGATGAAAAGGGCGGACCAGCCCGCCACGAAGGCGACCTCCCTGCCGCCGAAACCATAGCTCCTGCGGGTCTTGAAGGCGCCGGTGAAGCCGCGTGCCAGCATCGCCATATGCACCCGCTCGGCGCGCAGCCAGGTCCGCAGCAGCAGGTGGCCGATCAGCGAGCTGTAGCTCCCCATGCCGCGCCCCTTGTTGCCGCAGGAGCGCAGCTCACGTGCCCGCGAGGCCCTCCCCCCCTCCTCGGTCAGCACGAAGATGTAGCGGTACAGGAAGAGGAGTTGCACCGCGAACACCCTGGGCATCCCCAGCCGCTCCAGCGCCCCGCAGATGGCGGGGAAGCCGGTGACGGCGACCAGGATGAGGGCCATGCTGACCGTGAGCGCGGAGCGGATCACGATGGAGGCACACGAGATCCACCCGCCGCTGATGCCGACCGGCCCCAGCTGCACCAGCACCTGGCGGTCGAAGAAGGGGTTAAATATCCCCACTATCAGGGCGAACGGGCAGAGGAGCGCCACCTTCCTGGCGAGGTAGCCGGCCGGCAGACCGGCGCGCGCGATCAGCACGGCGGGGAACACGAAGAACGGGATCAGCGCCGACAGCGCGTAGCGGTCGAAGGAGACCACGCAGACGGTGAAAACGATGGCGGCGAGGACCTTGGCCCGCGGGTCGAGCCGGTGCACGGCACTCTCCGCAGTGGCCAGCCGGTCCAGCCTGCTGAAGTCCTGCAGCGCGCCGTCGATGGACACCATGCCCTACCTGCCAGCCCGGCGCGAACGGCCGCCAAGCGCGAAACAGAGCGCCTGCACGACGGATGCCTCGGGGGTTCCGTCTTCGAGAGGGGATGACCGTCGCAACGCGTGCGAGGGGGTGGCCTCGGTAGCCGGCATGAGTGTCAAATCGGTGCCTCTTGGGTGCGCAATAGTGAAGTTACGACAGTGTCGGGGGACTGTACCATGATTAGAATTCTATGTGCAATCCGTTTTTCCTGCACCGCGTATCGTTTTTCCTGGAGCCCGGTTTTCGGGTCATGGCAGCTCGTCCCAGTGGCGCTCAACTAGCCGCCCTTGAAGGGTTCTAACTCTAAAGGCAGGATGTTCTCTATGCCGCTCACACAGCGGGAGCGTCAGGTGCTTTGCCAGTTGACCACGCTGCGCAAGATACCAGAAGAGAGTTCGACTAGAGGAGCCGAGATGAGCGTTCGTGGTGTTATGAAGCAAAGGCATCCTCCATGGCAGGCCAGCTCGACTGACTGCAAGAGATCCACCTCTTTCTCGGTCGGAAGTATGTCAGCAGTCACCGGCATTGACTGTGGCGATGAGGCCAAAATAGTGGCAGGTTGGCTTGACTATTGGCTTTCTGATGCTAAAACAACTGTAATCTTTTTCGGCCAACGGCCTGATACAGTAGCATCGCGGAATTATAGCTTACAATCTGCTCGCATGACGGTCTCAATCACAACGGCTGCCTCACACCATCCGTTTATAGCTATCCCCTCAACGTGGTGACGAAAGTTATTGCATTCAACTTGATCTCTACCTGGTGAACAGCGTGAAACTATTCTGGATCATTTCGGGATCTGTCCTCGCGGCCCTGGCCGTGATCGCCCTGCTCGCGTGGATGTACTTCCTACCCCTGGATCTGCGGGACCATTCTCCTGTGCAGCCGATCGCCTTCAGTCACAAGGTCCATGCCGGCACCAACGGCATCCCCTGCCTGTACTGCCACCGCTACGCGCCCAAATCGCCCTACGCCGGGGTGCCCTCGGTTTCCGACTGCCGCGACTGCCACCAGTTCATCGCCACCGAGAAGCCGGAGATCAAGCAGGTGATGGGCTACTGGGAGCGCAAGGAGCCGATCCCCTGGATCCGGGTGTACTGGCTGCCGGACCACGTCTATTTCCCCCACATGATGCATATCCGCGCGCGCCTGGAGTGCCGCACCTGCCACGGCGAGGTGGCCAGCATGGACCGGATCACCCGCTCCGTCCACCTCAAGATGGGGTGGTGCCTCGGCTGCCACCGGCAGCACAAGGCCACTATCGATTGCTGGATCTGCCATATCTGACGGAGCACGCATGAAGCGAAGGACTTTTCTGCAAATAGGGAGCATGACGGCGGCGGCCGCGCTCATCTCCGGCTGCCAGTCGGCCAACGAAAAACTGATCCCCTACCTGGTCCCCCCCGACGAGGGGGTCACCCCCGGCCTCGCCACTTGGTACGCCAGTTCCTGCCGCTCCTGCCCGGCAGGGTGCGGCATCCTGGTGCGCATCTCGGAGGGACGGGCCAAGAAGATCGAGGGGAACCCGGAGCACCCGGTGAACCGCGGCAGGCTGTGCGCCCGCGGCCAGGCGGCCTTGCAGGAGCTCTACCACCCGGACCGGGTGCCGCAGCCGATGAAGAGAAGCGGTCCGCGCGGCTCCGGCCAGTTCGCCAAGATCAGCTGGGCGGAGGCGCTCAAGATCCTGACCGGGCAGCTCAACGCGCTTAAGACGGCAAAGCAGGCCGACCGCCTGGCGCTGATGACCCCGCAGCTGAGAGGATCGCTGGCGACGCTCACCTCCGGCTTCATGCGCTCCTTCGGCTCGCCCCATCAGCTCAGCTACGAGCTGCTTGCACCCGACTGGCTGCGCGCAGCCACCCGCATGAGCTTCGGACAGCCGAGCCTCCCCTTCTACGACGTGGCGGAGACCCACTACCTCTTGAGTTTCGGGGCCGAGTTCGTGGAGAACGACCTCTCCCCGGTCCACTACGGCAACGCCTTCGGCCGCATGCGCCAGGGCCGCGACACGGTACGCGGCCACTTCACCTACATCGGCCCCAGGCTCTCGCTGACCGGCGCCTCTGCCGACCGCTGGCTGCCGGCCAACCCCGGCAGCGAGGGAACGCTGGCCCTGGGGATGGCGCGGGTCATCCTGGCGGAGAACCTGTTCGACAAGGGGGCGCTGGCGGAGCAGGGGACCTCCCCGCAGCAGCTCCTCTCCCGCCTGGACGCCTACCAGCTCCCTCAGGTGGCCAGGGAGTGCGGGCTCAGCGAACGCGCCATCGCCGAGGTGGCCCGCGAGTTCGCCTCCACCCACCCCGCCCTGGCCATGGTCGGCGACACGGTCGCCTTCCAGAGTAACGGCATCGAGGCGGCTCGCGCCGTGCAGTTCCTCAACCTGGTGGCCGGCAACCTGAACCGTCCCGGCGGCGTCTATCCCGACCAGGGCGCGCCGGAGGGACCGGATAAATCCTTCAGCGACCTCCTTGCGTTGGTGGAGTTGATGCGCGGCGACCGCATCTCGCTCGCCCTGATTCACGGCAACCCGGTGCACACCGTCCCCGCCGACACGGGATTCCAGGCGGCGCTCGCCCGGGTGCCCTTCATCGTCAGCTTCTCCTCCTTTATGGACGACACCGCGCTGCAGGCCGACCTGATCCTCCCCGACCACTCCGCCCTGGAAAGCTGGGGGGATGTGATCCCGCTGGCCGGCAGCAGGCAGCCGGTGCTCGGCCTGATGCAGCCGGTGGTGACGCCGGTGTACGACACGAGGCAGTTCCCCGACGTGCTGTTGGCGGCCGCCAGCGAGCTGGGGGGAACCATGGCAGGCGCCCTTCCCTACCCTTCCTACAGCGAACTTTTGAAAAAGGAGACCCTGAAGCGGGTGCCATCCTCCTCGGCGGGGGGCGATCTGCTCTGGTCGCTCCTGCTCCAGAAGGGTGGCTACTTCGGCGGCCAACCGGAGAAGGGGAAGGAGTACCGCTGGTCGCAGGGGGGACCCTTCCCCAACCCCGGACAGCCGAAGTTTGCCGGAGATAGCGGGAAATTCCCGCTGCACCTGCAGGTTTATCCCTCTACCGCCTTCTACGACGGCCGCGGCGCCATGCTCCCCTGGCTGCAGCAGCTTCCCGACCCCATGAGCACCGTGGTCTGGGACAGCTGGCTGGAGATCAATCCCAAGACGGCGGCCTCCCTCGGCATCGCCTTCGGCGACCTGGTCCAGGTCAGCTCGCCGCGCGGCTCGCTCAAGGTCCCGGCCTTCATCCATCCCGGCATCCGCCCCGACCTGGTCGCCATGCCGATCGGCCAGGGGCACAAGGGTGGCGGTCGCTGGGCCAAGGGGATCGGCGTGAACCCGTTGGAACTTTTGGTCGTCCGCCAGGAGGGAAGTGAACCGACTCCCAGTTGGAACGCGACCCGGGTGAAGGTCACCCGTCTCTCCCCCGACGGCCAGCTGGTGACGGTCGGGCATCCGGAGGGGAGCTACCGGAGCGACCTGATAGAAATCTAGGGCGACGCTACGAGGTCAACAGGAAAACATCCTATGGAAAAACAGAAGAGCCCCTATCAATGGAGCATGGCAATCGACCTCGACCGCTGCACCGGCTGCGGAGCCTGCGTCACCGCCTGCCAGGCGGAGAACAACGTGGGGATCTGCGAGAAGCAGGAGATCGCGGAGGGGCGCAACATGCACTGGCTGCGCATCGAGCGCTACTGGGTGGGCGAGTACCCGGACGTCCGGGTGCGCTTCCTGCCGGTGATGTGCCAGCACTGCCACGACGCCCCCTGCGAACCGGTCTGCCCGGTCTACGCAAGCTACCACAACCCCGACGGCCTGAACGGCCAGGTCTACAACCGCTGCGTCGGCACCCGCTACTGCGGCAACAACTGCCCCTACGCGGTGCGGGTCTTCAACTTCTACCCTCACGAATGGGTGAAGCCGATGGACAGCCAGTTGAACCCGGACCTCACCGTGCGCAGCCGCGGCGTCATGGAGAAGTGCTCCTTCTGCATCCAGCGCATCCGCCGGGTCAAGGAGCAGGCGAAGGCCGAGGGGAGGCTGATCCGCGACGGCGAGGTGCAGCCGGCCTGTGCCCAGACCTGCCCGTCCGAGGCGATGGTGTTCGGCAACCTCAACGACCCGCAGAGCCGGGTGGCGCGGCTCTCCCGCAGCCCGCGCCGCTTCAAGCTCCTGGAGCACCTCGGCACCCATCCCTCGGTCTTCTATCTCAAGGGAGGAGGACGCGAACATGTCTGAGCACGGGAAAGCACTGCCCCCGCCCAAGAGCCCGCAGCGGGTCAACGACGAACTCCTCTCCTCCATGGCGCCCCCCTCCAAGGCGTGGTGGAGGCTGGTCGGCTTCCTGGGCCTGGTGATCGCCTGGGGGCTGCTCTGTTTCGGCTGGCAGGTCACCCACGGCATGTACGTGACCGGCAAGAACCGCCCGGTCATGTGGGCGCTCTACATCACCGGCTTCGTCTTCTGGGTCGGCCTCTCCCACTCCGGCACCATGGTCTCCTCCATCCTCAGGCTCTCCAAGGCCAACTGGCGGCGCCCGATCCTGCGTGCGGCCGAGGCGATGACCGTCTTCTGCATCGCGGTGGCCGGCCTCTTCCCGCTCATCCACCTGGGGCGCAACTGGATCTTCTACTACATGATGCCCTACCCCAACCAGCGGGGGCTGTGGCCCAACTTCCGCTCGGCGCTGCTTTGGGACATGACCGCCATCACCGCCTACATCATCGGCTCCAGCCTCTTCCTCTACCTCGGCCTGCTCCCCGACCTGGCCGTGGTCAGGGACCGCTCCACCGGCTGGAAAAGGAACATCTACGCCGCCCTCTCCATGGGGTGGCGCGGCAGCGCCCACGAGTGGGCGGTCTACCACAAGGCCTCCACCCTGATGGCGGCGCTGATCATCCCGGTGGCCGTCTCGGTGCACTCCATCGTGGCCTGGGACTTCGCGGTCACCGTGGTGCCGGGCTGGCACAGCACCATCTTCCCCCCCTACTTCGTGATCGGCGCCATCACCTCCGGGGTGGCCGCAGTCATCACGCTGATGATCGTGCTCAGAAAGGCCTTCCACCTGGAGGAGTACCTGACCCCGCTGCATTTCGACAACATGGGGAAGATCCTCCTGGTGATCTGCCTGCTCTGGACCTACGCCTACTTCGTGGACGTGCAGACCACCTGGTACGCGCACGAGCCGATCGAGTGGGAGGTCTTCCGCTTCATGGCAGGCCGCTACACCGTGCCGCTCATCATCATGCTGCTCGGCAACTCGGTGATCCCGATCTTCACCCTCTGCTTCAAAAAGCTCAGGCGCAACATCGGGGTGATGCTGGTGGTCACCCTGCTGGTGAACGTCGGCATGTTCCTGGAGCGCTTCCTGATCATCGTGCCGTCGCTTTCCCACAAGAACATGCCCTTCGCCTGGGGGAGCTACACGCCGTCGCTGGTGGAGAGCTCGATCAACCTGATGGCGCTGGCGCTCTTCTGCCTGCTCTTCACCCTGTTCGCCAAGCTCTTCCCGATCGTGGCGGTGACCGACGTGCGCGAGCTTGACGCGCGCCAGGTCAAGGTGCCGCTGGGGCGGGCCGAACTGGCGTCGCTGCCGGTGGAGGAGGAGTAGCAATGGAAACGCTCGCCATATTTCAGGACGTGGAAAGCGCGGGACGGGCGGTGCGGGAGTTGATCCGGCTGGGCTTCGTGGAGTCGCAGATCACCTCCTACAGCTCGGTGGCCTACCCGGAAGGGACCCTGGCCAGGGTGAAATCGCACGGCTGGTTCCGGCTGGTGACGGTGGCCTCGGCGCTGGTGGGGCTTGTGGCCGGCTTTGGCCTGGCCGCAGGCACCGCCTGGCTCTACCCGGTCCGGACCGGCGACAAGCCGATCATCTCGCTCTTCCCGGCCGCCATCGTCACCTTCGAGGTCACCATGCTCTTTGCCATCATCGGCACCATGGTGGGGATGTTCCTGGAGATGAAGCTTCCCAACTTCAAGAAACGCCTCTACGACCCGGCCATCGCCGACGGCTACATCGGCATCGGGCTCACCTACCACGCTCCCGGCCAGATCGTGGTCTGCGGCAGGGGACCCGACTCCGAGCCGTGCATCGGCTCCATCTCCGCACTGCCGGTAACCGAACAGAGGGCGCGCGCCGACGAGGCCTTGATGAAAGCGGGCGCCCTGCGCACCATAACGGAGTGAACGCATGAAATCCCCTTCCCGCTGGATGCTTTTAATCGTCGCCGCGGCCCCGCTGCTCACGGCGGCGCTCTGGATGGACAACCAGCCCGTCTATAAACCGTTCCGCTCACCGGCGCTCCCCAAGCCGGAAGGAAGTGTGCCGGTCACCGGCACAGAAGGGAGCGAGCCGCTCTCCGGGCAGAAAAACCCGGTGCCAGCCAGCGAGTCATCCCTGGCACAGGGGAAGGTCCTCTTCGAGATAAACTGTGCCATGTGTCACGGCCCCACCTCTGCCAAGCGTGGCCCGGTCGGGCTGAAGCTCAACCCGCCCCCTCCCGCGCTCGACCACGAGATGGTGCAGGCCTTGGACGACTCCGTCATCTTCAACGCCGTGACCGCCGGTTTCGGCCGCATGCCCGCCTTCCGCAGCAAGCTGACCATCGAGGAGCGCTGGCACCTGATCAACTACCTGCGCACCCGCCAGTAGAGCGCTCCCCCCCAAAAAAAGCAATCCCCCCCTGCCCCCCTTTATCAAGGGGGGAGAGATGGCGCGCCCTCTCCCGAGGAGAGAGTGGTTAAGATTGGGCAGACCCGCTCCGCGGCGGCCCCCGCATCAGGTCTCCCCCTTGATAAAGGGGGGACAGGGGGGATTGCTTTTCGAAATTTGCCATGGTTGACTTGCCGGACGTGGAAGGGCTATATTCGGTTATCCCGATCCATGTCCTACCTCAACCGGCGGTTACTAAATGTCAGACCTTCCAACCAGAGAAAAACTCTACCGCGCGGCCTCCGCGCTCGCCTTTTTCACCATCGCCTACAACGTGCTGGAAGGGGTCGTCTCGACCTGGTTCGGCGCCGGCGACGAGTCGCTCGCCCTCTTCGGCTTCGGCCTCGACTCCTTCGTGGAGGTGATCTCCGGGGTGGGGATCTGGCACATGGTGCGGCGGCAGCGTGGCAACGCGGACCGGGACACCTTCGAACGCACCGCGCTCAGGATCACCGGCAGCGGCTTCTACCTGCTGGCCGCGGGCCTGGTCATCTCGGGCGGCCTCGACCTCTACCAGGGGCATGCCCCCACCACCACCTTCTGGGGGATCGTCATCTCCTGCATTTCCCTCCTTTCCATGTGGCTGCTGATGCGCTTGAAGGTGAAGGTGGGAACGGCGCTGGGGTCGCAGGCCATGCTGGCCGACGCCGCCTGCACCAGGGTCTGCCTCTACCTGTCGGCCATCCTGCTGCTTTCCAGCGCCGGCTACCAGTTGACCGGCATCGGCTGGCTCGACTCCGCCGGCGCGCTGGGAATCTCGTGGTTCTGCCTGAAGGAGGGTCGCGAGGCGTTCGGGAAGGCGCGGGGGGAATCGTGTGGATGCAGTTGCAGCTGCAAAGGGTCGGACCACTAAAGGCCGTCACCACAAAAGACACGAAAGACACGAAAAAAGCACGAAGGCCTTGGTACCTTTCGTGTATTTCGTGTCTTTCGTGGTTAAGGCTTTTATTCAAAACAGGTAAGGAGAATGGTTACTATGGCACAAACTAAGGCGGTTTCATTCGTGGCGAAATCGGGGACCGGCAAGACCACGCTGCTGGAGAAGGTGATCGTTGAGCTCAAGGCGCGCGGCTACCGGCTGGGCGTGGTCAAGCATGACGCCCACCGCTTCGATATCGACCACCCCGGCAAGGACAGCTACCGCCTCACCGCCGCCGGTGCGGACACCATGCTGATCTCCTCCCCGGAGAAGCTCGCCCTGGTGAAGAAACACCAGGAATCGCCCCCCATCGAGGAACTGATCGCCACCTACTTCGGCGATGTCGATATCGTGCTGACCGAGGGTTTCAAGAAGAGCGGCATGCCCAAGATCGAGCTGCACAGAGCGGAGAGGAGCGAGACCCTCCTTTGCCGGGGGGAGAATCATGATCCCACCCTGATCGCGGTGGCCAGCGATGAGCCGCTGGAGCTCGACGTGCCGGTGCTGGATCTCAACGACCCGGTAGAGGTGGCGGAGTTTATCGTCCGGTACTTCCTGGCGCCCGAAGGCTGAAAGCCAACCTTCCAGTCATCGATGAGCTGTCATACCCTCGCCCCTTGAGGGGAGAGGGTGGCCGAAGGCCGGGTGAGGGTGCCTCAACGTGCCGAGCAGTCCCGCCCTCACCCCTGCCCTCTCCCCCGAGGGGGCGAGGGAGAGTTGGACGGAGTCGGTGGAGGTCGGTTATTTTAACCCGAAGACCGGGATCTGCCGAATAGCCTCGGCGCGGTCCTCGGCGGAACCGCCCAGGTACACCAGGTTGATGATGAAGCCGGTGGTCTCGGCAAAGACGATGGCGCTCTCCACGACCCTCTCGTAATCCTCCTGCTCGACCGGCTGCCGCGACGGCAGGTAGATGATGGTGCGGTCGCTGTCGATCTCATGGAGGGCTAAGTAGACGCGTTTCCCCCCCTCATGCCGGATTCCGCAGATGTAGGCGGAGCATTTGTGGGGGATGCCGGTGCGATCGGTGCTGATCCGGATGGCGTTGATGGCGACCCGCAGCTCGATGATGTCGTCGGCAGAGGCGCAGGGAATGGCGCTCAGTGAGTGATCCGGCTGGAAGGTCACGTCAGCTTCGGTGGCCGCGGCTGACCTGCCCAGCCAGCCATCGGCCCCTTCCTCGACGGCTGCCGGCACTGAACTTATGGCTGCGGGTGCCGGTGCAGGCTGTGCGCGCGGGGCATCGACCGGGGCGGCCGGGACAGTGGCGGCGGCCGTCACGGCGCCGGTGGCGACCGGTGCAACTTCGGCCGCAATGGAAAGCACCTCGGCCTGCTGCGAGCCCCGCAGGCGCTCCAACTCCCCCTTGAGTCCCCTCACCTCCGCGGCGGCGGCAGCGGCTGCCGCCTCGGCTGTTTCCTTTTCACTGCGCACCTGCAAAAGCTCCGCGTTGCGCAAGGAGAGTTCCTCGTTGATCAGCGTGTATTCCGCGTGGAGCGCGTCGTAATCGTCCCGCAGGGTGGCGACCTCGCTTTCCAGGGCGGCCAGGCGCGCCGCGCGGGCATCGGTCAGTTCACCGCGCGCCGCGGCCAGTTCCGCTTCCAGAGCCGCGATGCGTCCGGCAATTTCTACTTCATTGACTGAGGACATGGGACCTCTCGGCACAATGGTCAAGGTTGATGGAGTGACGAGCTAACGCTGTGGGGATTCAGGCGCTTTCTCCAGCGCCTGCTTTACCCGGGAAACCACCCGGGTCGGCTGCACCGGCTTGGGGAGGAAGTCGAGGAATCCCGCCTCCAAGGCCCGCTGCTCCTCCTCGGCCCCCGACTTGGCGGTCAGAAGGATGAGCGGGATGCGGGCGGTATCCGGATTACCCTTGAGCGCCCGCAACAGGCCGAAGCCGTCCAGCCTCGGCATCACCGTGTCCGTGATGATCAGATCGGGCTTTTCCGCCACCGCCAGCTTCAGTCCCTCCAGCCCGTCGTGCCCCACCGACACCCGATACCCCTCCTTCTGCAGCACCCCCCTGATGATGGAGGCGATAGCCTGGGAATCGTCCACCACCAGGACCTTGGGCCCCGCGGGAGCGCCGGTCGACTCGGGGTACTTGGCCTCAATGGCCCCCTCGATGTCGGCGCGCCGCGCCAGGAAGGGAACTATCTTCAGCGAGGTCTTGCCGGCCAGGATCTCCAGGGTGTCGGTGTCGAAGGGATCGCTGATGGCGACCGCCAGCATGCCGTCCTTCTCCTTGAGCGGGAACACCAGGCGCTCGGCGGCGAACTCCGCCGGGATCAGGGCCAGCAGCTCGGGCGGGAAGTTGTAGGCGGTTATGTTGCTGACCGTCTTCAGGCAGAAGGCCTTCGAGATCGCCTCGATCCAGTGCTCCTCCTTCAAAACGCCCAGCTCGGCCAGCACCGCGCCCAGCCCCTTGCCGCTCTCCTTCTGCCGGGCCAGCGCCTTTTCCAGGGCGCTCGCGCTGATGATGCCGGCCCTGACCAGTGCCTCGCCGGCCTGCATGTGTGGCGTCATTACACTCTCCTTCTTTCATGCACCGGAACCGGGAGGGTTCCGGATCACCTCTGCGATGGTCTGCAGGGTCTGTTTGAAATCGATCGGTTTGCTGACGTAGCCGTCCATCCCCACCGCCAGGCACCTCCGCTCGCTCTCCTTGAAGGCGTGCGCGGTCATGGCGATGATGGGGATATGCCCCCCCTGTTCCCGCTCGCGCTGGCGGATGGCCGAGGTGGCCTCGAATCCGTTCATGGTGGGCATCTGCACGTCCATCAGGATCAGGTCGTAGCTTCCCTCCTCCGACATCTCCACCGCACCTTGGCCGCTGACGGCGAAGTCGACGCGGTAGCCTCTGCGCCGCAGCATCCTTCCCAGCAGGTCGCGGATGGTATGATCATCCTCCGCGACCAGCAGCCGCGGCATGCCGGCCTCCCCCACCTCCAGCACGGTGGCTGCGCTGGCGCCGCTCTGCTCGGCGATCCCCGCCCTTTCCTCTGCCGGCGCGGCAGCCTTGAAGGGGATGCTGCAGGTGAAGGTGCTCCCCTTGCCGTCCTCGCTGGTGAAGGAGATGGTCCCACCCATCCGCTCCACGATCCCCTTGCTGATCACCAGCCCGAGGCCGGTACCGCCGTAGGAACGGGAATGCGACTCGTCCACCTGGCTGAAGACCTGGAAGAGCAGGTGCTTCTTGTCCTCAGGGATGCCGATGCCGGTATCGGTCACGCTTAAGGTGACCTGCCACCCCCTCTGGCCCCTTGGTTCCGCGGACATCCTGATCTCCACCTTTCCCTGGTCGCAGAACTTGACCGCGTTGCTGGCCAGGTTGGTGACCACCTGGCTCAGCCGGGTCTGATCCCCCAGCAGCAGGTCGGGCACCCGGCCGTCCAGCTGCAGGTCGAGTTCCAGCCCCTTGCTGCGGGCCGCCGGCAGCAGCAGGTGAACGGTGTGCTCCAGGCACTTCCTGATGGAGAACGGCTGCACCTCGATGGAAACCTTGTCCATCTCCATCCGGGTCAGGTCGAGGATGTCGTTGAGGATCCTCACCAGGGAACTGGCCGACCTGTGGGCCGCCGCGATGCATTCCCGCTGGTCCTTGTCGAGATCGCCGGCGAGGGTGAGGTCGAGCATGCCGAGCACACCGGTCATCGGCGTCCTGAGCTCGTGGCTCATGTTGGCGAGGAACTGGCTCTTGGCCCGGGTCGCCGCCTCGGCCACCTCCTTGGCCTGGCGCAACTCGGCCTCTCTCTGCTTGCGCCGGGTGACGTTGCGAACCACGCTGATCAGCAGGCGGGTCTCGCCGATGGTGGCCGCCTGGCTGCTGACCTCTACCGGGAAGCTGCTGCCATCCTTCCTGAGGTGGACGGTCTCGAAAGAAAGGCCGCCCGAGTCCGCCTCCTCCATCTGGGCGGTTATCTCCTGCGTCCCCCCCGCCCCCCGCAGGTCGCCTATGGTGAGCGATAAAAGCTCCTCATGGCTGTACCCGTAGCTCTTCACCGCCGCGGCGTTGGCCTCGATGATGCGGCCGTCGTCGCGCCCCACGAACAGGATGATGTCCCTGCTGTTTTGGGCCAGAAGCTCGTAGCGGCGCTGGATCTCCTCGGCCGTTTTCACCGACTGCATGAGCTGGTCGCGCTCGGCTAAAGAGCGGGCGAGCTTGAGGTTGCTGTAGCTTAGCTGGGAGATGCCGTCGGCGAGCTTGGTGAAGAAGCTCATGCTGGTGTTGAGGGTCTCCCTGGTCAGCCGCGGCACCGCCGAGATGGCCGCGAGGTAGCGCTCCTCGTCGAAGCCGTAGCGCGTGGCCTGGGAGCGGAACAGCTGGTAATCCACCGGCTCGTCCTCGAAGAAGAACTGCCCCATGAAGAGGTTGCCGAACACCCGGCCGCCGATCATCACCGGGGTCGCCACATCCCACATGTTGTTCTTGCACTTGTAGATCTTGTACTGGCCCGGCGCCACCCCTGCGCAGAGCAGGGTATCGCTCTCCAGGCAGTTGCGGCTCGCCTCGGGATGCGCCCGGTGGAACTCGGTGCAGGCAGGCTGCCAGCCGGTGCCCACCAGGACCTTCCCCTTGATGTCCAAAAGGCCCATGGGGAGGCGGGTCAGCTTGTAGAAGTCGTCCATCAGCGACTGCAGTCCTGCCACGTCCAGGATGTCGCCCAGCTCCAGGTTGCCGAGTTCACCCTCCGGGGAGAGGATGCTCTTCAGCTTCAGCCGGACCCGCTGCTCGCTCTTCTTGAGGGCCTCTTCCATCTGCTTGCGGACGGTGATGTCGATGAAGGTCACCACCACGCCGTCGATGCGGCCGTCCTTGGTCCAGTAGGGGACCAGACGCTTGAGAAAACAGCGCTCCCCGTCCAGGGTCTCCACCTCCCGCTCGGAAAAGGGCTCTCCGCCCAGCACCGAGCGGGCGTCCTTTTGGAAGGAGGGCCAGTCGATCTTGCCGGCGATGTGGCGGAAGGGGCGGCCGAGGTCGGAGCTGATCAGGTTGAAGAGCGAGGCGAAGGCCGGGGTGAACCCCTTGATGTTGAGCCGGGTGTCCAGGAACAGGGTCGCAGTGGCCGAGCTGGTGAGGAGGTTCTCCATGTCGGCGTTGGCCTGGTTCAACTCCTCCACCGTCCCCTGCAGCTCGGCGTTCAGGGTGGTGAGCTCCTCGTTGAGGGCCTGCAGCTCTTCCTTCGAGGTCTCCAGCTCCTCGTTGGTCGACTGCAGCTCCTCGTTGGCGGACTGGAACTCTTCGTTGATGGAAAACAGCTCTTCGTTGGCGGAGAGGAAGCCGTCGTGGCAGGCCTCCAGCTGTTCCGTGGTGGCCTGCAGCTGCTCGTGGGTGATCCGCAGCTGCTCTTCGAGGTGGCGCACCAGTTGCGCGTTGTCCCCCTCCTGCCCCTCGGCGCCCACGACCGGCGAGCCCGCGCTCACCGGAGCGGGAGGGGGGAGGGCCGGCTGGAACACCACCAGCGCCAGCCTCCCGGCCGCCTGGGGGGCCTCGACCGGTTCCACCACCACGTTGACGGCGACCTCCGCCCCCTCCTCGACGAAGCGCACCCCCTTGAACTCCACCCGGTGCTGGTCGCTGAAGGCCTTGAAGATGGCGGCCCGCAGGGCGGGGCGCAGTTCGGCCCTGGCCATGCGCAGGATGTCGCGGGTCGCCTTGCCGCTGGGGACCTCCAGGAGCCCCTTGGTCGGCGAGCAGACGTGCACCACCTCGTACTTCTCGTTCACCATCACCGAGGGGGGAGCAAAGCGCTGCACCAGCAGCCTCTCCGCCAGCACGCCGGGATCGGCCTCCTGGCTGGCGGCCGGTTTGGCAAGGCGGGTGAGCTGGGAGCGGACCGGCAGCGCGGCCGGGTAGCTGAAGGGGGCCTCGCTCCTTTTCACCCCCGGCTGGCGCTGGAAGATCTTCCATTTCTTGTCCAGCGCCGAGAACAGTTCGGGAGCCCGCTCCACGCTCTCCGCCGCCCCCAGGAAGAGGATCCCCCCCGGCCTAAGCGACTGGTGGAACAGGGCGATCAGCCGCCTCTGCATGTCGGGGTTCAGGTAGATGAGGAAGTTACGGCAGACCAGCAGGTCCAGCCGCGAGAAGGGGGGATCCTTGACCACGCTGTGGTGGGCGAAGACCACCATTTCCCTGAGCGCCTTCACCACCTGGAAATGCCCCTCGTGGGGGGTGAAGAAATGGGCCAGCCGCTCGCCCCCCACCTGCTCGGCGACCGCCCGCTCGTAGATGCCGCTTCTGGCCTGGGCGATGGCCTCTTCGTCGATGTCGGTGGCGAAGATCAGCACCTTGGCGTCCAGCCGCTGCTCCTCCAGGTATTCCCGGACCAGCATGGCGGTGGAGTAGACCTCCTCGCCGGTCGCGCAGCAGCTATGCCAGATGCGCACCGGCACCTCCGGCTGGCAGCCGGTGAACAGCCTGGGGATCACCTGGTGCTTGAGCACCGAAAAGGCCTCGGGGTCGCGGAAGAAGCCGGTGACACCGATCATGATGTCCTGGCTGAGCGCGCGCGCCTCCAGTTCGTTTCCCCGAACCAGGGCAAGGTACTGGCCGATGCTTCCCGCATCGTTGACCGCCATGCGGTGCTCGATGCGGCGGGTGATGGTGTTGGTCTTGTAGGAGCTGAAATCGTGGCCGGTGGCTTTTCTGACCAGCTCGAGGATGGCGGCCAGTTCAGGCTCGCAGAGAGTGGACCGGTCGGTGTCATGGGAAGGGGATTTCGTGTCAGCTTCGTTCTTCGCGCTCATCGTCGCTCCCGGCTAACCGAATACAGGACGTTGCTATCCTACCAATAACATCACAATCAATGCGCGGACTACTGACTGCAAGAGGCACAGAAGTCCTCAAAACTGGATCAAGGGACGCCAAAAGAATGCTGGAATAGAGCGGGCGGGAAGTATAGCACAACCTGAAGTAATTATGTGAGCTTTTTCGTTGGCAGACGGTGGGAATAGAGGCGGAAAAGAATTATAGCAAGAGGGGAGAGCGCAGCAGAGTATGATTACGACTGCAGCTCTTTGCCAATAAAGCGCTGCACGCCGCGCAGCATGTCATCAACGTCGGCGGTCTTGTACTTGTCCCCCTGACAGTGCAGGAAGTCTTCCTTCATGTAGCACAAGTCCTTTATCCTCTGATGGGTGCCGACCTGGTAGGCTCTTGCCGCGTAGAGCGCCTCGTTCATCTGCTCGATGCTCCCCTCGGCGATCCCCTTCCTGCCGCACAGGTAGCGGAGCGCGTGCTCCAGGAGCACCGAGGCAAGGATGCAGGCGGTCTCCTTCTCTCCCCGACGCAGCAATTCCGAACAGCGCCCGGCCAGAAACTCCAGCACGGCATGATCCAAGAAGAGCCGGATCTGGGACAGCCCCCCCTTCTCGTACTCCTCCCGGGCGGAGAGGAAGACGGCCCGGCAGTTGTCGAAGCTTTCCTTGTAGACGATGTTGATGATCTTGGAGTAGATAGCGTTGAAGTTTCGGTAATAACTGCTCTTTTCGCCGAACACCTTCTGCAGGAGGTCGAGGGCCGAGGTCGCCCACTCCTGGAACTTCTTGGAGTCGACGGTGGCGGCGATGTCGGTCACCTGCTGGGACGCGTTGACCTTCTTGGCCTTGTCGGTCAACTCGTCGAACTTCTGGATGATGGCGGTATCGAGCTTCAGCATGATCGGCGCCTCTTCGGCGTAGCGGTCGGCGTTAAGGGCGTTAAGGGGACAGGCACCTGCGGAGCCAGTCCCCGGCAGTGCGGGCAGCTAAGTACCTGTCAACACTATAGCACACAGGGGGAAAGTCAAGAATACATCAATCCTGCTCCCTCACATCTCATACCCTCGCCCCTTCAGGGCAAGCTCCTCACCACTCAGCCCTCGCCCCTTCAGGGGTGAGGGTGGCCGAAGGCCGGGTGAGGGTTGCCCCGCAATGCCAATGGTAGTGCCAATGGGGCGAGGGGACGTATTTCAGGAGAGGGAACGTCCGAGCAGGGAGATGATTACCCTGCGGGGCTTACACTGATGCGGGGGGCGGGGAGGCGGCGGGCCACGATGGCGCGGTGACGGCGCCTGAGCTCGGCCAGGTTTCCTTCCAAGAAGAGCATGGCGGAGGGGTCGGGGAGCTGGTCGAGGTAGGCGTCCACCAGCCTCCCCATCAGCGCGTTGTAAGCCTTGGTGGAGGAGCCGTGGGCGTAGTTGCGGCCGGGAAAGCGCCTGATGTCGCCGTCGAAGGCGGGGGAGATGTGGTAGAGCTCGTGGAAGACGGTGATCAGCTTTTCCCGGGTGGAGAGTTCCAGGAAACGGGGGACCAGGAAGTAGATCACGTAGAGGATCTCCTCCCCCTGGTGCATGATGGTGGGCATGGTGCAGAGCACGGCTCTGCGGCCGCGCCTGCGTCTGACCGACTTCTCCCCGCCCTCGAAGCGCAGGGGATGGATCTTGGCGAGGCTTCCCCCCGGGCTGGGACGCCCGGAGGAAACGCAGACCAGGAGCTTTTCAGTGGCTACGTGGTGGAACTCCGGGGTGCGGGCGACGATATCGCGGATCAGCCGCTCCAGCTCCCCGGTCAGGTTCAGCGTGGTCACTTCTGCTGGACTCCGGCGGCCTTGAGTTTGTGGCAGAACAGGCAGCGCATCGGACCGCCCTGGGGCTTGACCGGGTGCTTGGCCGGGAAGGGGACGCCGCCGGGGCCTTCGAAGTGGCAGGCGGGGCAACCCTTGTCAGCTTCCATCTTGCTCTGGGTCTTGTTGAACAGGTCGTAGGAGGCCTGGTGGGTGGCGTCCAGCGGTACCCGCTTGGTCTTCTCCTCGCCGGAGATCGCCCAGAAAATGGCGACCACCGCGACAATGATGGCAACGAACAACCAATCCTTCTTGCTGACGCGCATGACTTCCTCCGCAAAATAAACTTTCGGGAGGTTACCCGCGCGAGGAGCAAAATTCAAGAAAAATCAGGAGCCACGGCCAAACCACTACCCTCCCCCGGGTCCCCTCGCCACCGAACCTCCCCCGCCGAAGGAGGTTCGGTGGAGGAGCTTTCAATCCCCTCTCCCGAAGGGGGAGGGTTAGGGAGGGGGAACTGCCGCTGCAATCGCTGACGGTGCTTCATCCCTGTGCCTGCAGAGCTCCCCCTACCCAGCCTCACCCCGTTCGGGGGGAGGAGCTTTATTGGGGCGAGGGGGTGTTGATGGAAGCTTGCTGGAGCGGGGTTGCTGAAGGAAACGTGAATGGGGCTAGGAAAGCGAGGCGCAGCCGATGGCGCCGTTGTGCTGGGGATGTGCGGGGATGACCACGTCCATCCCGCAGTCGGCGGAGAGAAGCGTTACCATGGCGCGGTTGAGCGCGACGCCGCCGGTGATGACCAGCTTCTTGGAGGGAAACCGCTTGAGCATCGGCATCACCCGCTTCACCAGGGTGAGGTTGACCCCGGCACAGAGCCGGGAAAGGGGATAGCCGCGCAGGATCTGGCCGATCAGCTCGCTCTCGCCGAAGATGCCGCAGGTGGCATCCAGCGCGATCGGGTCCTCGGCATGCGAGGAGAGCTCATCGAGGGAGACTTCCAAGACGGCGGCCATGTTCTCCAGGTAGCGCCCGCTGGAAGCGGCACACTTGTCGTTCATGACGAAGTCCACCATCCTGCCGGCCACCACCTGGGCCACCTTGGTGTCCTGCCCTCCCATGTCCAGGAGGGTGAAGTCGGCCAGGCCGGTCTGGGTGCGGGCGCCGGCCACGTGGGCCTTGATCTCCGAGATGACCCGCGCGCCGTGCAGGTTGATGCTGTTGCGGCCGTAGCCGGTCACCGTGATCGCCGCCTGGGCCAACTCTTCAGGCGTGAAGATGCCGCTTCCGGCGAGGTCCAGCGACAGCTCGTCACCGACCATGCTGCCGTACTTCTTATAAAAGGCGATGGTATCGAGATCGGCAAGCCTGAGGATGTCGCGCTCCCGCATGAGGGCGAACTTCGCCTTCCTGCTCCCAAGATCGATCCCTATCTTTAGCGTTTCAGTCACGTCCATTCTCTCTTTCGAACTTGATGCATCTGGCGCAGATCCCATGGCCGTTTGCCCTGAGCCTGTCGAAGGGTGTGAAACTCATATTGCTTGTTCTGGCGAAAGAAGTTGGCAGCGGGTCCTTCGACAAGCTCAGGACGAACGGCCCAACTTGCTCCTTTCATCTTTCTTGCGTGATCTCACAAGCATGCCTTTATTTACCGCAGCTGCTTGCCAACAGTTATAGCCAATGTACTATTTTCAAGCTGAGAACATGGTGGCTGACAGAAGATGCGAAGGCTCTGTGTGAGAGTTCCGGCCGAGAGTACGGCCGGAAGCGTTAACACTACCGGTCCTCCAAAAGCTCCAGAAAGCCTTCGATCCTGATCTTGGTCCTGGCGTCGACATCCCCCGGTTTGTCCCCCTCCAGTGTCAGGATGGGGACCCCGATGCTTTTCCTGAGTACCATGTCCTCGATCTGCCTGAAGCAAAACGACTGGACGTAGTGTATGACGCCGTCCACCCTGCGCGCCTCGATCTCCCGGGAGATGTCCTCGATGCGGTGGAAGATGTCGTAGGGATAGGTGTAGGCGAGGTACTGCTCCACCAGGTCATCGATCCCGTAGGGCATGGAAAACTGACGCTGGGTCTCGTTGAACACCACCCGCGCGCCCAGCCTCTCCAGGAAACCGTACAACCCGGTGAGGATGGGGGGGACGCCGAGGTAGGCAAGCCTGATGCGCTCCTTGCGCGCGGGCCTAAGCGAGGCCTCGGCGAGAAAGGCGTCCACCTCCGCCTCGAAGGCGTCCGGGTCGCCGTTCAGGTCGGAGGTGCAGACCTGGAAGTAGTGGTCCTCCTCGCCGGTCACCTGGTCCAGCTCCCAGCAGCGCCGGTCGATCTCGTGCACCTTGGCCCGGATCCGGTCCAGCCGCCTCTTGGCCTGATTCACCTCGTCCCAGCCTACGCCGAGATGGCTCATCAGCTTCTCGATCTCCATCCGAAGGGCTGCCGCGTCGCGGGCGGCAGGATAGGCGAAGGAATAGACGCGCACCCCCTGCAGGGAGAGCACCTCCATGAGCGCCTTGGTATAGCTGCAGTCCCCCTCGGTTACCGCGATCATCTCGGTGACGCCGCTGACCAAGACCGAGCTGTAGATCCCCTTGATCCAGGCGCAGACGTTCCTCGGGAAACCGGCCAGTTCGGCGTCATCGATCAGCAGCTGACTGTTGGGATGGGTGATGAAGATGTTGTTGAGGTCGACCGGGATAACGCCTGCCGCGACCAGCACCTCAACGGGGATGGTGGAGGTAAAGCCTACTCTCTGCAAAATCGGGTTACTCCGTCTTTATGAAGTAGAGATAGATGATAAAGGCGCCGATGGCCAAACCGCCGAAAGCGAACGGGATTGTGGTACTCACCGAAAGGTTGTCTCCTTCGGCAGGCATGGTGTACCTGATCAGGAGCAGGATGGAGATGGCGGCGAACAGGCTGCTCAGCACGAATTTCGACCGCTTCACCACGGCATAGAAGGCCAGCACCAGGAAGGCGCCCACGATGTAGGGGTTGGAGATGGCGCTCTTCACGGTGAGGTGCCGCAAAAAGTCCATGATGTTTGCGGTCTCGAACGGTGTGAGGGTTTCTACCGTCTTCTCCACCAAACGCGATGTATCCATGTCTTCCTCCAGAGTCCGTATAAGAGTATAGAGATATCCCGTTTTTGGCAAGAAGTTATAGCTAGTTGCCATGGCCGGCAAAAAGGTGCCGGCGCCGATGAAATTCTGTTTACAGCAGTCTGAATTTTTCCTAAAGTGAGCTGCCCGTTCTTTCCAAGGAGGAACCAATGACCGAAGACCTGAAAGCCACCCCTCTGCGCGCGCAGCACGAGGCGCTGAAAGCTCTGATGGCACCCTTTGGCGGCTGGCTGATGCCGATCCAGTACGAAGGGATCATTGCCGAGCACAAGTGGTGCCGGGAGCAGGCCGCCCTCTTCGACATCTGCCACATGGGAGAGTTCCTCTTCCAGGGGGACATCGAGGGGGACGGGTTGGAGAACGTGTTCACCTTCTCGGTGAAGACGATCCCGGTCGGGCGCTCCCGTTACGGTTTCCTGCTCAATGAAAAAGGGGGGGTGATCGACGACCTGATCGTCTTCCGGCTGGCCGAGAACGAGGTGATGATCGTGGTGAACGCCGCCACCACCACTAACGACTTCTCCGTGATCCGCTCCCGGCTGAAGCCCGGCGCCAAGCTCACCGACATCTCGGCGCAGACCGGGAAGGTCGACCTGCAGGGACCGCTCTCCCGCGAGATCCTGGTGGAGCACTTCGGCCCCCAGATCGGCGAGATACCCTTCTTCAAATTCATCAAGACCACCATCTTGGGCGTCGACGCCCTGGTTAGCCGCACCGGCTACACCGGCGAGCTCGGCTACGAGATCTTCATCCCCTCCTCCAAGATCCCCGAACTCTGGGAGCTCCTGCTCAAGGACCCGCGGGTGAAGCCGGCCGGACTGGGTGCGCGCGACCTGCTCAGGCTGGAAGTCGGCTACTCGCTCTACGGTAACGACCTCGACGAGACCACCACGCCTCTTTCCGCCGGCCTGATGTCCTTCGTCAACCTGGAGAAGGAGTTCATCGGCAAAAAGGCGCTGATCGCCGAGCAGCAGCAGGGGCCCGCCCGGGTAAAGATCGCCTTCAAGGCCACCTCGCGCCGCTCCCCCCGCCACCACTACCAGATCTTCGCCGAGGGGAACGAGGTCGGCACGGTGACCAGCGGGGCCTTCTCTCCCATGCTGAGCTGCGGGATCGGGCTGGGACTGGTGAAGCCGGAGGCGGCGGCGCTCGGCACCAAGCTCTCCATCAAGCACGAGAAGGTCGAGATGGAAGCCGAGGTGGTCGAACTTCCCTTCTACTCCGGCGGCTCGCTCCGCTCGTAATCGGCTGATCACTCACCATCTTCCGCTCAGCCAACTTCTCCCTCTCCTTCAAGGAGAGGGTCGGGGTGAGGATGGGGTACCAAGCCGAACGCCCCCATCCTCATCCTGTCCTGCTCCTTGAAGGAGAAGGGACCCTTTGCGGAAGATCATCGCCCAATTGGGCGAGTCCAACGTTATGGTGGGCGGTGCCCACCCTGCAAAATCAGCGCGACAATTGATCACATTTTTTCACCCTATCTTCCCGGAGGTTCAAGATGGCAAAGCACTACACCAAGGAGCATGAATGGGTTTCGGTCGAGGGGGCGGTCGCTACGGTCGGCATCAGCGAGCACGCCGCGCACGAGCTGGGGGACATCACCTTCGTTGAGCTTCCCCAGGTCGGCAAAACGGTGAAGCAGTTCGACACCCTGGCGGGGATCGAGTCGGTCAAGGCTGCCAGCGACATCTACGCGCCGATCTCCGGGAAGGTCGTCGAGGTCAACTCGAAGCTCGAGGACGCGCCGGAGCTGGTCAACGAGAGCGCCGAGGAGTCCGGCTGGATCTGCAAGTTGCAGGCGACCGATGTTGCCGAGCTCGGTTCGCTTTTGGACGCCGCCGCCTACGCCGAATTCGTCAAGGGACAAAGCTGATGGGTTACTGCCCCAATACTCCGGAGGAGATCCAGGAGATGCTGGCGGTGATCGGCGCCAAGAGCATCGACGAGCTGTTCTCCTCCATCCCTGCTGCGCTCAGGGCCAAGTCCTTCGACCTTCCCGAGGGGATGTCGGAACTGGAGCTCATGCGGCTCATGCAGGAAAAGGCGGCCTCGGGCGGCACTGACATCGTATCCTTCATCGGAGGGGGACTCTACGACCACTTCATCCCCGCCGCCGTCGACCACCTCTCCTGCCGTGCCGAGTTCTACACCGCCTACACCCCGTACCAGCCGGAATGCGCCCAGGGTACCCTGCAGGCCCTCTACGAATACCAGTCGGCCATCTGCCGGCTGACGCGGCTGGAGTCGTCCAACGCCTCGCTCTACGACGGCGGCACGGCACTGGCCGAGGCGGCGCTGATGGCGATGAGGGTCACCGGGCGCCACGCAGTAGTGCTCGACAGGTCGGTGAACCCGCTGCACCGGGAGGTCGTGCAGGGATACCTCGCCAACCTGTCGGACAAGGTGGTGGAGGTCAATCCCAACGGCTGCAGCTCCGACCTGGACGCCCTGATGGCGGCCATCGACGACGAGACCGCCGCCGTCATCGTGCAAAACCCCAACTTCTTCGGCAGCGTCCACGATTTCACGGCGCTGGCGGCCAAGGCGCACGAGCACGAGGCGCTCTTGATCGTATCCTGCTACCCGATCGCGCTGGGGCTCGTCAAGTCTCCCGGGGAGATGGGGGCCGACATCGCGGTGGGCGAGGGGCAGAGCCTGGGTAACAAGCTCTCCTTCGGCGGCCCCTATTTCGGCTTCATCGCCACCAGGAAGCGCTTCATCAGGAACCTCCCCGGGCGCATCGTGGGTGAGACCGTCGACAAGAACGGGGAGCGCGGCTACGTGCTCACCCTGCAGGCGCGCGAGCAGCACATCAAGAGGCAGAAGGCCACTTCCAACATCTGCAGCAACCAGAGCCTCTGCGCGCTCAGAGGACTGATGTTCACCGCCGCCCTCGGCAAGAAAGGGTTCGAGGCGCTCGCCGCCCTCAACTACGACAAGGCGCAGTACGCGAGCTCCGAGCTGATCGGCATCAACGGGGTGAGCGTGCTCAACGAGGGGGCGACCTTCAACGAGTTCACCATCACGCTGCCGAAACCGGCCGCCGAAGTGGTCGCCAAACTGCTCGCCGCGGGCGTCGCCGCCGGGGTACCGCTGGCCGACTACTACCCCGACCTGGGCATGGAGAACGCCCTGGTGGTGACGGTTACCGAGAAGAGGACCAAGGCGGAGATCGACCGGCTGGTGGCTCTTTTGAAGGAGGCCCTATGGAGCTGATCTACGAGAAATCCGTTGCCGGCCGC
>NZ_DATFBA010000005.1:0-18385 GCF_035254065.1 Geomonas sp.
ATGTTGCAACAAAACCTGTCGATTAAGATGGCTAGCATCTATCCACGGAGGTTCTATGGAGAAGCCTAAACTCCTCGATCAGTTACGAGATGCGATCCGCATCCGGCATTATAGCTACCGTACAGAGCAAACCTATGTACTCTGGGCAAAGCAGTACATTCTCTTTCACGACAAGCGCCATCCCGCCGATATGGCCGAAAAGGAGATTGGTGAATTTTTAACATATCTCGCTACTAAACGCAAAATATCTTCATCAACGCAGAATCAGGCATTGAACGCGATCATATTCCTCTACAAACACGTCCTCGGGAAAGACATTGGGTTGATCGATGGAGTAGTCAGGGCAAAACGAACTCTGCACCTGCCAGAGGTGTTTACGAAGGAGGAAGTAAAAGCAGTATTGGACCGGCTGACCGGGCAGAACTGGCTGATGGCCAGCCTGCTCTATGGAGCGGGGCTGAGGCTAATGGAGTGCCACAGGCTCCGGGCGTTCTCCCTCGCCCATTCTTGCGGGTAAAGTAGCTCCCCCTCCATCTTTCGATCCCTGTCTAACGCCATAGACCGAGCCTGTTTGGCCTGCGCCTCGATCTCCTTCTTTTTGGCAAGCCCCAACTTCTTTTCGGTGGACTCTCTGCACGCTCCTTCAAGCTCGCCGCCTCGTTAATTGCGGTTCTCGTTTGAGATGTTATCGTTTATTTTCGCCTGAGCATGGCAGCACCCGGCTGATTTGATCGCACACGGAACGGAAGTCGCCGTAGGTTTGCGAGGGGGAAAGGGGGGGCAATGGAACTTGTACGCATGCTCGTGCTCACCGTCATTTTCACTGTCATCACACTTGGCAATGCCTTCGCGATTAATCTGACGCCTGGCGACTACAAGATAACGTCCTGGATCGAGTCGCCTGCAGGTGGTATTGGCAGTATACAAAAACGTGTTGAGCACGTTAGAGACGCCGAGGCGGATTTCACGAAAATGTTCACCATTGAACGGTGTAAACTGCTATCGAAAAACATGACCGCCAATACCTTGACGTTTGAACTGGCGTGCGAGTTTCCGCCGCCTTCAATTTCCGGTAATTTCTCCTTTAATGGCGATTCCTTTGAAGGAAGGCTCCGCTATGGTTACAAAAACGAAGTTATGAATGTGGGGATGCGCGGCACAAGAATAGACACCGCTGCGGAACCTAATCTGCAATCTGGTGAAAGACAGGCAGAAATCGATAAAAAGTTGCAGGAACTCTGGGCCAAGATGAAATCATATTTGGCCAGCGGCGATGTTGGCAATGCTCTTGAGCTCTTTCATCCGGATAAGCGAGAGAAGTGGAGGACCATTTTCGAAGAAGCCAAAAAACAAAACATGTTGCCGAAGATGGTGAGCGACATGGTCAGTCTAAACTTGATACGGATTGATGATGACCATGATGAAGCGATTTACCGATTGAGGGCCATAGTGGACGGGCAGAGGACAGGCTCTCAGGTCGTCTTCCAGAAAGATCAAAGTGATAACTGGTACATCGTGGATTTTTAGATGGATGACCTGAGGGAGGAAGTTGGCGCCGCACCAATTGGTGCTTTACACAGGGCGGTTCGCCTCGCCTGCGCTCCACTTTGGCGCGCTCGGCTTGCGCCCTGTGCAAAGCCCTACCGGTCGCCGGCGTTGTTCTCCATTGTAATAGCGATATAATGGCTGAGCTAAGATGTAACCTAGGTAGACAGGCCTTAATTGCCTCGGATATCCTAAAAGCCCGTCTGGAGAAGAGTGCAGGAAATTTTGGGAGCCGGATCAAGGAGCGCACCATGACAGTAGAAGATAGCGAGAAGCGTTACCGCGCACTTTTGCTGGCAAGCTCCGATGTGGTGTACCGGATGAGCCCGGATTGGGGAGAAATGCGCGAGCTTCTAGGCAGGGATTTTCTGTCAGACACGGTAGCGCCGATAACCGACTGGCTGCAGAAGTATATCCATCCTGACGACCAGTCGCACGTCATGGAGGTCATCAAAGAAGCTATCAGTACCAGGAGCACCTTCCAGTTGGAACACCGGATCCTGCGGGCGGACCACACAATAGGCTGGACCTTCTCGCGTGCTGTCCCCTTGTTCGACCATGCTGGCGAAATCGTCGAGTGGGTCGGGGCTGCCATAGACATCACCGGACGCAAGGAAGCCGAAGAGGCGCTTAAGAAGTCCGAACGGAAATTCTCGACATTCTTCCATGCTGCGTCGGTGCTGATGACCATAACTACATTCGAAGAGGGAAGGGTCATTGACATAAACGAGGTAGCTCTGCAGTCGTTGGGGTACACACGTGAGGAGATAATTGGCAAGACGGTGCACCAGACGCACATATGGGACGATCCGGCTGACCGAGAACTGGTTCTGCAAATGCTCGAAGGGCAAGGGTCAATTCGAAACCTGGAGATCAGAATTAGGGGAAAGAGCGGAAAACTCGTCATCGGTCTTCTGTCTGCCGAATCAATTGTTGTTGACGACGAAAGATGGATTCTTGCGGTAACCAGGGACATCACGGAACGTAAAGAGGCCGAGGAAAAAATCAAGCAGTTAAATGCCGAACTGCAGGTTGCCAATAAGGAACTGGAAGCATTCAGTTACATGGTTGCCCATGACCTGCGCAACCCACTTAACGTCATGAGCAACAGCTTTCAGGCTGTTGAGCTCTTGTGCGGAGAACGGCTCCCGCAGGAGTGCCGTGAGGTCTTGCAGCTCGGCTACCAAAGTACCGTCCGCATGAATCAGATGATCGGAGCGCTACTCGACTTCTCCCGTATGGCTCACGTCGAGCCTCGACGGGAAAAGATAGATGTCTCTGCCATGGCAGCGGAGGTCGCCGCTGAGCTCAGGCTGACAGCGCCGGAGCGAAAGGTCCAGTTTGAAATCACTGAGGGACTCACGGCTGATGCCGATGGTAACCTGCTTCGGGTCGTGCTAGACAACCTGATAGGTAATGCGTGGAAATATACGGTCACACAAGCGGCACCCGTGATACAGTTCGGCACCCTCACCATGGACGGAAAGCAGGTCTTTTTCGTCCGCGACAACGGACCTGGCTTTGAGCATTCGGAGGAGGAGCAAATTTTCACCCCCTTTCACCGCCTGGCCGGCACTCAAAAGGTTAAAGGATTCGGCATTGGCCTAGCAACAGTGGAGCGAATTGTCCAGCGGCACGGCGGTCGAATCTGGGCTAAAGGCGAGCCAAACCATGGGGCTACCTTTTACTTCACTCTGTCCGAGGAATAAGCGAACAGCTCTTGCCCGGTGGGCGGTGGTGGATTCGTTGACCGCCTTCGACCACCGGCGAAAATGTAAAGCTAAACGAGCAAAACCCTCACCGACAAATTCCCTTCTTTTTTCCATGCTGGAAGTTCTCCTTTCCCTTGTTACCAACCACTGCTGAAAAAATGACAAAGTAATACATTTAACGTACTTTGAAGTGTCATGAATAAAAAATGAAATATCCTGAAACAAATGAAGCATCCATACAGAATAAAGGCAAAAGTCAACAAAACATAAGCATTGTAACCGTAATGCAAGATAAAATAACTGGTGCATTTGCTTCGCAAGCACCAGTGATAACTATTATTTTTGTGCACCACTCCAGAAAGTAGGTGCAAAAAATATCGTAAATCTTTACAATTACGAATGTTGATCGGGTTCATTGTGAAAATGGCAGTTATTTTAGCGAGTTGCGATGGCCGCAAAAAAGCCGACAGTTGAGAAAGAAAAACGCTTCGAAGTGGCCTTTCAAAGGTCTCGCAAGACCCAGGACGGAAGCCGCGAGGTTGCACAAGGCCTTAGCTTTTTGCGTCAGATGGATCGCCTGTTCGTCTCGGGATCGTCCAGGCGAGGGCGAGCTTTTGGCGCTGGAGTATTCGTCAGAACTCCGTGGAAGTGGGCGCAGCGCGTGGTGGTGAAGGCAAGTGTTGTAAGCGGGCGAGGACAAAATAACAGGGCACTTTTAAAGGCCCATATCTCCTACATCACGAGGGATAGCGCCTGTGAGATCTCGCAAGCCAAGCTCTATAACGAGAAGGCAGATGTGAGTCCCCAGGACCTAAATAACTTCCTCGATGATGCCGCGAGTGATCGTCATCATTTCAGGTTCATCATCTCGCCTGAAAATGCCCATGACCTCGATCTTAGCCTCTTTACAAGAGACCTCGTCAATCAGATGGAGAAGGATCTCGGAACGAAATTAACGTACCTCGCGGCGAATCACGGAAATACCGATAACCCGCATATCCACCTCATCATTCGGGGAAAAGACGAAAAGGGTAAGGACTTGTTGATAGCCAGGGACTACCTATCGCACGGCATCAGGGGAAGGGCGAGTGAGCTTGCCACAAAGGAGTTAGGGCACAGGTCAGAGCTGGAAATTCGAAGGGGCATCACCGCACAAATCTCCAAAGAGCGCTTCACCGAGATCGACCGAGATCTCGTACGAGAGGCGAACTCGAATGATCAAGGTACGGTCGATCTGAGACAAAAAGGGCTTTACCACAAGAGCTTTTCGACCTTCAAACGGCAGGTGCGTCTGCGGCGCCTGGAGGAGCTTAAGAAGTGGGGTTTGGCCTCTGAGACCTCACCAGGTGTTTGGCGTCTTGAAGACGGCTTTGAAGCCACAATGCGCGAAATGGGGGTGCGGGGCGACATCATAAAGACCATGCACAAGGCGCTGAAGGAGGCACCACATCGAGAATATGCCATCTTTGATCAGGACGATCCGAATCAATTGAACATTACCGGAAAGGTCGTGGAAAAGGGGCTCGTGAACGAGCTTAACGATAAAAAATACCTGATCGTCTCTGCGACCGATGGTCGAGCCTACTATGTCCCCTTATCCAAATTCTCTGAAGACCTTGAGGCTGGAAGTAAGCTCGGGGATGTCGTCACCATCTCGGTTAAAAGGGGAGAGGGGATCGCTCGGAAAGTGGACCACACCATCAACAAAATCACTCTCGAAAACGGTGGCATCTATTCAGCGCGGGATCATTTGGAAAAGGTATCGTGGTTGAAAGGTAAAGGTGTGGCGCCTGAGGAGTATGTTGAAAACCATGTGAAGAGACTTGAGGCCCTGGAGCGCCGTGGGCTTGTGCACCGGGTAGGCGAGAAAACCTGGAAAGTGCCTCACGATTTCACCGAAAAGCTCCAACTTCTCGGCGCCGGGCAAACAAGAAATTTCGTAAAGGTGAAGGTCGAAAGAAGTCTGCAAATAGGTCTGAAAGGCCCCGGCGACCGTGAGCTTTTTTGATTTTATTCTCTCAAGCAGGGGGGGCGATTTCCGATGTCAGGAGTCGCTCCGATCGGATTTAATATGGGGGAACTTGAGTCGGCCGGTTTAACAGGTCTACAACCTCCCGGGCCACGAATGTCCTGTTTCGCCGCTGGTCCTTCAGGGGCTCTACTATCCCCAGTTCCTGGAGCTGGGAGAGCGCTTTATTAGCTGCCGGGAAAGCAACACCAAGCCCCTTTAGCACCTGGTTCACGGTGACCACAGGAGTGCCGATAAGAAAATCCGGCAGACGGTTCGCCGCTGCGTCGGCACGAAGTTTTAAAGTCGAAATCGCCTCCCTCCACTTTCCCGCAATAGCAGTAAGCTCTTTGGCGATTTGGATAGACTCGCGACAGGCGACTTCAACACCAGTGGCTATGAACCTCACCCATTCGGTCCATTCTCCTCGGAGCTGAACAGCGCCCAGCGTTTGATAATACATGTCCTGGTTGGCTTTCAAGAACCCTGCGAGATATACGGGGGGGTATCCCTCGGCCGCCAACATGAGGGGAAGGAGGATCCGACCGACGCGGCCATTGCCATCTATGAACGGGTGGATGGTTTCGAACTGAGCATGCACGATGGCAAGACGAATGACCAAGGGAACCTCGAAGAAGTCTTCTTCGGGCGGAATGTACTGAAGAGCCCGCACCAGGTCCTCCACACAGTCAGCCACGCGGTCAGGCGGCGGAGGGACAAACTTGGCGTCATAAATCCGCAGCCCCCCTATCCAGTTCTGGCGGGTTCTGAACTGGCCCGGTGTGTCGCCGTACCCTTGCACGCCGGCCATCAGGTGAGCATGCAGGTCCCTAATCAGGTTCGTGGTCAGCGCCTTGATTCCTTCCCGTTCAACCCGCTGGAGTCCGTACTCCAGAGCCTTGACATAGTTGAGGGTGACGACGACATCCTGCGGAAGACCTTCGTCGCTTCCAGTGGCTTCAAAGGTAAGCAGGTCGTCCATGTCGGAGCTGGTCCCCTCGATCTGGCTGCTTCGTACAGCCTCTCTCCGGTCCAGGGTCCTGGTTACGAGGTTCGGGTTTGGGAGGGATGCCACTGAGGCCTGAAGAAGCCCCAATGCCTCATGCGCCCTGGTAACCTCGCCCCGGAGTCCCTGCAGGTTAACCCGGATGGGAGTTGGAGGCGGGACAAGGGCAAACGCTCCGGGATGTGAGGTCAGTGGCACTAGCAGCTGTTGCCGCTCGGCGCTTAAGTCGTTTTTTCGCATAAAGGCTACCTGTTTTTATGTTTCAGCCTTATTAACATATAACAGCGTAAACGTAAATAAGCGAATCGGCTATTAACGGCTAATATTCGGGTGCCAGTTTCAAGGCATCCCCGTCAGAAATTTTTCCAGCAGACGAGTCACCCGTTCGCCGAAAAAGGATACGGTGGAGGATACGGTTGTCCCGAAGACCACCATGCGATTATTTTTTTCTAAGTCGCGAGGGCTGGAAATGCTGCCAAACCAGCTGCAAAAAAGGATACGTGAGAGGATACGGTAGGCGTAAATACAAACAAAGGGGTTACGGTGGAAGACCGTAACCCCTTGTTTTTAATGGCGGAGAGATAGGGATTCGAACCCTAGGTACCTTTCGGTACACCTGATTTCGAGTCAGGCACCATCGACCACTCGGACATCTCTCCGTTTTCTAATTTTGCCTGCTTCTTCTTTGCCCGTAAAGAGCTGAAGAAGTTTGTTAATAATGCTGAGGTCTCGTCTCCCCGCACTCCTGGGGTCAGCTCGACGCTGTGGTTGAGCCTCTTGTCGTTGGAGAGATCGTACAGGGATCCGGCTGCGCCGCCTTTGGGGTCGAAGCTTCCGAAGACCACCCGGTCCAGCCTGCTCAGGATGACGGCTCCCATGCACATCGTGCAGGGTTCAAGGGTAACGTAGAGGGTGGCTCCGGTCAACCGCCAGGTGGAGAGCTTCTTGGCTGCTTTCCGTATGGCGATCATCTCGGCGTGGGCTGCGGGGTCTTGCTTGCTCTCACGCAGGTTGTGCCCCCGCGCGATAACCACTTTGCCCTTCACGATGACGCAGCCGATGGGGACCTCGCCTATCGCCTCGGCTTTCTTCGCCTGGGCAATGGCTTTTCCCATCCAGTAAGCGTCGTCCCTTTCCATCGATTCCTTTGCTACTGCTCTCTTCAACGAGTCGTTACAATTACCACGCACAGAATTGGGCTGTCAAGCTGTTTCAGTGCCACGGGCGGGCACCTTTGTTCATGGATGCAGCTGTGTTCCCCCTCCCCGGCCCTCCCCCTTCGGGAGAGGGAGAGCTAAGAGAGTTGAGGTTAGTGCAGGCCTTCGCCGGTGGTGGTCATCACCAGTTTCCCGTGCTTCACGCCTTTTACGCCGATCAGTTCATCGGCTATTTTCTTCACGTCCCGGGTCTTGCCGCGCACCACCAGGACCTCCAGGCAATTGTGGGCATCGAGGTGGACGTGCAGCGCGGATACGATCTGGTCGTGGTAGGCGTGCTGCTGCTCGGTGAGCTTGTCGGAGAGGTCGCGGACGTGGTGGTTGTAGACGAGGGTCACGGTGCCGACCCCTTCCTTCTCTCCCTCGTCCCAGTCCAGCTCTATCTGGGCGGCCCGGATCAGGTCGCGGATCGCCTCGGATCGATTGGCGTAACCCTTTTGCTCTATCAGCTTGTCGAAGCTCTCAAGGAGCTTGTCATCCATGGATATTCCGAATCTTACTGTCTCACCCATGCCCTTCCTCTCTTTCATAAAGTTGCGGCAGTATAATAAAGCGCGAAGCTTTTAGCCAGAAAAAGGCACAGGGACACCCAAAAGAGGCACGGGATAAGGGAACTCTACAGGATGATGCGAGGCTTCCCTCACCCCTGCCCTCCCCCGTGGAGGGAGGGCGAGCTTATGAGTGTCTGAAAAGGGGGTAGTGCACGTCTTGTGTCAGACTGCCCTGCTGCTGGGGGTGAGGTAGCTCTTGATTCCGGTCTCGAAGGGGGTGGGCTGGAAGCCGAAGGTGTTCTGCCAAGCGCCGTCGCAGTAGTTTCCCTGCACCAGCATGGTGATCTGGTCGGAGGTGATCGGGAAGAAGGAGAGCTGCTCCAGCATGGGCACGACCAGCCGCATCAGCAGGAGCGGGTTTTTCACCTTGCAGACTTTGTTCATGCCGATGGCCCGCCCGATAGTGTCCAGGAGCTCGTTGTAGCTCATCCGGTCCGGGCCGCACAGCTCGTAGGTGTGTTTGATCGTTTCCACCCTGTCCAGCGCCTCGACGAAGCAGCGCGCCACGTCGTCCCCCGAGATCGGTTGCATCTGGTATTCGCCGTCGCCGATCACCGGCATGGCTGGAAACGTCCGCATGTACCCTGCCAGCTTGTTGATGAAGTCGTCCTTTGGTCCGAAGATGATGGAGGGGCGGAAGATAGTGTAGTCGAGCCCGCAATTGCGGACTTCCTCCTCGGCGGCGAATTTAGTCTGGAAGTATTTGGCGCGGCTGCCAGCCTTGGTGCCCAGCGCGGACATCTGGAGGTGGCGGGTGATGCCACACTGCTGGGCGGCGGCGATGACGTTCCGGGTGGCCTGCACGTGAAGCTTCTCGAAGGTGATGCCGCGCTGGGGAAATTCGCGGATGATGCCGACCAGGTTGATGGTGGCCTCGCATCCCTTGACCCCGTTGACGAAGCTGGAGAGTTCGGTGACGTCCCCCTCGACCTCCTCGATGCCAGCTTCGCTGCCGGTCCCTTTCTTGCGCACCAGAAGCCTGATGGTATGTCCCTTGGCGAGCAACGCCTGCCGAAGGTGACCGCCAACGAAACCGGTACCGCCTGCCACAAATACCCGCATAACGCCTCCTTTCGCCCCACTGCTGGGAGATATTGTACCAGCAGCATGGATACGGCGCTCAAAACTATATATCATTCATGATAGAGTCACAAGCAATCCCTCCTGTTCCCTTTATCAAGGGGGGAGATGATTCTGAAGATCGTCGATCATCAGGTAAACTTTTTAGGCGAACGGGGTATAGTGTATACAAGTTCTTGTGCTTGACGACTTTGTATGTTAAAAAGCTTCCTAATCTTATACGCTTGAGGAGACTATCCATGGCCGATCAGAATGAGGTTGTGCAGGGTGATGTTTGTTACACGTTCGAAGCTGCGATAGAAATGGCCACCAAGATGGAGGATGAGGGATTCAGGGCCTACCTCGCCGCGCTTCGTATCGTCAAGGATAAGGCTGCGCGCCAGATCTTCAAAGAGGCGGCGCTCGATGAGCTCGAACACAAGCATCAGCTGGAGAAGGCGCTGGTGGATGGTGAGATGAAGGGTGGCGCCGACCTGCAGCAGCCGGTCCCCACCATGAATCTCGATTACGTGCTGGCCAAGCGCGAGCTGCGTCCCGAATCTGACGCCCGCGAGGCGCTTGCCTACGCCATCCATCTGGAGAAGGGCTCCATCGACTTCTATAGCCGGCTCTCCAGGGGGTGCTCCGGCGCTCCCATGGGTAAGCTCTTCCAGCAGATGATGGCTGACGAGACCCGTCACCTGCAGTCGCTGGAAGATCTGTACGAGTGCCACTTCATGGCGGAGAACTAGGCGGATCTCTAACCCCATCCTCACCCTGTCCCTCCCCCCGCCTTGGCCAAGGCTACGGCGGGCAGGCATTGAAGGGGAGGGGCCGTGCGGCGGGACATTTCGTTTCAGGAACAAAATAAAAATCCCCTCGCCCGATTCGGGTGAGGGGATTTCGTTTTTTCGGGCTCGCTCTGGTGCAGCAGTGCTTCTAGAGGATCTCCACCAGGCGGATGTCGAAGTTGAGCGCCTGGCCGGCCAGCGGGTGGTTGGCGTCGATGGTGATGGTTTCGTCGTTGACGTCGGTGATCATGACCTGGAAAGCCTGGCCGTCTTCCTGGGTCACCTCGAGCTGCTGTCCGACTTCCGGCGTCATGTCGGCGGGAAGCTCGCTGCGGGGAACCACCGCCACCATTTCCTCGATCCGCTCGCCGTAGGCCTCTTCAACCGGGATGTGCACGGTCTTCGATTCGCCGACCGCCAGGCCCATCACGCCTTTATCGAAGCCGGGGATAACCTGGCCGGCGCCGATGGTGAAATCAAGCGGGCCGTGTCCGCATCCGCACCCGTCGTCCTCGCACTCCGAGGAGTCGAATACGGTGCCGTCGTCAAGCCTTCCTGTATAGTGAACCTTTACGCGGTCCCCTTCTTTTGCTTGTGCCATTGCGTACCACCTTTCCTGTGTTTTGGGTGTCCAATTAGCTAAATGTAGCAGATGCCCCTACCGGAATCCATCTTTATTTCCTCGGTCTCCCTATCGTCAGCTGACTTCATCCTTCACTTCCCGTGGCGGAAATGGTATGTATCCTGAGGGGGTATCATGGAAACGAAAAACAGATCGATCATCTTCAACGGGCTGGTGGTCGATGTCGAGCAGATGGACGTAAAGATCGGGGAGCAGGGGTGGTACACCTACCAGATCGTGCGCCATCCGGGGGGCGCTGCCATCCTGCCGCTGCACGATGACGGCACCATAACGCTGATCCGCCAGCTTCGTCCGGCGGTGGGGGATTTCATGCTGGAGCTTCCCGCCGGCCGGCTGTCCCCGGACGAGGACCCGGCGCTTTGCGCGGAGCGGGAGCTTGTCGAGGAGACCGGGCTGGTCGCCTCCTCCATCGTCTCACTCGGGCTGCTGCACACGTCGCCGGGAGTATTCGACGAGATCATCCACCTGTACCTCGCCACCGGCCTCTCCCAGGGAGAAGCTGCCCCGGAGGACTACGAGGAGATCTTCTGCGTCCGCCTACCGCTTAAGGACGCTGTCGAGATGGCTGCCGAAGGAAAGATCACTGATGGGAAGACGATCGCGGCGCTTTTGCGCGCGCAGAGGCTGGTGAAATGATACTGGTGGCGCGCGTGGGCTCGGAGCAGGCGGGGATGCGGCTTGACGACGGCGTGAAGGCGCTGTTTCCGCAGCTCTCCAAGGGGGAAATCAGAAGGATCATCGACTGGGGCGGCTGCAACATCTCGGAGACACTGGTGCGGGTCGCCTCCCGGACGCTCAAGGAAGGGGACGAGGTCGCCTTGGGCATCATGGGCGCAGAACGCTGCATCGATCTCGTCTATAGCCGGGAAGAGCTTCTCTACGAGGACAAGGACTTCCTCGCGGTCTACAAGGCGGTAGGCGTCAACAGCCAGCGCACCCCGTACCAGCTGAAGGGGACGGTGGAGTATGCGGTGGAATGTTACATGCGGAGCATCGGGCTGAAGGACCCCTCCCGGGTCGTGCACCGGTTGGACCGTGGAACCAGCGGCGTGATGTTTTTCCCCAAGCACAAGCAGGCGGCCACCCTGATCTCCAACCTGCTCAGGGACGGCAAGGTGGAGAAGACCTACTGGGCGTTGGTCTCCGGCTCGCCCGACCAGCAAAGCTGGAAGGTGGACGCTCCCATCGCGAAGATGAGCAAGTTCAGGTATGGCGTGGCCGTCAACGGCAGGCCTGCCAAGACGGTCTTTAACGTACTCGGGGAAGGGGGCGGGGTGACCGCGATAGAGGCCAAGCCTCTCACCGGTCGTACCCACCAGATTCGTGTTCATCTCGCCCATTCCGGATTCCCCATCATCGGCGACGAGAGTTACGGGGGCATCCCCGCGCCGCGCATGATGCTGCACTGCCGCAGCATGCGCTTCAAGGGGGCGAAGGGAAAGGTCATCGAGGCGGTGGCGCCGGTTGATAAGGAGTTCGCCGAGGCGGCGCCGGTTGGGGTGCTTGACCAGAGAGAGAGTTAGACTTCCGTGATGGCGGCTGCGGTCGGGATCCTTCACGAGGTAGGGGGATTCCCTCCCCCCGACCCTCTCCCGGAGGGAGAGGGTCGGGGGGGTAAGAGCCGGTTTAGAGAAACTGATAAAGGATAGAGTTCAAAAAATAGGAGGGGATGATGAAGAAGAATCTGCTTGTGATGTCGTTTCTGGTGGTCTTGGCGGTGGCGTCTTCGATGGCGGTCTGGGCGAGCCAGCAGGGGGCGGCGGAACCGGCGTGCGATAAGTGCGCGAAGAGTCAGCAGCAAAAGCCTTGCTGTGCGAAGGAAGGAAAGGCCGCGCAGGGGGCTGCGGACTCCGCCAAGGTGAAGGGGGCGGAGTGCGACAAGTGTCCCAAGAAGCAGGCTGATTGCCCGATGCATGCCAGCGGCGCGCAGTGCGAGAAGTGCGCGAAGCTCGGTGCGAAGGGGCCGTGCCCGGACTGCGCAAAGGCAGCGAAGTCGGGTCATGGGTGCGACAAGTGCCCGAAGGTTGCCGAGACCAAGCCGTGTCCGCATGAAGGGTGCGACAAGTGCCCGAAGAAGCCGTGATGCCTTCCTCGCCTTAACCCCATCCTCACCCTGTCCCCCTCCTTCGCCTAAAGGCTCCGGCGGGCAAGCTTCCCCTTGAAGGGGAGGGAACAAGATGTGGGCCGTACACATGAAAAGGCCGCTCCCTTTACAAAGGCAGCGGCCTTTTCTGTTCCATCAGTTGTCTAATCAGGTCCTGAATCTCCCTCCAACTCTCCCTCCCCTTCCAGGGGAGGACAGGGGTGAGGATGGGGTACGGTAGCTTATATCTATGACAGCGGCCACTTGCTGCTGTGCGGATCGAAGTCCGTTTGGGTGGTGTGCTCGGGCCCTCCGCGCAGGATCGCCCGCACCGGTGCCCCGTCGCCGTCCTTTACCTTCAGGGGAAGGCAGATCAGCTCATATTCTCCTGGCGCCACCTCTGCCAGGTTCAATCCCTCCAGGATGATGATCCCTTTCTCAAGGAGCTTGTGGTGCACATCTCCGCTGCCAGTGATACTTTCGATGGAGAGGTAGTCGATCCCCACCAGCCTGACTCCCACCTCTATCAGGAAGCTGGCACCTTCGGAGGTCAGCGTCGCGTAATTCTCCACGAACTCGCTCTCCTTCCAGAGCTCGGAATTGCCGGTCTTGATCAGCAGCCGCTCGACGCCCCTCACCGGCAAACGTTCCAGTTCGTGCCTGCCGATTTCGAAGGTATTGGTGATCTCCACCACCTGTGCCTTGCCGACGAGCAGGTCGAGGGGGATCTGGTCGACCGGTAGGCCCTCCTGGTCGAAATGACGGGGAGGGTCCAGGTGGGTACCGCTGTGGGTACAGAGGGTGATGCGGGAGACGTTGGCGACATCGCCGTCGGCGATGCTGGTCCAGGGGGCGATGTCTATCGGCGGGTCTCCGGGATAGACCGGCAGTTCTGACGACAACGGCAGGGTGATGTCATGGATCCGCATCGGCGCCTCCTGTTGATGGGTAAAGTGGGGGGACGGCTTAGATTATACCGTACTACCGCCTACTTCACCTCGGCGATCAGCCGGTCCAGGTCGCTTTCGTCAAAGGCGTAGTGCTCCCCGCAGTACTCGCAGGTTACTTCGGCGCCATGCTGCTCCTCGTGCAGGGAGGCCAGCTCCTTTTTCCCCATGGAGATCAGCACCCGCTCGATCCTTTCCCGGCTGCAACTGCAGGCGAAAGCAAGCTCGCGCTTTTCGAGGATGTCATAGGGAGTGCCGGCAAAGAGCAGCTCCAGGATCTCCTCTGGACTCTTCTTGGCGTGCAGAAGCTCGCTCAAGGGGGGCATCCACTCGATGCGGGCCATCAGCTCCTCGACCACCTCCGGATCGACCGGAGGGACAGCCTGGATCATGAAGCCGCCAGCGGCCGCGACGGTCCCGTCCAGTTCGATGAACTCGGCAAGGCCGACGGCGGAGGGGATCTGCTCGGATTCCACCAGGTAGAGGGCGAGGTCCTGCGCGATCTCGCTGGAGTGGAGTTGCACCGTCCCGCGGTAGGGCTCTTTCAGTCCCAGATCCTTGGCGACGGTCAGGAAACCTGCACGTCCCAGCGCCCCGGCCACGTCCAGCTTGCCGTCCGGGCGAAGCTCATGGACGTGGGGATCGCCGACGTAGCCGCGCACACTGCCGTTACTGTCCGCTTCCACCAGGATCTTTTTAAGGGGGCCGTTACCTTCGTAGCGAAGCGCGACCCGCTGACCGGTCTTCAGAAGCGCGCCCATCAGGGTGCCCGCCGTCAGGGCGCGGCCAAGGGCAGCCGTCGCGGTGGGAAGGGTGCCGTGCCGCTGGCAGATCTCTGAAACCAGGCCGGTGGTGACGCAGGCAAGTCCCCTGACATTTCCCTGCTTGGAAATAATGCGCACCAGGTAATCTGTCATAACACCACCCCCACTCTGCCTACGATTTCTCCATCTTTCAGCGACAATTCCTTCAGGGTGATCAGGTCCCACGGGTTGATCCCCAGTCCCTTCACCCGGTAGGCGAAGAGTTCGGCCAGGCGCGGCACCTTGTTGAGGTCGCAGACGATCAGGTCTCCCGCGCAGCTCAGGAAGGGAACCCGCTCCACGAACTTCCTGGTCAGCCAGTCGATATCCACCGGCCCCACCTTCTCGATCTTCAGCAGGACGATTTTCCTGGAGGAGCTGAATTCTATCCCCTGCACGCTGAAGGTGGCTGAAAAGGGGATGGCGAAGGGGACCAGCCGCTTCTTGACCTTGCCGGCGATGTCGCCGTAGCCGTCGAAGATGCCGATGGAAAGCTCCACCAGTTCGTCGTCCAAGGCCTGGCTGAGGAACTCGCGCTGCAGGTAGGCCTGGGTGATACGGAACTCGCGTTTAAGCAGCAGTTCCTTCAGGTTCTGATCTTTTACCAACTCGGCGAGCGAGGGATTTTTTATGCGGTCGAAGATGCTCATGTGTATATCAGCTCCGTTAGACTAAACTGCCGCGAATGGCGGGGCACCATCCATATCGACGCCCGGGTTCCCCCTCCCTGACCCTCCCCCTTCGAAGAGGGGATGTCGGATAGCGCTAGGGGATGTCGGTGCGGCACGGGGTTAGACGAGGCCGGCGGTGTAGTTGAACTCTGACGACCCTTGCACGCCCACCGACTTGCGGTACGCCTCGATCGCCCGTTCGCGCTGCTCCGGCTGCAGGTGGGAGAGGTCGAGGACGAAGGAGCCGCAACCCATCTGCCTGAGCTCGTTTCTGTGCTGGGTGATGGCGAACGGGGTCTGGGCGCTCACCACGGTCAGGTGATCCTTCACCTTTACCGGATAGGCCTCGCCGCGGTCCGACATCAGCGGCGCTTCCCCCTTGATGTCCTTGATGGCGATCTTCGAGGTGATCACCGGCACCTGGGTGTAGAGCATCGCGCTTCTCTTGATCTTGACATCGCTTGCCAGAAGCTGCGCCATGTTCTCGCGGTCGTCCTCGATGTACAGGGTCGCCCGCACTGCCCCCAGTTCCTGCCAGGAGAGGAGTGCCTGGCTGTTCAGCGAGAAGAGCCGGTAATCGGTGGAGAGTTCGGCGTCGGTCCCCTTGAAGAACTGGAAGTGGGACAGGTTGGTGAGCTCGAAGCGCTTGAAGCCGCAACGCAGGATGGCTCCGATGGCCTCGCGATAGAAGGGGAGCTCGGCTTCGAAGATGATGAAGGGGAGCTGCCAGATCACCCGCTGCTCGCCACCTTTCACTTTGCGGCCGAACTGGGCGAGCTGATGCATGTTGGCCTTGGAGACCGGGAGGACAACCGCGTCCACGATCTCCCGGTGCATCTCGAACCAGTCCTTGATCTGCTCGATCTTGACCAGCAGCTCGTCCTTGCCTTTGGAGGAGTGCGGGTGTCGCGGTACCAAGGAGGCGAGCGCCGCTTGCCTGCCGTCTCCGCTTTTCCTTTTCAGGGTGCCCACGCTCTGCTCGCCAAGCCAGGCGTAGAAGGTGCGGCGGATCTCCTTCAGCCTGGGGGGCGGGATGAGCAGCGCCGGGAAGCCGGGCGCCGACAGCGAGGCGAGCACGAAGGGGGTCTCGCCGCTTTTGGAGAACTGTGATCTCAGCACACCTTCCATGTCGGTGGAGCGGGACGCTTCCAGGGGGCCCAGGTGGTATTCGGTGGTGAAGCGGGAGCCGAGCACCTCCGCCTCGATCATCAGCGACTCGTCCTGGTGGGCAAGCCGCAGGTTGCAGGGGATGCTGTCGCCCTTCACCGCTTCCAGCCGTTTCAGGCAGGCGCTCTCGCTCATGGTGAAGGCGGTCTCCGAAGAGACCTTGAAGACGGAATCGCCGAGCTTGAAGGGGAAGGGGGAGGTCGCGGAGACCATGGTGTTTTCCCGGGCGCTCATCACATTCTTGCCGCCCACGAAGAGGTCCTTCAGCGTGAAGGCCCTCCCCGCCATGTCGCTCCTGGGCTGCACCCTGATCCGGTCCCCGACGTGCAAGCGGTCGCGGGTCTCGAAGCTGATCCGGTGTCCCCTGATCTCCCTGATATCACCCAGGTAACGGCCCGTGGCCCCTTTGATGGAGGGGGTTGCGATGTCGGTGGGCGTATGGGAGGCGAGGAATCCTTTGGTGGGGACCCTGCCGAAGGAGAGTTTCAAGAGCGACTTGGCCTCGGCCAGCGCCGCCTCGAAGGAGCTCTCCGGGGCGTCCAGCACCATCCGGTAGGCGCCGATCACGCTCGCCACGTACTCGGCGGATTTCATCCTCCCCTCGATCTTGAGGGAAGCGACCCCCGCCTTGACCAGTTGGGGGATCATGTCGATGCTGGAGAAGTCGTTGGTGGAGAGGTAGTATCCTTCTTTTCCCTTGTGTTTGTACTGGCGACGGCAGGGCTGCGCGCAGCGCCCACGGTTGCCACTATGCCCGCCCAAGAAGGAGGAGAAGTAGCATTGCCCGGAAAATGAGAAGCAGAGGGCTCCGTGGATGAAGCACTCGATCTCGGCGCGGCTCTCTGCCACGATGGTGCTGATCTCGTCGATGTGCAGCTCGCGGGCGAGCACCACGCGCTCGAAGCCCAGTTCCTCCAGCTGTCTCACCCCGAGCGAGTTGTGGATGGTCATCTGCGTGGAGGCGTGCAGCGGGATACCGGGGAAGAACTCACGGGCCAGCCGGGCGACCGCCATGTCCTGGATGATGACGCCGTCGATCCGCATCGCTTCCAGACTGGCGAGGGTATCGATGAGCTGGGGGAGTTCGGCCTCTTTGACCAGGGTGTTGAGGGTGACGTACACCTTTTTGCCGTGATGGTGGGCGTAGGTGGTCATCTTCTCCATCTGGGAGAGCGTGAAGTTCTTGGCTTTGGCGCGGGCGGAGAAATCCCTGAGGCCGGCGTAGACCGCGTCCGCCCCCTTTTCCATGGCGGCGAAGAATGCTTCGAGGGATCCTGCCGGTGAGAGAAGTTCAGGTTTGACGGGGACAATTGCTTTAGTATTCGTGGACATTCGCCTAGAGTACCGGAAGGGGTAGAAAGGGTCAAGCGGTCATTAAGATCGTCACGGCGGCTGGTCAAACTCTCCCTCGCGGTCTGGGAGAGGGTAGGGGTGAGGGTGGTCACGCGTCTTGATCAATGTTGGCTGAATCGATAGTTGAGGCTTCCCCCGCCCCGGCCCTCTCCCGTAGGGAGAGGGAGGGTTGGAGTAAGTGGAGAATGGAATGATTAACGGGGGTGAGAGAGTGAACTACTTGCCCTGGGCTGGCAGATACTTATAGCTGGAGCGTTTCTTCTTGAGTTCTGCCAGTGAATAGAGTTCCGACTGGGTGATCATCCAGACGCCGTCCTCTTTTTTGAGCTTGATGCCCCTGGTGATGAATTCGGTGCCCGGCACGCTCCGATCGAAGCCGAGTCGCGCTCTCACTACGGCGGCCCGCTCACTGGTCACGGAAACCCGCACGTCCTGCATCTTCTCCCAGCAGCAGGCGGGGCGGCGCGGGGCGGAGGCGAGGGCCCTGGCGAATTGCTCCTTGCTCTGCCGGCTGGTCGCTGTCCTCTCGAAGAGCTCGTTGTATCTGCCGTCTCGCCAGAGATCGAGGATCAGTTCGAAGTCGCGAAGGACTTCCTGCTCGGAGCCGGTGGCGGGGGAGGCCTGGGTGACGATGGAGCGCCTGCGGGCGTCGGCGGGAGGCGGGGATAAAAGGCCCACCACGAAAGGCACGAAAAACACGAAAACTGCCAGGGCTCGGCGGATCAATCTTTCGTGTCTTTCCTGCTTTTCGTGGTTTGTTTTCTTTGGTTCTCGCATGGCACCTCCTTTTGAGAAAAAGTTAATGCGCCTATGATATCGCAAATGTCAT
>NZ_DATFBA010000006.1:0-12395 GCF_035254065.1 Geomonas sp.
CTGCCACTTTGTCAAGCTTATCCTGTGAATGCGGGGCTGGCTGGGGAACGACGAAGGGGTGGCGGTGGGGGACGGGATGGGTTGACAACAGAGGAGGGTGCTCGGTGAGAGAGGGGATGTTTGACAGCAGAGGAAGTGGTCAGGGAGAGGGCTTGCGCTGTCGAGGGCTGCCCGGCCGGAGGGCGACGGGCAGCCGTTCTGGTAGATGGCTACTTCCGGGGGGCCACGGTTTCGGGGAACTCCGGTTTGTCGGCTGCGGCAGGGTCTGCTTCGCCGGGCAGCTTGCCGGCTTTGCAGGACGGGTGCGTCATCCTCTGCAGCACCCTTTTCAGCATTTCCGAGTGTTCCACGTCGATCTTCATCATGGCGTCCAGCAGCTTGGCCATGTCGGGATCCTCACAGACGATGATGGAGTTGCAGTGATATTGGCTGAGATAGGTCTCCAGCCTGATCCCCACCTCCAAGGTCTCGACAGCGGTGAGCTTTGCTTTGCCGATGCGCGCAAAGAGGTCATCCAGTTGCTGGAGGACGAACTTGACCTTGTCGAGGTCGGCCCTGATGGCAGTTATCCCTTCCTTCACCCGGGCGAGCATGTTGAACTGCAGGGCGTGGTGCTCTTCCTCCAGCGCGGTTTTCTTCCAGAGCGCCTCAAGTTCCGGGGTGTCGGCGGTAATCTTGGCGAAGTGCTTGTAGACTTCCGCGCACTTGGTCTCGATCAGAGCACACTGGTCCAGCATGAACATATCTTCCATCGACAAAGCTGCTGCGTTGTTGCGTTTAGTTCCCTTCGACGACATCTGTGCTTCTCCTGGACGGTTGCGGATGCTGCAGAGTAAGCTGTTACGGGAAGGCATTTGCCATCCGGCTCTTCTGCTCAGTTATTAGGCTTTGCTTATACATAACGCTGGTGACTTTACCCGCTAGCCCTTTATACTCAAATGCCGCGCGCTCTGCAATTTCTTTATCGATCAGCACCCTCTCCGGGGAAGGGAAGGAACAGTCGGTGCCGTTGCCATGAGTGGCGGGACTGATATATTTTCCCTCATGGTGCGCTTATCCCTTCTCATACTGATCCTGGTGCTTCCCCTCACACTGCACGCGGCGCCGACACAGGTCGCCGTGCTCTCGGTACGCGGTCCGATCAATCCGGCGACCGCCGATTACCTGCAGCGCAATATCGAGGCGGCAGGCGCGCGGGGCGACCGGATGGTGCTGGTGGAGATGGACACCCCGGGCGGCCTGGACACCGCCATGCGTCAGACGGTGCAGGCCCTGTTCGCCAGCGCGGTCCCGGTGGTGGTCTACGTGACCCCCTCCGGGGCGCGCGCCGCTTCGGCCGGGGCGGTCATCGCGCTGGCTGCCGACCTCTGCGCCATGGCGCCGGGTACCAATATCGGCGCCGCTCACCCGGTGAGCCTGGGGCAGCAGCCGGACAAGGTGATGGCCGAGAAGGTGCTTAACGATGCCGAGGCCTACCTGGAAGGGATCGCCGTCAAGCGGGGGCGCAACGCCGACCTTGCCAGGCAGATGGTCCGGCAAAGCATCTCGCTCCGCGCCGACAAGGCGGTGGCGGAAGGGGTGGTGGACCTCCTGGCGGACGACCGGCAGGCGCTGCTTGCCAAGCTGGAGGGGCGGCACCTGGTGAGGGGCGGTAAGGAGACGGTGCTGCACCTCTCCGGCGCCCGGCTCATAAGCTACCCGATGGGAAGCAGGGATCGCATTTTGAACGCCATCAGCAACCCGGACCTCGCCTACCTGCTCATGCTGGCGGGGATATTCGGCATCTTCTTCGAACTCGCCAACCCGGGCGTGATCCTGCCGGGGGTGATCGGCGGCATCTCGCTCATCCTCGCCTTCTTCGCCTTCCAGACGCTGCCGGTCAACTACGCCGGCGCCCTGTTGATCCTGCTCGCCATCATCCTGTTCATCGCGGAGGTCAAGATCGTCTCGCACGGCATCCTGGCGGTGGGGGGCTGCGTCGCCATGGTGCTTGGCTCGCTGCTCCTGTTCCCTTCCAAAGAGCCCTACCTGCGCCTGTCCTGGTGGATGATCGGCGGCACCGTGCTGGCCACCCTCGTCTTCTTCCTGGTGGTGGTCGCCAAGGTGATCGAGGCCCACCGCCAGAAGCCGCTGACCGGCGTAGAGGCCATGTTGGGGGCGGTGGGGACTGCCGAGACCGATATCACCCCTGAGGGAAAGGTGCTGCTGCACGGCGAAACCTGGCAGGCCAGAAGCAGCGAGCCGATCGGCAAGGGAGAGAAGGTGGAGGTGACCGGGGTGGAAGGGCTGTGCGTGTCGGTCCGGAAGCAGGGGGTGAAACCGGGCCCGGTAAAGGGGTGAGCTCAATCCGTGTCGCTGAACTTCACCATGGTTCCCTGCTTGGCGCCGTAGCGGAAGATGGTGATCCCTTTGACACCCTTCTCGTAGGCGGACAGGAAGGTCCTGGCCACCTCCTCCCGGGTCGCGCCGGTGGGGAGGTTGACGGTCTTGGAAACCGCGTTGTCGGTGAACTCCTGGAAGGCGGCCTGCATGTCCACGTGGGCCTCAGCCGGTATTTCCAGCGCCGTCCTGAACAGCCTTCTCACATCGTCCGGAATGTCCTCCAACCCGTTCAGGCTCCCCTGTCTGATCACGTCCTTCATCAGGAGGTCGGAATAGAAGCCGCGGTCCACGGCGATGTCGACGAACAGCCGGTTCAGCTCGGTCAGTTCGGTGTCCAGCACCAGCCGCCGGTACGCTATGGCGAAGATCGGTTCGATGCCGCTCGAGCAATCGGCGATGGTGGAGAGGGTGCCGGTCGGCGCGATGGTCGTGGTGGTGGCGTTGCGGACGCGCGGCATGCCGGGGGCGTCGTAGATGGAGCCGGTGAAGTTCGGGAAGACCCCGCGCTGGGCGGCAAGCTCCGCCGAGGCCTCCCGGGAGCTGTCGGTGATGAACTTCATCACCTTGCGCGCGAGTTCGAAGGAGGCGGGATGGTCGTAGGGGAGGCCGAGCAGGATCAAGAGGTCTGCCCATCCCATCACCCCAAGACCTATCTTGCGGTTTCCCTTGTGCATCTTTTCCACGGCCGGTAGCGGGTAGCAGTTGGCGTCGATGATGTCGTCGAGGAAACGGACGGCGATCTTGATGTCGTTCTTCAGCCTCGGGAAGCTCAGGTCGCCGCGCTCCACGTACTTGGACAGGTTGAGCGAGCCGAGCACGCACGCCTCGTAGGGAAGGAGCGGCTGTTCACCGCAGGGGTTGGTGCTTTCGAAGCTCCCCAACTGCGGGGTCGGGTTCGCCCGGTTGATCCGGTCGATGAAGACGAGGCCCGGATCGCCGGTCTGCCAGGCGCTCGCCACGATCTCGTCGAAGACCTTGCGGGCCTTCAGCGTGCTGACCACCTTGCCGGAGTGCGGGTTGATAACGGGGTACTCGCGGTCGGCGCGTAGCGCTTCCATGAAATCGTCGGTGACGGCCACCGAGATGTTGAAGTTGGCGAGCTCGTGCAGGCCGCGCTTGACCTTGATGAACTCCAGGATGTCCGGGTGATCGATGCGCAGGATCCCCATGTTGGCGCCCCGCCGCGCGCCCCCCTGCTTGATGACGTCGGTGGCGGTGTTGTAGATCTTCATGAAGGAGACCGGCCCGCTGGCCAGGCCTCCGGTCGAGCGCACCACGTCGGCCTTGGGGCGCAGTCGGGAGAAGGAGAAGCCGGTGCCGCCTCCGCTTTGCAGGATGAGGGCCGCGTTGGTCAGGCTTTCGAAGATCCCCCGCATCGAATCCTCCACCGGCAGCACGAAGCAGGCTGCCAGCTGTCCCGACGGCTTGCCGGCGTTCATCAGGGTGGGGGAGTTGGGAAGGAACCTAAGCGAGCTCATCAGCTCGTAGAAGCGCTCTTCCCAGAGGGTGACGGTGCCGCCGTAGAGCCTTTCGACGGACGCGACGGCGGAGGCTATCCGGCGGAACATCTCCTCGGGCGATTCGATCAGCTCTCCGTTCTCGTCCTTCAGGAGGTAACGGGCGGTAAGCACTTTGAGGGCGTTTGCTGAAAGGTCCATGGCCTAAGTATACGACAAACCATTATAAATCTCACCAGGCATGACCGGAAGGCGTGGAGTCTCGCCGCTCCCTCTCTTCGACTCCCCCCTCGCCCCTGCAGGGGAGAGGGGCGGGGGTGAGGGCGGGGGAGGGTTTACAGTTGCACAAGCGGAGTCACAGCCATGAACGTCGTACCGGCTCCAGGATGGGATGAACTGCGAGAACGCCTCCTGGCGCTGCGCGGGACGGCGGTCTTCGTGGGAAGGAGCGATTCGGGGAAGTCGACGCTGGTCCGTTACCTGCTGGGGGAGGTGGCTGCAGCCGGAATTCCGGTCGCCTTGGTCGATGGCGACCTCGGTCAATCCTTCCTCGGGCTGCCTGGTTCGGTCAGCAGCCGGACCTTCCATGCGGCGCCGGGCCATCTCGACCTTCGCTGGGACGAACTCTCCTTCCTGGGGGCGGTCTCGCCGGTGCGCGTCCTGTCGCTGCTGGCCGCCGAGACCGCCCGCTTCGCGCTACGCACCCGCCAGGAGGCTGCCGTCACCCTGGTCGATACCACCGGGCTGGTGGATGGCCCCCTGGGACGGGCGCTCAAGCTGGCCAAGCTCCGGGCGGTGGACCCTCAGTTGGTGGTGGCCGTGAACGCCGGAGACGAACTGGAGCCGATCCTGGGGGCGCTTCCCGAGGAGCGCGTCGTGCGTGTGGCTCCCTCTCCATTGGTCAAGCGTCGTTCCGCCCAGGTCCGCTTCCGCTATCGCCATGCGAGATTGGCCGCCTATTTCCACGGTAGCCGGGAGAAGCTTCTGGTAACCCGGCGGCTGGTGTTCATCCACCACGGTAAGCCGGTGCATCCTCTCTTCGACCCGCCGGAGCCGGGAACGGTGGTAGGGCTCAACCACCAGGGGGAGACCCGCGGGCTGGGGGTGGTCAGCGAAGCGGATACCGATTCACTGGTGGTGCTGACGCCGCTTTCCTCTCTGCGGGGCATCGACAGGGTGGTGCTGGGGGATTTCTCGTTCTCGCCCTAGCGCCTCCTCTCGAAGCGGGGGGACGCTGGCACGGGCGGCTAAGAAGCATCCATGATTGTGGCCGAGTTCCCCCTCCCTAGCCCTCCCCCTTCGGGAGAGGGGACTTTCGGAGTGGAGATGAGTTGAACGGGGAGAGATGAGTTGAACGGGTAGGGCGGGCTTGAACGGGTTGGTCCGGAGGGGGGAGTTCTTACCTGACAAAAGGAGCATCTCATGCGCGCGGCAAAAAGAAGCGATCGCGGACTGGTGCGGGAGAACAACGAGGACTTCGTACTGGCGGATCAGGTCACCGGTCTCTTCCTGCTGGCTGATGGCATGGGGGGCGGCCCGGCGGGAGAGGTCGCCAGCGAACTGGCCGTTAGCGCGGCGCGCGGGCTGCTGGCCGGACAGCGTCTGGTCGAGAGTCCAGAGGACGTGCCCCGCCTGCTGGCGGAGGGACTCGCCGCGGCTCACTCGGCGGTCGCCAAGGCGGCGCTCGCGGACCCCGCGCTGGAAGGGATGGGCACCACCCTCGATTTGCTGCTGGTGCGCGGCCTGGTCGCTTCCCTCTGCCACGTCGGCGACAGCAGGATGTACCTGTTCCGTCGAGGAGAACTGCGGCCGCTCACTACCGATGACAACTACGCGGCGGTGCTGGCAGAGGTGAAAAAGGTGCCTGTCGAGCAGATCCCCCCTGCCTACCGGCACATCCTGACCCAGGTGGTGGGACTGTCGGAGGAGCTGGTGCCGGAAATCCGGCAGATCGAGCTGAAGCCGGGGGACCTGCTGCTGATGTGCAGCGATGGGCTGACCGGCGCACTCAATGACGTCGAGATCGAGGCGATCATGGGGAGAACCTGGCGGGAGCTTGACGATCTCGCGGACGCCCTGGTGGCGGCGGCCAATGAGAAGAGTGGTGCAGACAACGTCTCGGTGGTGATCGTGGAACCGGTGCCGGCGGTCGCCTCCGGCACGCTCCCTGCGGCTAAGATCTAGAACCCATCCTCATCCTGTCCTTCTCCTCGAAGGAGAAGGGACCTTCGGCGGGAGTCCTTCCATTGACGGGGGGAGATTTTCTTTCCTTTAAGACGTAAAAAAAGGGGACTGGCACCTTGCGGAGCCCGTCCCCTTGGTGGGGCGATCTTCCTATCAGGTCCCCCCCTTGATAAAGGGGGGACAGGGGGGATTTGCTTTCGATGGTGCTTTCTATCCCTAAATCCGGCAGGGTGGGGTTTAGGAGGCGGAAAAGGAGGGGGCACTCTCGGCGCTGGCGTGATCCTCCGGCGTGGCCTCCTGCCGGGGCTTCTCCTTCTTCTGCTGGTACCGGATACCGGCCATTTCCTTTTCCAGCAGGCCCACCTGGCGGGTCAAGCTGGTCACCGCACCGTTCATCACCCGGGTGGTGTCGAGGTTCGCCTTGGAGGACTGCTGGATGTCTTCCATCGCCCTGACGATCAGCTTGCTGCTGGCCGCCTCGTCCTCGCAGGCCCGACGTACGTCGCCGATGGTGGCGGTGATCTCCTCGGTGGCTCTCACGATATGGTTGCTCGATTCGCTCTGGGCACGGGTGGAGATGCGTACCTGGCCGGACAGGTCCTTCATGAGCTGGACGGCCGAGACGATCTGCTCGCTGCCGCGCCCCTGCTCGCGGGTCGCCTTGGCGATCTGGCGTACCATGTCGGCCACCCGCTGCATGGCGATGCTCATGTTCTGGCTCAGCCGTGACTGTGCCTCGGTGAACTGGGCGATTTCGGTGACCTGATCGGTCGCCTGCTGTACCCCTCCCACGATCTTCTGCAGGACCTCCCCCGAACGCTGGGTAAGCCGCTCTCCTTCCACGATCCGCTGCTCGGAAAGCTTGATGGCGGCCACCACCCGCTGGGTCTCTTCCTGGACCCCCTTGGTGATCTCGGCGATCTCCTGGGTGGAGCTGCTGGTGCGCCGCGCCAGTTCCTTGATCTCCTCGGCCACTACGGCGAATCCCTTGCCGTGCTCCCCGGCCTGGGCGGCGATGATGGAGGCGTTCAGCGCTAGAAGCTTGGTCTGCTCGGCGACCTCGTCGATCACCCCCAGGATCTTGCCGATGTCGATCGCCCGCACGGACAGGTTCTCGATCGCCTCCACGGTCGAGCTGGAGGAGCGGCGTATCTCGTTGATACCGGCGATGGTGGCCTTGAAGGCCTCCCGGCCCTCCTCGGCGTCATGGCGCACGGTCTGGGAGATGTTGGCGGTCTTCAGGGCATTCTCGCCGACCTGCTTGATGGAAACGTCCAGTTCCCCCACCAGCGAGGAGGCGTTGATCGATTCGTGCATGAGGCTGTCGGCGCTCTCCCCGATCTGCTTCTCGGCCGCGGTCATCTCGATGATGGAGGCGCTCACCTCCTCCACCGCTGCGGAGAGGGCCTCCACGTGCTGGCTGACCTCTTCGATGCTGGCCGACATCTCAAGGATGGAGGAGGCGTTGTCGGTGGCGGAGCTGGAGAGCCCCTCCACCCAGCGGGCGATCTGCAGTACCGAGGCGTTGATCTCCTGGACCGCATCCGATGCGGAGTTGACCCCGTCGCGCTGCAGTTCTGCCGCGGCTACCCCGGTTTTGGCCACCCCGTTGATGTCGGTGGCGATCTGCTTCAGTTCGGCGATGGTGACGTTGACCTTGCCGACCACGCCGGAGAGCCGCTCCATCATGGTGTTGAAGTTGTCGTTCAGGCTTCCGAACTCGTCCTGGAAGGTCTTCTCCAGCCGGGTGGTGAGGTCGCCGTCCGCGCCGCGGTCCAGCGCCGCCGCCAGCACTTTCACCCGCTTGGCCAGCTGCCTGGCGGCCAGCACCAGGAAGACGGTTGTCACCGCCACGCCGTTCATGACCAGGATGAAGAGGGCGAAGTAGGCGTAGGGGCGCCAGGGCGCCTCCGGGGCGGCGGAAAGGATGGTGAAGACGGCGTAGACCCCTGCCAGCGACATCAGCAGGGTGGTCAGCAGGGAGACCCGGATGAAGTTGTAACCGAGACGCAGTTTTGCCATGTTGGTTCTCTCTAGTCGTTATGAGTGAGGCGGGGTACTTCCAGGGTCGGATATTACGCAAAAAATGTCGTTGGCACAACTGAAATCATCCGTGATACCTGTACTTTATCTCTGCGCTATATTTGCCGGCCGATCAAAGCTGGCGCTGGCTGGGAGGCGCGGGATCCCCTTGATTAATTGCCGGGGCTGCCGATGAGCAGAGCATCACGCAGCGAGCGTTCACAGAAGGGGTGTAATCATGCAAGCATTCAACGATTTGAAGGTTGGGACCAAGCTGTTAGCAGCATTCCTCTCGGTTGCCTTAATCGCCGGGGCCATCGGCCTGGTCGGTATCACCAGGATTCGCAAGCTCGCCGCCGAGGACACCCGGCTCTACCAGCAGTACACCGCGCCGCTGGCGGACCTGGGTGCCATGTCGGTCGCCTTCCAGCGCACCCGCATCAACATGAGGGATGCGGTGGAGGCGCAGGATCCCGCCCTGCGCCGCGGCTTCATCGATTCTGTCCGCTCCTTGCGGCAGATGGTGGGCGAGCGGGCGGACTCCTTCGCCACCTCGCTCACGAGCGATGACTCACGCACCATCTTCAACGAATTCAAGGAGGCCAGGAGTACCTACATAAAGCTCTCCGACCAGGTCCTCAAGCTAAGCGAGAACGGGCAGCAGGCGGAGGCGGTGGCCCTCATGCAGGGTGACGCGAAAAAGGCGGCCCTGCACGAGCAGGAGCTGCTCAACAAGCTGACCGAGCTCAAAGAGGGGCACGCCAAGCAGATGGCCGAGGGGAACGCCCGGACGGCGAGTGCGGCCACCGTCGCCATGACGGCGCTGGTGGCACTGGGCATGGTGCTGGCGGTGGGGCTCGGTCTGCTGATCGCCAGGTTCATCACCACCCCTCTCTCCCGGGCGGTGGAGGCCGCCAACCGGCTGGCGGAAGGGGATCTGAGCGTGGATATCACGGTGAACTCGCGGGACGAGAGCGGGCAGGTGCTGCACGCCATGCGCAACATGGTGAAGAGCCTGAAGGAGCTGGTGGCGCAGACCGTGCAGATCTCCACCGGCATCGCCTCGGCCTCCAGCCAGCTGCACGCCACCTCCACCCAGATCGCCACCGGGGCGGAGGAGGTCGCCTCCCAGAGCGGCACGGTAGCCACCGCCAGCGAGGAGATGTCCGCCACCAGCTCGGACATCGCCCGCAACTGCGTGCTGGCCGCCGAGGTCTCCGGCAGGTCGACCGCCACCGCCCAGGCCGGCGCCCGGGTGGTCAAGGAGACCATCACCGGCATGGAGGCGATCGCCGGCCGGGTGCGGGAGACCGCCAAGACGGTGGAGGCGCTGGGTGAGCGCTCCGAGGAGATCGGCAAGATCGTGGGGACCATCGAGGACATCGCCGACCAGACCAACCTCTTGGCCCTCAACGCCGCCATCGAGGCGGCCAGGGCGGGCGAGCAGGGGCGGGGCTTCGCGGTGGTGGCCGACGAGGTGAGGGCGCTGGCCGAGCGGACCTCCAAGGCGACCCGGGAGATCGGCGCCATGATCAAGGCGATCCAGGGGGAGACCCGGGAGGCGGTGCAGGCCATGGAAGAGGGGGTGCGCGAGGTGGAAAAGGGTGCCTTCTCGTCGCGCAAGTCGGGCGACGCGCTGGAGGAAATCCTCGGGGGGATCAACGAGCTCGCCCTGCAGGTGGGACAGATAGCGACCGCCGCGGAGCAGCAGACCGCCACCACCAGCGAGGTGACCACCAACATCCAGCAGATCACCGAGGTGGTTCAGCAGACCGCGATGGGGGCGGACGAGACGGCAGGGGCCGCCGCGCAGCTGGCGCGGCAGGCGAGCGAACTGCAGAGCCTGGTGGGCCGCTTCAAGCTGGCCTGACGGCTGAGGGTGGTACCAAGAGGGAATGGAAAGAGGGGTGTTCGTGCGGATGAGCGGGCAGAGACGGCGTGGCCGTCTCTGCCCGACCGGCTTTGTGCCGGGGTTAGGGTGAGTGCCGCGGCACCGGCAGGCACCCCTCCTCTTCCAGCGCCTGCAGGTAGGCCGCGCGCAGGTCGAGGAAGGCCTGGGTCAGGCGGTCGATCAGGGCCTTGTGGCTGCACCCCACCAGCTCGAGCAGGCCGTTCTCCTTGTTGGAGATGAAGCGCTCGATCTGGGCGTAGCGCCGGTTGACCTCCACGTGATGGTGCCCCATGGCGCGGTTGACGAGGCTCAAGGTGGCGTCGGTCACGAAGACGTCGATGTGGTAGATGGCCGATACCGTGGGGCGGTCCTTCAGCCGGAAGACCACGCGGATCTCGGGGTAGGGGAACTCGATACCGGGCAGATGATCGGGACCCAGGAAGTGGGAGGCAGCTACTGGCAGCACTTCGAGGCCGCAATCTAGCAGGATGGAATCGATGTTGACATTGGTGAAGGGGGGAAGTTTCTGTGCTGCGCGAGCAAACTGCTCGCCATGTTCCAGATAGAGTGCAAGCTGCATATGCCCACCTATTAGATCCAGTCAGTTCTGCCATCGTGAGGATGGACCAAATTTACCAGAGGTTCCTAAAAACACAAGCAGTTTTCTGCCAGCAAATCCCTCTCTGATCCTGTTTCCCACCCACTGCGGAGATCTCTTGCAACGTCTGTTGACTTTGACGTTGATAGTATGCCAACATCTCCTCTTCCAGTTGCTTCACTCAATTCCAATTATACAGGTATTTGCCCGGTGCGCCTTATTGCCGCGCTCCCCAGGGGAGCACTCCTCTCATATCAGCGAAGCGCGCGACCTCTGCTGAGGCGCCTCTGGCCGCTGACGGCCCTCGCCCTCCTCATCCTGGTCCCGCTCTGCTCGCCCGCCGCCCGCGCGGAGGAGAGCGGCAAGGAGGTCGTGGTGGTGGGGGGGGACTCCAACTATCCCCCCTATGAGTTCCTCGACAAAAGCGGCCAGCCCGCCGGCTTCAACGTGGAGCTGACCCAGGCCATTGCCGAGGTGATGGGGCTGCACGTGGAGATCAAGCTCGGGCCCTGGGACAGCATGCGCCGGGCCCTCGCGCACGGCGAGGTCGACATCGTGCAGGGGATGGCGCTCTCCAAGGAGCGGACCCGCGAGGTGGACTTCTCCACCCCGCACGCCATCTTGTACCAGTCGATCTGGGTGCGCCGGGACGACCGGCGGATCCGCTCGCTGAAGGACCTGCACGGCAAGGAAGTCATCGTGATGCGCAACAGCATCATGGAGGAGTTCATGCGGAGCTTCGATCTCTCCGCGAAGCTCGTGCTGGTCGACAGCCTCGCCGACGCGCTGAAGCTTTTGAACTCCGGCAAGCACGACTGCGCGCTGGTCTCCAAGTTGACCGGCAAGTACCTGGAGAACGAGCTGGGGCTGAAGAGGATCGTGCCGGTGGCGGAGCCGATCCTGACCCAGGAGTACGGGTTCGCCGTCAGGAAGGGGAACACCGAGCTGCTCGCCAAGTTCAACGAGGGACTGGCCGTCCTGAAGCGCTCCGGTCAGTACGAGCAGATCCGCAGCAAATGGCTCGGTGTGCTGGAAGCGCCGGTGCTTACCTGGCGGCGGGTGGCACGTTACGTGGCCCTGGTCGCAGTGCCGCTCCTGGTGATCCTGGGGGCGATCCTGCTCTGGTCGCGGACCCTGCAGAAGCAGGTGGCCCAGCGGACCCGCGAGCTTGCCCGCGAGGTCTCCGAAAAACAGCGGGCGCTGGAGGAGTTGCGGCGGCACCAGGACCAGCTGGTGCAGGCGGACAAGATGGCCTCGCTCGGCATCCTGGTGGCCGGGGTCGCCCACGAGATCAACAACCCCAACGCCCTCATCCTGTTGAACCTGCCGCTTTTCGAGGAGGCCTACCGCCGGTCGCTCCCCATCCTGGACGCCTACCGCGCCGAGCACGGCGATTTCAGCCTCGGCAGGCACAGCTACGGACGGCTGCGCGACGAGTTGCCGCTCATGCTGACCGAGACCCAGGAGGCCGCGAAGAGGATCAAGCGGATCGTCTCCGATCTGAAGGACTTCGCCAAGCAGGGGAGCGGGGAGCTGAACGAGTCCCTGGACGTGAACAAGGTGGTGCAGGCCGCCGTCAGACTGGTGGAGAAGTCGGTGGTGAAGAGCGGCCATGAACTGAGCGCCAGTTACGCGGAAGGGTTGCCTCCGGTCCAGGGGAACGGCCAGCGGGTCGAGCAGGTGGTGGTCAACCTGGTGCTGAACGCCCTGCAGGCGCTGGAAGGGAAGGGGAAACGGGTTTTCATAGCCACCTGGGCGGAGAACGGGCGGGTGATCTGCAGCGTGCGCGACGAAGGGAAGGGGATCGCCCCCGAGCACATGGTGCGCCTCACCGATCCCTTCTTTACCACCAAGCGCGAGG
>NZ_DATFBA010000007.1:0-19266 GCF_035254065.1 Geomonas sp.
CGCGGATCCCCGTCAGGGCCTGCAGCTGTCCCGGTGCGAAGTGCAGAGCCTTATAAAGCGGCTCCAGGCGGGCTTCCAGCTCCGCCGAAGTGACCACCACCGGGGCAAGCTCATAGCCGAACGATTCAATAAATACCCTCGAATACTTCATCAATCACCTTAGGTTTTCAGCGTAAAAAGCGAACTCGATATATCTTCTGCCAACGCCCCCTCTCCCTCGGGAGAGGGCAGGGGTGAGGGAAGCCTCAGTCAAGTAGAATGTCCCTAAAAGAAGCCGTTCACCCTGAGCCTGTCGAAGGGCAGTGAAACTGATACGGCTTGATCGAGACGAGCATAGTTGGTGTTCGTACTTCGACAGGCTCAGCACGAACGGTTTCACCGTTACCCAACCCAGGAATCCACTGGGGATTGGTGTTTATCCTCTCTCCAATTTGACGGTGAAATCGTTCATCTGGTAGATCGGCCGCCCGTCCACTGACAGGAAGCCGGCGGCAGTCATCACCCGCTGGTCGTCGTCCACGGCCGTTACCCAGGCGTCTACGGTGACCATGGTGTTGGTCGGCACCACCTGGCCGCGATAGAGCCAGCGGTGTCTCCTTTCCAGTGCGACTGCAGCGAGGATGTCCCCTTCCTCCCATCCCCAGCGCTCGGCCGCCGCGTATTTCACCAGCTGGAGGAACGACTCCAGCCCCAGCGATCCCGGCGTGACGGGATCCTCGTAGAAGTGCGCCTTGAAGAACCACTCATCCGGGTTGACCCGCTTGGTTCCCTTGAGGTAACCCAAGCCGGCAGGGCCTCCATCGGGGATGTACAGATCGATCAGGTCGATCATCCTGAGCTGGGTATCCGGATACGGCCGGGCCTGCGGGTAGGGAAGGGTGGTGCCTCGTCCCATCTCTTCCGAAGTCGGCTGGTACGGCACCGCATCGCGGATCCCCACCTGGTTGGCGAGCGCCTCTTTGTTGAAGAACCCGAACATGGTCTCGCCGTCGTAGAGAACGCCGTGCCGGTCAGCGACCGAGAAGGTGAACTCCTGGATGATCATCCCCCCGCTGGTCGCGACCTTGGTCAGGTTGGCGATGGCGGTCAGGGTGCCGCTTTCTGGAGTTACCGGCCGATGCTGTATCGCATTGCCGCCCAGGTTCCGGAAGGAGATATCCGTCGGGCTGTGCAGCGCCGAGCCGACGTAGGCGGCGAGCCACCCGCAAGGTTGCAGCGCCGCTTCCAGAAGTACCGAGAACGGCATGCGCGGCTGCCGGTCCGCTGCGAAATACCACTCGTCGACCGGTACGTCGTACTGAGCCTCCGCCATGGCGCCGGGCGCCATCTTCCACGGCTCGCCGGCCACCGCAGTGACGCGGTCCATGAACTGGAACGGCGGGCCAGGGAGCCGCGCGATCTTCCTCTGGCTATCGAAGATCTTGTACTTGTCGCCAAAGCCTTCCGAAGGGTTGCCGTTGGAGTAGGCGAGGATCTGTTGCTTCGTATAAACAGCCGGCTTGCGATGGTAAAGCGTACCAACCCCATCCTCCACCTGTCCTCCCCCTTGAAGGGGGAGGGACGTAAGGGGTTGCCTCTGCGATGGATCGATGGCCGTGACTCCCTCCCCTTCAAGGGGAGGGTAGGGGTGAGGATGAGGTGTGCTACCCCGTTTCTTCCAAAGTTGGCGTAGCATCTCCCGGTTGGTGCCGGTCAGCCGTACCGACATGTTGGTGATCTCGACGATCGGCTTGCCATCGGCGTGCATCAGCGCATCCACGATGGCGAACGGCTCGGGACGGTAGCCAAGCTCCCGCACCGTCACCTCGTAGGTGACCACCTTGGTGGTTTCCAGCACCTGGCCTCGGCAGCAGAGCTGGCTCGCCACACCCGGAACCGGCTGCCATGCACAGCCGTCAGTCTCGGCGACCCAGCCCATCCTCAGCAGGAAGATGCGCAGCGTGTGCATACAGCATTCATACATGAGGGTGCCGGGCATGACCCGGTCATCGACGAAATGGCAGGTGATGAACCAGTCGTCGGGATGGATATCGGCCTCGGCGCGGATGAAGCCCAGCTGGTAACGGCCACCTTTGGGGGCGATTTCCATGACGCGGTGGACAAGCTCCATCCGACCGCCCGGGATGGTCAGTGGCCTTTGCAGGTTGAGGCCTGAGAACAGCGGTCCGAAGCAGCCGGCGAGGTCGCCGCGGCGCAATGCCTGTAGCTGTTGCGCGCTGTAAGCTTCCACCGTCATGGGGACGAGGTCTTCCCAGCCGGCGGGGAGCTTCCCGGAACGGGGTCGCAGATCCAGGGCGCCGCGCACGATCCCTTTGCCGGCGTCGAGTTCCTGCTGGGTAAAGAACCCGGCACAGCCGTTTCGCATCGACATGAGCGGTTCCCTGTTCACCGTCGCCTCGAAGTGGAAACGGAATAGATAGGTGTCGCCCTGGCGGAAGAAGCGCTCAATTCGGATGTCGTAGTTGATCACCTCGCCGGGAACCGGCAGTTCGCGGTGGAAGGTGACCACGGCGTCCAGAAGGCGGTACACCGCCAGACCACGGGTGATAAAGTCGATGCCGAGATAGCCGGACAGGAAGAGGTCCGCTTGTCCGGCTTCTACCGCGACGCAGGTCGGGATACGGCCGCCGTCAAGGTACCAGGCGCCGGGGAGAACGTCGTGCTCGGTGACCACTCGGCCGCAGGTCATGGATTTCGGCTCGCCCTCCAGGGTCATGATCCGGTCCACCAGCATGAGCGGCTCGTCGGGCAGTCGTACGCGAGTTGGGAAGGTATCTGCCTCGGCGAAGGCCTCGCCCAGCATCCGGCCGACCGACCCGATGGCGAACTCCATGCACATGTTCCGGTCGAAGGCAGGCTTGACCGATGTGCTTGCTGCCAAGGGGTCGGAGGGAAAAGGTTGAGCCTGCACCTCAGCAGACCGAGTCTGAACGGGGGCAGGAGAGGTCTGTGGATCGGCGGCATCGTGATAAGTGACATTGACCGTCGGAAGTGAAGCCGGAGTCGTAGCCAGTTGACCACCAGCCAGCAGCTGTTCCTGAAGAGCGATCTGCAGGGCCAGTGCATCGGCCATGGACCGGGTGATCTGGTCGGCGGCCTTAAGATACGCTTCGTGAGCCTCCATGCTGGCCTGTTGTGTGGCAGCAAACTCCCGCATCAGATCGTCGGTCACTGCAAGTTCCTCGGTTGGGACGAATATCTCTTCGGTATGAACGTGGGCTGAAGCCTCTTCCTGCTCGTAACGGCCTCCAGAACAGGAAAAAGGAGGCTCGTCAGCCGTTGGTGCTGAGCTTGTCGAAGCACCCACTCCTTGACTCTCATAAGCTGGCCCTTCGAAAGGCTCAGGGCGAACGGAGTCTAGGGCTTGGATTGCAGGGGGAGCTGCACTTACCGCCTCAACATTCGTTATACCGTCAAGCTGAGGAACGGGCTGAGGTTGGGGAGCAGCCGCCACTGCCTGAACGACATGGTCGTTTGACTGCCCAGATTCAGCAGGATTTATACTTACAGTCATACCTGCTGACGGTACTGCCGGGCTGGCACCCACGATAACATCAGAAATTTCGCTTGTTTCCCCGGCATTGTCCAAAACGGCGACAGCGACCTTGCCTTTCGGTAAGGTGGGCGCAAAAGGATCCCCGCCGGTCTTGAAGGTGAGCATCTTGCCATCGGGGCGGGTGCTCCTTTGCTCGAGCCAGCCAGCCGGTGGCGTGGTCAGCAAAGGGGCGAGATCGACCGGCACGCCTTCGGCAATGAGCTGGGCGAGCAGCCGCAGCAAGGCTGAATTCGCGTCGGTGCCGGGTGCGCAGACGGAGCGGGCAACGTGGGGGCGACCGGCCAGAATGCGGCCGATCATCCTCGTGCAGGAGGCACCCGGTCCCATCTCCAGGAAATACCGCACACCGTCTGCGTAGGCCGATTCGATCACCTTGGGATAATCGATCCCCTCGATGGCCTGGGCCAGGATCGATTCGGCGGCGCTGCGGCGGTTGACCTGGTAGGAGGTCCCGGCGGCGCCGCTGTAAAAGGTGATGTCGCGCGGGGCATTGGTGTTAAAAAGGTGGAGGTCATGATAGGCGGTGGCCACCTCACGGGCGACTTCGCAGTGCACCGTGGTGACGCCGTCCAGCGGGAAGAACCGGCAGTCGAGCATCGCTACCAGGTGCTTGACCCATTTCACGTCGCCGCCGATAACGCACTCGTCCGGGGTGTTCACGATCAGCAGGTAGACCCGTGAGGTCTTCTTGAGGGCACGCCGCACCTCGCGCGCAGGCGCGTCCACAACGCCGATGCTCCAGTGGATCCCTTTGCCTTCCACCTCGCCCCAGGCGCGCTGGGCCGCCCGGCACTCGCCCGCCAGATCCCGCGTGAAGAGTGTGGATGCACGCATGCGGGAGAGCATCAGGTCGCGCTCCTGCCAGGTGCGGGTGGCGAACAGGCCGGCCGATTCGCCCAGGCTGTAGCTGATCACGGCATTGGGCCTGATCCCGAAGTTCTGCACCACGTCGGTTACGGCGCAGCCCGTGGAGACCTGGCCGAAAATGACGGCGAGATGGTTGTCCTTTACCGCTTCGGCGGGAGCGCCGTTCCAGAAGTGTTCCGGCTGGAACTGGTCGCGCAGGTAGCTGTTCTCCGTGTCCTGGCGGCGGTAGATCTCGGGCCAGCGCGCCGACAGCTCCATACCCATGCCCGCGAAGTGATTGCCGGAGCCGGGGTAGACGAAGCCGATCTTGCCCGAGGTTCGTAGCGGCTTCGAGGAGAAGAACAGGCGATCGCGCAGGGAAGGGTGCATGATGGCCTCGGCCTGCACGGCATCCGCGGAAAGTAGCCGCTCCCCCTGGTCAAGAAGTCCCAGCAGTTCTTCATGACTGCGGACCACGAAGGAGATGGCGACCGGTTGCTGCCCGGAGACGTCCTGGCGAGAGAGGAGATCGCGGGAGAGGGTGGCGAGGTCGGGACGCGGTGCCTGTGCCGCCTTTCCCCTGAGCTGCCGAAGCTCCTGTGCCAGTTCGCTGCGGCTCGCCCCGGTGACGGCGATGAGATACTCATCTCCGGGACCCAGCGGGGCCAGTCTCTCGACCGCAGCACGCTCGGGCACTCTCTCGTAACCTTCCAGCACGACGTGGCTGCAGTTGCCGTCCATGCCGATCGTGCTTATCCCCGCGTGGCGCGGACCTTCGGCCCTGTTGCGGAGCCAATAGCGCGCGCCTGCGGGGAGGTAGAGGGCTCCGTTGCCTGAGACCCTTCCCTGCGGTAGCCGTGCCGGATGCGAGGCTGGGATGATCTCCTGGTAGAGTGCGAGACAGCCGCGCACGAAAGAGGCGAGGCCGGTGGCGGCTCCGCAATGGCCGATCTCAGCCTTGACGCTGGAGACCGGCAGCCGGCGGTTGCGTGACGGCGGTTGTTCGCCAGTTATCGGCGGTTCAAAGAAGGCCGCCAGGGTGGAAAGCTCGCTACGGTCTTCGGCGGCGATGGCGCTGCCGTTCGCCTCCAGGAAGCCCACCGTTTTCGGATCGACTCCGGCCTCTGCGTAAGCACGCTCTAGAGTGTGGCGGTAGTGGGTTCCACCGGCTCCCTTCAGCTCACCGCTGGCATCGCCAAATCCCTTGATGACTGCATAGATCCGGTCGCCGTCACGTTCGGCGTCCTCAAGGCGCTTGAGAACGACAGTGGCCGCGCCTTCGCCGACCAGGCCGCCGTCGGCGGATTCGTCGAAGGGTGTGGCCCGGCCGGTGTGCGAGAAGGGGTGGCCCATGTGGTGGCCGAGCGCGGCGCGCAGGTCGCCGGCCAGGTCAACGGCACCCACGATGGCACGGTCGATTTCCTGCCCCTGCAACTGGCGTACGGCCGTCTCAAGGGCACGCAGGCCGGAGGTGTCCTCGCTGGAGATGGTGAAACTCGGGCCGCCGCAACGGAACTCCCTGGCAACCCTGCTGGCGACCACGCTCCCCAGGGCTCCCATGGTGCGGTTGGCGGTCAGCGCCGGGCCATACTGCTCGCGCAGTTGTTCGATCCACTCGGCAAGTTCCTCCTCGGTCAGCTCCAGCCCCAGTTCCTTGGCCCAGGAGGCTGCCTTCTCGGCAATCGACCAGCGGAAGCTGAAGTTGGTGCTGTTAAGGTCCAGGGCGATGCCGACGAATACCCCGGTGTTCAGGTTGTCGGAGTTGCCGGTACCGGCGTCGGCGATGGCAGCGGCCGCCGACTGGAGCATCAGGAGTTGCTGCGGCAGCATCTCCTCCATCTCCCGGGGCGGGATGCGGAAACGGTCACCGGCGACGGAGAACTCGTCGATGTAGAAGCCGGCAAAAGGTGTATCGCCGAGCCCTTCCTTGGCGAACCAGTCGCTCTTTTCCGCGCCCCACCAGTCTTTGGGCTTGGACGGCTTGGCGGACGGTTTTCCACCTAGCACGCGGGACTGGAAAGCCGCCAGAGACTGCCATGCCCCAAAGCGGGCATCCATGCCCACCACCGCGACAGCATCAGACCGACGAGTTTCCTTCTTTCCTCTTTTCTCAACCTGATCAAGCTCTCCCTCCCCTTCAAGGGGAGGGCAGGGGTGAGGATGGGTTTGGCTCTCCGGCACCCATTCCTCCACCAGCAGGTGCGCGTTGATCCCACCAAATCCAAAGGCGCTGACCGCGGCCCGGCGGGGAATCCCTTCGCCACGCCTCACCCAGGGGGCAGGCGCCTTCAGCACGCCGAACGGGCTCTGCTCCAGCCCGAAGGTGGCCGGGGCCTGGCTGTAATTTGCCGTCGGCGGCAGGGTCTCCTCGGACATTGCCAGCAGCACCTTGGTGAGTGCGGCAGAGCCGGCGGCGGTCAGCAGGTGCCCGATGTTCGATTTCACCGAGCCGATCACGCAGCACTTCTCGGCATCAAGCGACTCTTTCCAAAGCTCCTTCAGGCTGTTCACTTCTGCGGCGTCACCCACCGGGGTCCCGGTGGCATGGCATTCGATAAGGTCAACGTCCTGCGGCGCCCAGCCAGCCTTCGCGTAGGCCGCACGCATGGCGCGCAACTGGCCGTCCGACTGGGGGGCCAGGAGGCTTCCTCCCACGTCGTTGGAAAGACCGATCCCCCTGATGATCCCGTAGATCCGGTCGCCATGAGCGAGGGCATCCTCGGACCGCTTCAGTACGAAGATGCCGGCCCCTTCGCCTACCACCAGGCCGTCGCCGGCGGCGTCGAACGGGGAACAGATGCCGCGGCGGGAGAGGGCGCGCAGCTGGGAGAAGCCCATCTGGGTGAAGAGAGGATCGGGACGGGAGAGGCCGCCGGTGAGCATGGCGTCGGCCCGGCCGGAGAGGAGTTCGTCGGCGGCGAGTTTGATCGCGTAGAGTGAGGAGGCGCACGCGGCGTCCAGCGTGAAAGATCCACCGCCCAGGCCGAGGGCGGCTGCCAGAAGACCGGCGGGAAGGCCTGCGACGTAGCGGTTGAGGTGGTTGACCTCCGTCCCCTCCACCGGCCGGGCAAGCAGTTTCTCCTCGAAGGTGCGGCCCAGGTAGGCGCGGGTGATCTCGGCGGATCTCTCGCTCGGAAGGGCCAGGTTGCCGATAATGACGCCGATGCGGGTACGGTCGAGAGGATGGGTGACGGCGCTCTCGAACGCCCTTTTCCCTGCGTGCAGGAGCAGGTGGAAGAGGGGATCGAGGCCGGTCATGGTCTGGGGATCGATGGACAGGCCAGCCAGATCGGAGACGGGAGGAAGTGCGTCAATGAAGCAGCCACGCCGGGAGTAGACGTGGTCGGCCTTGCCTGCATCGGCGTCGAAGGCGGTGTCGGCGGCTATCTGCCAGCGCCCGTCCGGGACCTCGCGGGCCGCGCTCTTGCCGAGCCGGATGTTTTCCCAGAATGTGGTGAGGTCGGGAGCGTCGGGAAAGATCCCGCCGATCCCGACGATGGCAACCGAAGGGGACTGCTGGTTCATGCTCAGGCGGCCCCCAACTTGACGGAAACCGGCTGCAGCTTGTTACGCTGGAAGGCCTGCTTCAGGGAGGGATCGATCACGCACTCGTACCCTTCCAAACGGGCAACCAGTTTGCCGGTATGGCGGTCGAGGAACTCCATGTCGGCGCTGGCGCCGTGGGCGCTCTCCGAGGTGACGCGGATGACCACCTGGGCCCCCTCGCGCGGGAAGGCCTCCTGGAACTGGCGGTAGCGGCCGGCGAAGCAGGGGAGCGAGCCGGCGCCGAAACGCTCGAAGCTCCAGAGGATCATCATCTGGAAGGCGCTGTCCAGGACCAGCGGGTCGGTCAACCAGACGCTGCGAAGCGGCTGCTTGATCCACTGTGCGGGCGCCGGAGCGCCTTTCACGCTGGCGGCGATACCCTTGGCGGAGCATCCGTCCACCTGCTCGATGCCGTGCAGGTCCGGTCCGTGGAACAGGCGCTCGTTGTTGTAGATGACACCATTCTCCGGAGTGTAGGGGGGGCTCGGTATCTCGGTGATGGAGCGGATCCCCTCCGGATGCTTGGTGGCCAGCACGATCTCGGCGCGGGCGTGCAGCAGTGTCTTGCCGTTGGCCCCCTGGCTGCAGAGCTCGACCGGTACCAGGTGGAAAGATTCCTTCTTCACCGCGCGTCCTGCCATTACGTTTAGTTTGCAGGGGGCGAGGTTGTCGAAGACCACCCCTTTGCAGATGCGGAGGTCGTTGAAACCGTGGAAGCGGAAACCGGGGTTGCCGTGCAGCGCGCCGTGGGCGAGCCATTCAACGATGACGGCCATGGGGACCACCGCTTTGCCGTCAAGCACGTGCGAACGGAGGAAGGGATAGTCGGAGACGGTCAGGGTGAGGGCGAATGCCTCCGAGAGGGCCTGCGGCTTGGACGGTGCGGCGGCGGTTTCGGGCTGGCTCAATGCGGCCAGGGCGACCACCTCCACCGGAGCGTCGGTTGCGGCAACTTCTCTGGCCAGGAAGCTCCCGCCTTCCGCAAGGTCGATGACCCCGACCCCTTCGCCGGCAAAGACCTTTTTCAGGGCGGGTGTCACCATGCCGCCGTCCCAGGGGCCCCAGTTGATGCTGACGGCGCGGCAACCGCTGCGCCGGCGGGCTTCCTTCTGGGCCACCTTGTTAAGCACCTCGTTTGCGACGGCGTAATCGACCTGGCCGATGCGGCCGTAGCGGCCGGTGCTGGAAGAGAAGAGGGCGATGAAACGGAGGTCGTCGGTGCGGGTGGCGTTCAAGAGCGCCCGGAGGCCGGCCACCTTGGTGCTGTAGACCTGTTCGAACTGCTCGGGCGATTTGTCGGTGATGAGCCGGTCGGCAAGTACACCAGCTCCGTGCACGATGCCACGGATGGGGCCGTTGCTGCGGCGGATCTCGGCAAGGAGAAGTTCCATGGCGCTCTGGTCACGGATGTCGATGGAGCGGTAGATGACGTCGGCGCCAGTGGCGGCAATCTGCTCCAATGTCGCCCTCAGCTCGCGTCCCGCTGCAATCGCCCGGTAGCGCTCCTCGATCTCGCGCGGATGCAGCTTGCCAGTCGCCTGCTGCATGATGGCCCGCTTGATCTCGCTTTCATCGGACAGGGAGGCCAGCCAGGCGGGCTCTTCGGTCGGTTCCGGGGAGCGGCCGAGCAGGACCAGGAAGGGGTGATATTCCTTGGCCAGCGCGAGGGCAGCAGCTGCGGTCACGCCGCGGCCGCCACCGGTGATCACCACCACGTCGCCTTGCTGCACAGCGGGGGTGGCTGGCTCCGGGGCCGCAGCCAGCGTTACCGGCTTCAGGGTATGGCGACCGGCGGGGGTGAGGCCGACCTCGACCGGGCCGCCGCGCAGGACCTCCAGGACGACTGCGCTGGCCGCCGAGGATGCATGTGGGAAGGCGCCCAGGTCGATGGCTTTGCAGGCTATCTCCGGCCATTCACGTGCGGCGGTCTTGGCAAGCCCCGCCAATCCACCAGAGACGGCATCCTTGATAGTGGTACCGCTGCCGAACCCGAAGGTCCCGTCCAGCCGGGAAACGGTGATGCAGATGGCCGCATCGTTTTTGGCAGTCTCGGCCAGCGCATCGGCGGCATTTTTAAGGAGCACGAAGGCGTCCTTCAGGAAGGCGTCGTCGGTGCCTGCAACCGGCGCGCAGATGATGAGTCCCGACAGCTTGCCGGTGGGGACGGTCTGTGCGGCGTTGGCGATGTCGATCTTTCTGACCGTGCAGCCGTGGTCAAGGAGGATGCTGCAGAGTTCGGCAGTGAAGGGGGAGTTGTCGTCGGTGACCCAGATCTCGCCGTCGTTGGCCAGCACGATGGCGTCAGCTTCGTCGTCTGCGTCGATCAGTTCCGGAACTACCGTGCTCCGCTCGATGCCATGCGATTGAGGGGGCGCAGCCTCGGCTTTGGGTGCCTGGGAGGCAGCTTTCCCGTGTTCTGACTGCGCGGCCGCCACGGTGTCAACCTGCGGTGCGCCGGCCTGATCAGCCTTCAGCGGGGCAGCCATTTGGACCTGTCCACTGCTTTGCTGTCCGCCAAGGAAGGTTACGATGTCGCCCAAGGTCCGGAGTGTTCCCAGCTGCTCGGGGCCGATGGAGGGGGTGCCCGGCAGGCGTTCCTGGAGTGCGGAGAGTATTTCCACTCTCTTGATGGAATCGATACCGAGATCGGAATCCATGCCCATGTCCAGTTCGAGCATGTCCACCGGGTAACCAGTTTTGTCGCTCACAACCTCAAGCAGCACTTGAGCTATATCGGCACCGGTCCCGGCGGTTACCGCTCCGGAAACTTCCATCCCGTGAACGTCAGAAACGGTGGCCGAAGCAGTTGCAGTATTGGCAGGTGTCGCTTGCGTTGCCCCCGCTGCCAGATGCCCGGCGATATCGCCCAAGGTACGAAGGGTGCCAAGGTGCTCCGGCCCGATGGCAGGCGAACCAGGCAGCTGCTCCTGCAGCGTCGACAGTATCTCTACTCGCTTGATGGAGTCGATGCCGAGGTCCGAATCCATCCCCATGTCGAGTTCCAGCATCTCAACGGGGTAGCCGGTCTTTTCGCTCACCACGGACAGGAGGGTTTCGGTAATTACCTGTGCATCGGCGGTTGCTGCGGATGAAGTTGCGGGCTCAGAAGGCGCTACTGCGGCCATGGTAGCAACCTGAGCGGAACTGGCACCGACCGAGAGGTGCCCTGCAATGTCCCCAAGTGTGCGAAGCGTGCCCAGGTGCTCCGGCCCGATAGCGGGGCTGCCGGGCAGTCGCTCCTGCAGGGTCGACAGTATCTCCACCCGCTTGATAGAGTCGATGCCGAGGTCGGAATCCATCCCCATGTCGAGTTCCAGCATCTCGACGGGATAGCCGGTCTTCTCGCTTACCACGGCAAGCAGGGTTTCGGTAATTACCTGAGCATCTCCAGCAACAGCCGACGCTACTACCGGTGCGATGGGTGCCGCCTGAAGAGCTGCAACCGGGGCCGAGCTAATACCGGCCGAGAGATGCCCGGCAATATCACCCAGCGTGCGAAGGGTGCCCAGGTGCTCCGGCCCGATGGCGGGAGTGCCGGGGAGCCGCTCCTGGAGCGTGGAAAGGATTTCCACCCGCTTGATGGAGTCGATGCCGAGGTCCGAATCCATCCCCATGTCGAGCTCCAGCATCTCGATGGGATAGCCGGTCTTCTCGCTCACCACGGTCAGCAAAGTTTCAGTGACGGCGGCGGAGTTGCCAGCCGGCGCCGTGGGGGGAAGCGGTGCTGCGGGGACAGACGGTGCGATCGCTGCAACCGGAGCCAAGCTGGCGCCTGCGGAAAGATGGCCGGCGATATCACCCAGCGTGCGCAGGGTTCCCAGGTGCTCGGGGCCGATGGCGGGGCTGCCCGGGAGTCGCTCCTGGAGAGTGGACAGTATTTCCACCCGCTTGATGGAGTCGATGCCAAGGTCGGAATCCATCCCCATGTCGAGTTCCAGCATCTCAATCGGATACCCGGTCTTCTCGCTTACCACCTTGAGCAGGGTGTCGGTGATGCTGGTAGCGTCCTGGCCTGCTTGGGCAGGGGCAGGGGCGGAAGGCGAGGTGGCGATGGCCGGAGCGGCCGGGGCAGCTTTCGGTGCCCCGGCCACGGGAGCCGGTGCAGGTGAAGGCTGGGCGCTCGCGGTGAGAGTCACGCTGGAGGCTGCGGCTTGGGGTGCAACTGCTGCCGGGCGAGGCGGTACAGGCGCGCTGGCTGCGGCGGAAGGCGCGACGGCAGCCGCCGGCGCTGCTGCAGTGGCGGCAGCAGACAAGTTAACAGCGGTCGCCGTAGCGACGGGCGCCGCAGTCGATACCGCTGCGGGCATGGTCGCAGCGCCGAGCAGTCTCTGTTGCTGTTCGAGGAGAGTCTGGAAGGTCTTGGCAGCCGTCTCCTGGCCCTCCAGGAAGCGGCGGTGCAGCTGCGCGGTGTCCGCCTGCATCTTCTGAAGAATGGCCATGCTTTCCCGGGTCATCCTGAGCGACTCGGATAGCGCCGTCTGCGAGACGGCGGTAGGCGCCTGGGCTGCTTGCTGCTGCCTGGCGGCCTGGGTTGTGTTGCTGCCAGTGGTCGAAACTCCCGCGGCTGGGGCTGCCAAATGAGGTGCCGGGCTGCTCTGGACGGGAGTGGTCGCTGCGGCTGCGACCGCTACGGAACCGGCCTGCTGCGCGGGCACAGAGTGCTTGGTAATGCTCGGCTGGACCGGCGGTTTCTTCGGCTTGGCCTTCAGATAGTTCGCGCCACAGATCGGGATGGTCATGCCGCGTTTCTTACCGGTGGAGACGGCCGGCAGGTACCCTTCATCCCAGGCCGCAAGCTTGACGGGGTAACCCGCCACTGCTAACTGGGCCAGGGCCCGGGCGAGGTCGAGCACGCCGGAGCGTTTGCCGGAGGAAGAATCGAGGGCGAAGGCGGCATGGGGACGATCACCGAGGATCGCCTGCACGAGGCCGGTCAGCCTGTTGCCGGGGCCAACTTCCAGGAAGGTGGTTATCCCTGCCGCGTACATTGCCTCGATCTCTGCCACGAACTCCACCGGCTTGGCGAGCTGGTTGGCAAGGAGCGCCTTGGCTGCGGCCGGATCGGTCGGGTAGACCTCGGCGGTGGTGTTGGCGTACACCGGGATTTCAGACCTCTTCAACTCCACCTTTTCAAGTGCTGCCAGGAAAGGCGCCGCCGCGTCGGCAACCAGCGCGCTGTGGAAGGCTGCCGCCACCGGGAGTTCCTTGCAGGTCAGGTCGAGGGCGGAGAATATCGATTTGGCCCGCTTGATCTCGGCGCTGGAGCCGGAAAGTACGGCTTGGGAGGGGGTGTTGCGGTTGGCAATGACCAGGTCGAGCTTTTCCCGGGCGATGACGTCTGCCACCTGGGAGAGCGGGGCGGCCACCGCGAGCATGCTCCCCTTATCGCCTTTGCCTTCGCCCATCAAGCGCCCGCGCAGGCGGGAAAGGCTGTGCAGCGAGGACTCGTCGATGCTGCCGGCCGCGCAGAGGGCGGTAAGCTCGCCGTAGCTGTGGCCGGCAACCGCACTGGCGGAGATGCCGAACGACTGGAGCAGCCGGTAGCCACCGATGCTGGTGGCGCCGATGGCCGGTTGGGCGACCTGGGTAGCCCGCAGCGCCTCTTCCTGCTTCGTCTTCGTTTCGGCGTCGAAAGCGGGAACAGGGAAGATGAAGTCGGAGAGAAGGGCGCCATGCTCGGAGACGAAGCCGTCGTTGGCGGCCGAGATGCTGCTGACCAGTTGTGGGAACCGGCAGGAGAGGTCGTTCAGCATCCCGGTGTACTGGGAGCCCTGACCCGGGAAGAGGACGCCGAGTTTGCCGGCTTGGGCGCCACAGGCGAAGAAAGCGCCGTCCGGGGTCTGCCAGGGCGAAGAGCTGTTTTTGGCGAGCATCGCTTTGGCATTCTTGACCAGGCTCGCCACGTTGGTCTTGTCGCGCTCGATGACCAGTGCCAGTCGGCAGGGTGCCTTGGCATCGAAGGCTGCACGGGAGGCCGCGGCCAGATCACGTAGCGCGGTCCAGGAATCGGCAGCTTCCACCGCGTCAAGCCGGGAGGTAACGGCGGCCGCGTCGGCCCCGGAGAAGGTCAGCAGCTGGCTTTTCCCGTTCCAGTCGGCGACCGTCTTTTCCGGCCGATACTCTTCGAGCACCAGGTGGAAATTGGACCCGCCGAAACCGAAGGCGCTCACCGCGGCGCGTCTCCGCTGTCCGGGGCGCGGGAACCAGGGGCGCTTCGTGGTGGGAAGGTAGAACGGAGTGGGGCCAGCGACCACCTCTTTCTGTGGGGTGTCCACCTTGATGGTCGGCGGGATCACCTTGTGGTGCAGCGCCAGGGCTGCCTTGATGAGCCCTGCGGCGCCGGCGGCGGCCTTGGTGTGGCCGATCTGCGATTTTACCGAACCCAGGGCGCACCACGGCTCTTCTGCCTCGCCGTACACCTCGCGCAGGGCGCTCACTTCGACCGCGTCCCCCACCTTGGTGCCGGTGCCGTGCGCCTCGATCAGGCCGATGCTGTCTGGGGTTACCCCCGCATTTCGGTAGGCGTTAAGGAGGGCCTTCTTTTGGCCGGCGGCGCTGGGTGCGTAGATGGCGTCCCCCTTGCCGTCGCTGGAGGAACCCACGCCGCGGATTACCGCGTAGATACGGTCCCCGTCACGCTCGGCGTCGGAGAGCCGCTTCAGCACCACGATCCCCAGCCCCTCGCCGAGGATGGTGCCGTCGGCGCTGGTGTCGAACGGCTTGGCGTTGCCGGTCGGGGAGAGGGCGGGGGTCTTGCTGAAGCACATGTACATGAAGATGTCGTTGAAGGTGTCGATGCCGCCGGTTACCACGATATCGGACTTGCCGGAGGAGAGCTCCAGGGAGGCGAGGTGCAGGGCGGAAAGGGAGCTGGCGCAGGCCGCGTCCACCACGCAGTTGGTGCCGCCCAGGTCGTAATGCTTGCTGATACGCCCGGCCACCACGTTGCCCAACAGGCCCGGGAAGGAGTTCTCCTGCCAGGGGACGTAGGAGTCGGAGATACGCTCGACCACGTCGTTGGCTACCGTTTCGTCCACACCGGCGTCTTTCAGTGCCGAGCGCCAGATCGGGTGCCCCAGGCGCGCGCCCAGCGGGATGACCAGCTCCAGCGTCCCGGTCACTCCCACAATGACGCTGGCGCGGCTCTTGTCGAAGCTTTTCTCCGGCCCGTAACCGGCATCCTTGAGGGCTTGACCCGCGGCCACCAGCCCTAAGAGCTGGGAGCTGTCGATCGCCTCCAGCACGTTGGGAGGGATGTTGAACTCCATCGGGTTGAAATCGACAGCCGAGATGAAACCGCCGCGGCGACCGTAGGTGCGGTCGGGGCTCTTCTGGTCCTGGTCGTAGTACTGATCGACCTGCCAGTGGGTGGGGGGGACCTCGGTGATGGCGTCCACTCCATCGGTGATGTTGGCCCAATAGGCGTTTTGATCATCGGCCTGGGGGAACAGGCAGCCGATGCCGATGATTGCCAGCTCGGTTCCGTTGCTGGTGACGGCGGGTTTCATTTCGTCGGTTTTCAACAAAGGTACTCCTTGATCTGTGCTAGTTCGAGCGGCGGGAGCGCCACTGCTTCCTGCGGCAGGTCGATCCCCTGGCTGCGCAGGAAGTTGGCGCGGTTCAGTGCTGCCGCGCCGTGCAGGATGTTCAGCGCGACGGTCACCACCTTGCGCTGTTCCGGAGATTGCAGGAATGAGCCGGCGGCCCACTCGTTGAAGGCGCCCATGGCGGGACCGCACCAGACCTGGTAGTCCATGCGGCGTTTCTCCGCGCCGTCTTTGGCCCAGTGGGCGGCCATGCCGAGGTACCAGCGGAAGACCAGTGCCATCTGGTGCTTGGCATCCCGCTCGGCCCGATCGACCTGTGCAGGGTCGCGGACCAGGAAGTAGCTCCGGGTGTCACGCCAGATATCGTCCACGGTGGCCTGGAAGAAGGTCTTCTCCAGTTTCTCCATTTCCGTGGCGGGAATCTCGGCGAGGCTCTTGTGGGAGCGGTAGATCTCGTAGAGCTTGGCGGCCCGCATGGGGAACATGGTGCCGCGCTTTAAGACCTGGACCGTCACCCCCATCTCGAACATGTCGGCGGCGGGGGCCATGATGACGTCCGCTTGGCGGGTCTCGGCCAGCAGGGCGCGCACCGTGTCCGAGGTCCCCGATTCCACGCAGGCCTGGTTGACCGACCCGGTCATCAGGTAGGCGGCCCCCATGGCGAAGGCGGCAGCGGCCGAGGCAGGGGTCGAGACGCCGCCGGCCAGGCCCACCCTGAGCTTCCGGTCGTAGTTGTACTGGGCCTGAAGGCGGACGGCGAGCGAGGCGATGGTCGGGAACAGGGCGATGGCCGGGCGGTTGTCGGTATGGCCGCCGGAATCGGCCTCGGCGGTGACGTCCTGGGCCAGCGGGACGTGGGCGGCCAACTCGGCCTGCTCGGCGCTGAGGGAGCCGTTCTCCACCAGCTCGCGCAGGAACTTCTCGGGAGCCGGGGCGAAGAACTTGGCGGCCAGCTCCTCGCGGGAGACCTTGGCGATGACGCGGTTGGGGAGTACGATCTTCCCGTACTGCCCGCGCCTGATGCCGTGCAGCGCGTAACGGACCAGGGGGAGCGTCAGGTCGAGGAAGGCGGAGGCCTCCACGATGCGGACTTCCTTGCGGATGTAGAGTTCGGCGAGGTCGCGCTCGAGGTCGGGCTCGTGCGGGGAATGGATCAGGTTGAAACCGAAAGGAAGCTCGCCCAGGGAGCTCTTGAGGCGGTCGATGGCGGCCTCTACCTGCGAGAGCGGGAGGCCGGCGGCGCCGAAGAAACCGAGCATGCCGGCGCGTCCCAGTTCCTCGGCGATGGCGGCCGAGCTGATCCCCTTGGCCATCGATCCGCCCAGGTACGGGAAGCGGATGCCGAGATCGCGGCAGAAGGAGGGGTCGCCGAGGTTTTCTGGAAGGCAGGGAGGGGCGTAAGCGGCCAGGGATTCGCCTGCTCCGGGGGCACCGCCGAGTTGGCCGATGCCTCCCAGTTCGGCGACCAGGGCCGATTCCTTGCGCACCAGGAAGAGAGGGCGCCGAACCGAGCGAAGCGCCTCGGTCAGGCTGATGGTATGTTCTGCGGCGTCGGGACTGGCGCACCAGGAACCGAGACATTCGGTGCTATGTTCATGACCGGTCACGTCATGCCGGAGAGAAAACTGGTTCAAACGTGCTACTCCTGTTGCCCACTTGATTTTGCAGCAGATTTACCAGGCCTTATGGTAGTTCGAGCGGCGAAAAGACAAGGCTAGAGTTTGGAGGTGGCTGCTTTTTCCAAAGAGACAGTAAATCGATCGGTAAACCCGAAATAACGATTACTTGAAACCGTCCTGTTAAACGGAGTATGTGTACATGAAAATAGCGGAAAAGGCAAGGGCGGAGGCTGTGTCAGCCCGCAGAAATACCGGAAATTGATGTCACGGAGATTTTTTAGGCCTTTTGCTCTCAATTGCCTTCACCGCGTAGGGGAAAACCGTGTCTGTGACAATGCGGTACCCTTCCGCGTTGGGGTGGATACCGTCGGGCAGGTTGAGGTTTGCCTGGCCGGCCACCTTATCGAGGAAGAAGGGGATGAGCAGGATGTTCTTTTCCCGGGCGACGGAGGGGTAGATCTTCGCGAAGGCGCTCGTGTAGCTGGGGCCGAGGTTCCTCAGCATCCGCATGCCGGCCAACACCACCACCGCGCCGCTGTCCTGCATCCTGGAGACGAGCCCCTCGATGTTCCTGCGGGCGATCTCCGGACTGACGGCGCGAAAGCCATCATTGGCGCCGATCTCCAGGATCACCACGTCCGGTTTCAGTTTGAGTATCCAGTTCAGGCGCGAGAGGGTTCCCGAGGTGGTCTCACCGCTGATCCCCGCATTGATCACCCGCCAGTGGTAGCCCGCCTCCTGGAGCTTCCTCTCCAGTTGGGCCGGATAGGCCTCGCTTTCCGGAACTCCGAGCCCCGCCGTGAGGCTGTCGCCTACCGCCACCAGCGTCCCCTCGTAATTGCCGTAGTCCGAGGGTTGCGCGGCGGCGGGCGAGGAGGGGGGCGAAGCTGCCGGCGCAGCAGGCTGTTCCTTGTGGCAGCAGGAGATCAGGGTGGTGGAGAGCATTATGAACAGCACCACCAGTGTTTGTCGGATCATATCGGAACCACCTTTGTGTGATGTACTTCCTAACCTGTTTACTCATCCCCTTGTTCCCGCAAAAAGCCCGCCGGTTTCTGCCTGAGTATACCCAGAGAGGCTGCCATGCCGACGCAAATTACCAATAGCACGGTTGCCAGCACCAGCGTCAAGCTTTCCAGCGGGTAAGGATGGTAACTCATCTCCAGCTTCTCCCGGCAGATGACCAGGCTCGCCAGTTGCGAAATGGCCAGCGCGATCACCCCGCTCAAAAGGCCAATAAGCAGGTTCTCTGCGGCGAACACCGTCAGCACGAACCGTCTGCGGGCACCGAGGATGGTGAAGTAGACGGCTTCCTGTGTCCGCGCGTAACGCGTGGCGAAGACGGAGCTGATCACGATCAGTATACCCGCAACCATGCTGAACGAGGTGAAGAACCGGACGATGGCCGAGAGCCTTGCCATGATGCGGCCGAAGACCACCACGGTCTCGGTAAGGTCAATCACGGTTACGTTTGGGAAGCGCTTGACGATGCGGTTCTGGACGGCGCCGATCAGCGATTTGTCGATGCGTGCCGCGCAGAAAAAGGTCTGGGGAGCGTCGGCTAACGCGGCGGGCTGGAAGACGAAGTAGAAGTAGGGGGTGATTCCTCCGCTCGTCCTGGTGCGGATGCTCGATATCCGCGCTTCCACCGGGATCCCCTGCACCCGGAAGGAGATGGTATCGCCGACCGCCATCTTATCCATCTTTATCACGGTGTCCAGTACCGATACCTGCGGTACCGACCAATCCTGCCTGAACAGTGACTTCCCTTCCACAATACGCTCGTCCGAGAGCAGAGACTCCCGGTAGGTCAGGTTGAACTCGCGGCCGAGGTTGTCCCCGCGGGAGCGGCGCTCCTTTTCGGGATCGATGGGGGCGCCGTTGACGGCGCTCACCGTGCCGCGGATCACCGGGAAAAAGTCGGCAGGTAGCGCCAGGGAGCGGGAGAAATCCTCCTTTTGGCCGGGCTGAATGTCGATGAAGAAGACGTTGGGAGCGCCGGGCGGGAAGGATTGGATGAAGGAGGCGTCGAGGTTCTTCTCCACCAAAGTGATGGCGAAGATGACGGCGAGTGCGGCGGAGAGGGTGACGGTGATGGAGCGCGTGGCGTTTCGCGGCCTGAACAGCCCCTTCAGGGCCTGCCTGAGCGCGA
>NZ_DATFBA010000008.1:0-2600 GCF_035254065.1 Geomonas sp.
GCAACTACTCCCGTCCTCCCCCTGTGCTCCCCTACCCATACCCTCGCCCCTTCAGGGGGAGAGGGTGGCCGAAGGCCGGGTGAGGGTGGCCGGACAGCAAAGCAGGCCAGTTGTGGGGGCAACATAGCACTACATAAAAAAAGCCCCGGGGAAGCGTACCCCGGGGCGTTTTCGGCCTTCACCGATGCGGATATATCGGCTGCAACCCTGCCATTACTTCTTCATGCTCGGCAGGTTGTGGACGTCGAGGTGGCAGCCCAGGCATTTCGGGAATCTCTGCAGGATCGAAGCCGGGTGCGGCTGCTTGTGGCACTCGGTGCACTGCGGGATGTAGCCGTGCTTGTTGTGGTGGCACTGTGCGCAGCTCACGTTGTGGTGACGGCTGGTGGTCTTGGTGATCTTCTCGGTCTCCACCTTGTGGCAGGCGCCGCAGTTGGCGGTGTTCACGTCGGAGCCGTAAGTAACCTGCTTCGGCTTGTGAACCGAGTGGCACTTGGTGCAGGTGTCATAGGTCTGGCCCGGGAAGTGGGTCTTGTGGCACTTCTCGCAGGAGGGCTTGAAGCCGTGGGTGGTGTGGCAGCGCTGGCAGCCGAGCAGGGAGTGCTTGCTCGGGAACTGCGTGAGGTCGGCCTTGGGAGCCCGGTGGCAGGTCTGGCAGGTGTTCAGCAGCCTGTCGTTCATCGCCACCTTACGCGGGGCGTGCGGGTTGCTGTGGCAGGAGGAGCAGTCCTTGTTGGCCGGTCCGTGGATCTCGGTGTGGCAGTTGGAGCACTTCGGCATGATCTGCGCGTAGTTGTTCTTGAGCGGGTTGTACGCGTGGATCGCCTTGTGGCACTGCTGGCAGTCGAAGCGGTGCTTGCCACCGTTCTCCTTGAGGGCGCCGAACTGGCTGGTGTGGCACTGGGCGCACTGGGCCGGCTGCAGCGGGGCCGGGGTGGCGGCGTACATCTGGGTATCCACCGGGATATCGACGGTCGCCACTTTGGCAGCAAACGCGGTGGACGCGGCCAGAACCAGAGCGCCAACTAACAGGCATACTCTCTTCTTCATCTCTCCTCCTAAATTCATTATTTTCAATAAAAACACGATTGATCTTAATACTACCTTAGCAATGTATCGTCAAGAGTTTGTGCATCATCGACAGCAAAATCCTGAGGTAATTGCCTCTGAGGTGGTCTCAGCAAACTGAGCACAGATGAAGACATTGCTGAAGGATGGAGATCAGCCAGTAGAAGTACCCTTGCAAGAGGGATTATGGTCTGTTTCAGCAGCTGAAACGTTCAGGCAGGGGAACTAGAGGCGGATCAAGTCGTCGTGAGGCTCGTCGGAAGGGTTGATATGGATCATGACGTCGCCGACGTTGGCAAAGGTGTCGAAGATGCGACGTTTTACCTCGGTGGCGATGTCGTGGGATTCCTTGACGGTCATCTGCGGGTCCATGCCGAGCTGCAGGTCGACGATCACGAACTGACCCGAGTGGCGCGCGCGGATGTCGTGGACACTTTCCACTCCCTTCACGCTGCGGGCAAGATCGGCAATGGCGGCGACCATCTCCATTTCGGGCAGTCCGTCCATCAGTTCGTGGGCGGAGGTGCGGAAGGTCTGGTAGCCGATGTGGAAGATAAAGAAGGAGGTGAGCCCGGCGGCCAGCGGGTCCATTATGCGGAAACCGAACCAGGCCCCGGTCACACCGACCAGGGTGGCTACGGAGGTGATGGCGTCCTTGCGATGATCCTTGGCGATGGCCAACAGGGCCGGGCTCTTCAGTGTATCGCCGACCTTGACCGAGTAACGGTAGAGCGCTTCCTTGATGACGATGGTGATGGCGGCGGCGCCGACCGCAATCAGGGAGGGGGCCTGGTAGTTGCCGATCACCATGGTCTCCACCGCCGCGTACAGGATCCAGGCGCCGGTACCGCCGATCACCAGCGAGACGAAGATGGCCGACAGGCTCTCGACCTTGCCATGCCCGTAGGGGTGGTCGGCGTCGAAAGGTTTGCGCCCAACCTTGAGGGCGATGATGGTGAGTCCGATGCCGATGAAATCACAGGCGCTTTCCAGGCCGTCCGCGAAGACCGCCTCGGAATTCCCGTAGTAGCCGGCGGCGAGTTTCATCACCATCAGAACGAGGTTGATCCAGAACCCCACCTTGATCACCCGGTCCGCCCTGTTGAAGCGCTCCCCTCTCAGCATGGAGGTGCCTCCTGGCGAAGGTCCTTGATGATCAGCTGCAGCGACCGTTTCCCGTTCCAGACATTGATGGAGGGGGAGAACAGGAGGTCGATCCGCGGCCCGCTGACCTCCTTTTCGGCGAGCCCGAAGCCGACGGCGTCCAGGGTGCGACCGCCGGTGGAGAGGCAAATCTTGAGGTGCCCGCCCTTGAGCACCCGCCAGTCGCACACCTTCGCGCCCCTGAGCAAAAAGACCGGCTCAGGGTTTCCCATGCCGAACGGCTTCAGGGTGTCGAGTTCGGCGGGGAGGGATTCGCGAAGGTCCTTGGCGGTCAACTCAGCGTCATAGGAGAGCACCGGGATGAGCGCCTCGGCATCGAGGAGGCCGGCCGCGGCCTCGTCGAACCTCAGCGCAAAGCGCTCCAGCTC
>NZ_DATFBA010000009.1:0-20843 GCF_035254065.1 Geomonas sp.
ATCCAATCCTTGTGCATTATACAAGGGTGCCCGAAGGGCGGGTGAGGGATCTCGGCGCCTGCGACTCTGTCGGCATCGGGGAAGGTGATGGTGCTGCGTGGCTTCCCTCACCCGCCCTGCGGGCACCCTTGTATAATGCACAAGGATGGGATTAGGGTAGAAATGCCAACTGTTTTGGGGTCATGGCAGCACGATAACCCTCTGGGATCAGAACCCGTGGGAGAGCTTGAAGCGCCATGACCTTCTTTCCAAGATCCCGAACAGTTGCCAGGGACGCTACGATCCCGAATCTGCAAGGCTGGGAGATACGGAATGACTGACAAAACTGTTGGAATCGATGTTAGTAAAGCAAAGCTTGACGGAGCAATTCTTCCTGGTGGAGAAGAATTCACGACCTCAAATGACGAGGCCGGCTGCCGCGCCCTCGCCACGAAACTCAAGGACCTCCAACCTACGCGGATCGTTCTAGAGGCCACTGGTGGCCACGAGAACCTGATAGCCGGGATACTTTCAGCTGAAGGCCTCCCCGTTGTGGTTGTCAATGCGCGACAGGTCAGAGATTTTGCCAAAGCCACCGGAAAGTTGGCGAAAACCGATCGTGTTGATGCCAGGATACTTGCCCGTTTCGGTGAGGCCATCAAGCCTGATCCGAGACCGCTAAAGGATGATGAAGCGCAGGCACTTACCGCCATCATTACGAGGAGACGGCAGATCGTCGACATGATCACGGCTGAAAAAAACCGTCTCGCCATCTCCCACGAAAGCGTCAAGAAAGACATTCGTGAGACCATCGAATGGCTTCAAAAGCGGCTTGAGGACATCGACAACGACCTCTCAAAGAACGTCGAAGCAAATAATGTCTGGAAAGCCAAGATCGACATATTGCAGTCCTGCAAAGGGATCGGGCCAGGAAACTCCACCATGATGGTTTGCTCCCTTCCCGAACTCGGCACCCTCAATCGTCGGGAGATGGCAGCCCTGGTGGGAATCTGTCCATATAACCGCGACAGCGGAACGATGCGTGGCAAAAGGGCCATCTTTGGTGGCAGAGCCTCAGTCAGAGCAATGCTTTACATGGGAACGCTCTCTGCTATCCGCTGCAACCCTGTAATCAAGGCCTTTTACCAACGGCTGATCAAGGCAGGGAAGATTCGCAAAGTAGCGATCGTGGCATGCATGAGAAAGCTGCTGACGATCCTCAATGCAATGCTAAAAACCATGACACCCTGGGACCCCGAACACGTTTAAAACCATCACCCTTGACAACGAACACAGTTGCTCTCCCCTGAAGGGGGAATCCCGCGGGCTACTTCATTTTATACATGTCCGGCGGCGGCACCCCAGAGTTCCTTCAGCCTGTCGTCCCTGCCGCAGCGACTCCTGTAGTAGTGGTAGCGGACCGGGTTCTTCTTGTAGTAGTGCTGATGGTACTCCTCGGCGGGGTAAAACTGACTGGCCGGCACGATCTCGGTGAGGATCGGCCCCTTGAACGGCTTGTTGGCCTCCAGCGCTTCTTTGGACTTAAGCGCAAGCCGGTGCTGCTCCTCGGTATGGTAGAAGATGGCGCTCCGGTACTGGTGGCCGGAATCGCAGAATTGACGGTCCTTCACCGTTGGATCGATGTTGTGCCAGTAGACGTCCAAGAGCTTCTGGTAATTGATCCTGGCGGGATCGTAGACCACCTGGACCGACTCGGCATGCCCGGTCCCGCCGGCAGAGACCTCCTCGTAGGTGGGGTTCTTCTTGGTGCCGCCGGTATAGCCGGAGGTAACCGAAACCACGCCGGGGAGTTGGTCAAACGGGTGCTCCATGCACCAGAAGCACCCGCCGGCGAAGGTCGCCTTCTGCAACTTTTCCGCCGGAGCGGCTGGCTTGCGGGTTGGGGGATCGGCACCGGCCAGCAGGAATCCAGCGGTGGTAAGAATGGCCATCAGTATCAAAAGAACTGCTGCGTTCAACCTTTTCATGTCCGATATTCCTTATCCACACCATCTCGGCCTACTTGGTCGGCACGAAGGTCAGCGCCGCCGAGTTCATGCAGTAGCGGAGGCCGGTGGGCTTGGGGCCGTCCTCGAAGACGTGGCCCAAGTGCCCGCCGCAGCGCCGGCACATCACCTCGGTCCTGGTGGTGAAGAAGCTGCGGTCGACCGCGGTCTTGATGTTCTCGCTGGCGATGGGCCGGGTGAAGCTCGGCCAGCCGGTGCCTGATTCGAACTTGTCCTCGGAACGGTAGAGGTCCAGGCCGCACCCGGCGCAACGGTAGATGCCGTGCTCATGGTTGCTGGCGTATTTACCGGTAAACGCCCGTTCCGTCCCCTTCTCCCTCAGCACGTGAAACTGTTCCGGCGTCAGTATCCTTTTCCACTCTTCCTTGGTCTTCACGACTTCGTCGCTCATGATATAGGTCCCCTTCTCGGCCGAGTAAACCTTGATCTTCGCTGCCGCATGGGCTACCGCAGGCGGCCCACTTAAGCCTACCTGCGTGCTCAGCCGGACAATGCCGATCCCCAATGCCGTGACCATTATCGCCAACAAGCCAAAAAGCGTAAGCTTTCTCATCTCCCATCTCCTTACTGCAGCCAACGACCCTCTCCCCCTCTGGGGACGAGCTCTCGGCCGTCCCAACCTGCCCCTCTCGGCATGGCTGGGGTGCAACACCTGCCCATCAGCTGCCGTTCATCACCGCCTCCGGAATCGCGGCATCGAAGCTCTGCATCCAGAAGCCGGTGTCGCCTCCTCCTCTCCCGTCATTACCATTTCCTGCCCCCGAAAGCGCCCCGTACAGGTAGGTGAAACGGAGCTTGCTCCCCGGCACCGGCATGGGGAGCTTGAGCGAGAAGGGCACCATCTGGTTGTACTCGATGCGACTGGGAAAGAGCAGTGAACGGGCGCGGGCCTGTTTCTTTCCGGCGGGATCGATGCTCTCCACCCTCACCTCTACTCCGTTCATCCAGTCATAGCGGATGTTTTTGAAGACGCCGTCAATCACCAGGTCCTGGCCGCTCCGCTGCACCTGCCAGCTCACAGCCGCGTCGAACTGCACGTAGTGGTCCGGAAAGGGGTAAAAGTCCTGCTCCCTGGCTTTTTTCTGGTTCTCCAGAAGAGCGCACCCTCCCAGGGACATCACCAGCACCAACAGGGCACACAGCAGTCGCGACATGGCAGTTTCCTCCTTTTATATAATTCTTGATATATTCTACGCTTACACCCGAAGGTTGGCAACGACGGCGCTGGGACCGTAAGCAATGTCACTGCGATTTCCCACAGATAGGGAGGTGCCAAGTTGACTGCCGGGAATTTTTTCCATTGAAGAGAGGGGGAATATCCTGAATAATGGGTGAGGCGGAAAATCGTGGGAGGGAATGGATGAAAACAACTGTCATTACCGTCATCTGCTTGCTGCTTTTGTCCGCAGCTCTCAGCCATGCCGACATCTACACCTGGAAAGACGGACGTGGCGTCTCCCATTACACGAACAGTCTCCATGAAATCCCGGCACGCTATTTAAAAAAGGCAAGGGTGCTCGATGTGGCTACCGGGAAACTCGGCGGGCTGGCAACCGCCCAGCCGCCGCAAAAGGCAGCAACGGGGCCGGCTGCCCAGGCGGGGCAGACACCGCAGCCGGCGGCAGCCACGCCCATGGGGGTCACCACCTCCCCGGGTGCCCCGGAACCCTCCGTGTCGCCGGCCGCCGTCGCTTCCCCGGGTGCTCTCGCACCGCCGCCGTCCACCATCAAGCTCCCCCCGCCCACTGCGGAAGCCCAAAGGAAGATCAACCGGATGCGGGCCCGCAACCGTGACCGTGACCGGTCGGGAGAAGAGTGAGGCCGCAAAGGCTTCCAGGAGGAGCCATGACACGAACTGCCATGCTCTCTTGTATCCTCTTGGCAGCGTCAGCGGTTTCCCCGCTAGCGGCGCGGGCCGGAGAAATGGTCTGCCATGGGACCATCACCAGCACCCAGGGGGAGGGGCTGGTCGCCAGGACCCACCGCTTCGAGGTGGAATCGGTTGCCGGCAGTGATCTGAGTTCGGTCCTGGAGAAGTGCAAGAAGATTGCCCAGGACAAGCAAAACCGCGCCGCCCGCAAAAACCCCGGCGGCAACTTCAAGCCCTTCTCCGACATCGACCTGCAATGCCAGCAGGACGGCCAGATGACAGCCGTCCGACGCAGCATCACCACCACCCCGTAATCTCCCCCAGCCTAAGTCACCGTCAGAGTCGCCTGGCACTCGCCCGGGACCTCCACCCCGCAAGGTTACTTCGGGGGGCGCCGATCCCTTTCATATTCCAATTGTCCCCTTCACTATGGTATGCTGGCTCGCCGGGCCGGTCCGCGCGAAAGTGACCTCCACCTCCGGCACGGCTCTCTTCCACACCATGAACTCACTGATTGACTGCCACCCTACTATGTCCGGAGGAAAAACCGCCTCCCTCAGCAAGCACCGCCTGCCACGGCTGCCTGCTCCGCTCCTCTGTATCCTCTCGCTGATGCTCCTTCTGGTCAGCTGTCCGGCAGTATGCCTGTGCGCTACCTCTGCCGACGCCCCTTCCGCCGGCCGGACCATCATCGTCGGCGGCAACTGGGCCTACCCTCCCTACGAGTACCTCGACGAAAAGGGTAAACCTGCCGGTTACAACGTGGACCTCACCCGCGCCATCGCCGACGTGATGGGGATGAAGGTGGAGTTCCGCTTCGACGACTGGTCGAAGCTGCGCGCCGCGCTCCCCGCCGGCCAGATTGACATCCTGGAAGGGGTCTCCTACTCGGAGGAGAGGACCCGGACCATCGATTTCTCCCCTCCCCACACCATAGTCCACCACGCCATCTTCGCCCGGCGCGGCACCCCGGCGGTCAGCTCGCTGGAGGGGCTGCGCGGCAAGCAGGTCATCGTCTTCCAGGAAGGGATCATGCACGATACCCTGCGCAGGCTGGGGGGCGCCAACCTGGTCCTTTCCCGCTCGCCTGCCGATGCGCTGAGGCTGCTGGCCTCGGGCAAGTGCGACTACGCCGTGGTGGCAAGCCTTCCGGGCAATTTCCTGATCCGCCAGCTGCATCTCACTAACGTGGTGCCGGTGGCCAAGAACGTGGCGGCCGAGAAGTACTGCTACGGCGTACGTAAAGGGAACACCGAGCTGATTACCCGTTTCAGCGAAGGCTTGGCCATCCTGCAGCAAAACGGCCAGTACGAAGCGATCTACGACCGTTGGCTGGGGGTGAACGAGCAGCGCCTGACCCGGGAGCGGGTGGTGAAGTACGGGCTTATCGTCCTTTTGCCGCTCCTGGCGGTGCTGATCGCCACCGGCGTCTGGTCGCGCACCCTGCAGCGGCGCGTCGATGAGCGCACCGAGGAGCTGGCCCAGGAGGTCGCCGAGCGCAACCGGGCCCTTGAGGAGCTCCGCAGGCATCAGGACAAGCTGATCCAGGCGGACAAGATGGCGACCTTGGGGGTGCTGGTGGCAGGGGTCGCCCACGAGATCAACAACCCCAACGGACTGATCCTGCTGAACCTCCCCATCCTCAAGGACGTCTACCGTGACGCCGCCGAGATGCTGGAGAGCCGCTACCAGGAGGAGGGGGATTTCCAGCTGGGGGGACTCAATTACTCGCTGATGCGGGAGGAGGTCCCCCACATGCTGGAGGACATGAGCGAAGGGGCCGCCCGGATAAAGAGGATCGTGGAGGACCTGAAGGATTACGCCCGCCAGGACACCGTTGCGCGCATGGAGCCGTTCGACCTGAACGCGGTGGTGCAGGCCGCGGTGCGCCTGATGGATACCTCGATAAGGAAGGCGACCAACCGCTTCTCGGTGAGCTACGGCGAGGAGCTACCCCTGGTGATGGGAAACCCGCAGCGCATCGAGCAGGTGGTGGTGAACCTCCTGATCAACGCCTGCCAGGCCCTCCCCTCCCCCGACCACGGCATCGAGATGAGCACCCGCTTTGAGCAGGCGGCGGGACTGGTGAGACTTACCGTGAGGGACGAGGGGGTGGGGGTCCCTCCCGAGTTCTTGAACCGGATCACCGACCCCTTCTTCACCACCAAGAGGGAGAGCGGCGGCACCGGCCTGGGGCTTTCCATCTCGGCCGGCATCGTCCAGGAGCACGGCGGCACGCTGAGCTTCGAGTCCCCGCCCGGCAGCGGCACCACGGCAACCTTCACCCTTTGCGCGCTGAGAAAGGAGCACCCCTAGATGACGGTATCGGTACCGAATTTTTCCATACTGCTGGTGGACGACGAGCCGGCCTGGCTGCGCTCGGTCACCCTGACCCTGGCGCGGGCCGGGATCAACAACGTCCAGAGCTGCAGCGACAGCCGGCAGGTACCCGACATCCTGGCGCGGGGCGAGGTGAAGCTGGTGCTGCTCGACCTCACCATGCCGCACTTAAGCGGCGAGTCGCTTTTGACGCTCATCTCTGAGCGCCACCCGGAGATCCTCACCCTGGTGGTGAGCGGGATGAACCAGCTGGAGACCGCGGTCCGCTGTATGAAGCTCGGCGCCTTCGATTACTTCGTGAAGACCGTGGAGGAGGACCGCCTGGTCACCGGGGTGCTCAGGGCGATCCGCATGCTGGAGCTGGAGCGTGAGAACCAGGACATCTCCGACCGCTTCCTCTCCAACGAACTGCGCCACCCGGAGGCCTTCGTCAACATAGTCACCGCCGACCGCACCATGCTCGGGATCTTCAGCTACATCGAGGCGGTGGCCCAGAGCCGACAGCCGCTGCTGATCACCGGCGAGAGCGGGGCCGGCAAGGAGCTGGTGGCCCGTGCGGTGCACACCCTGAGCGGCAACAGCGGCCCGCTGGTGGCGGTCAACGTTGCCGGTCTCGACGACACCGTCTTCGCCGACACCCTGTTCGGGCACGTGAGGGGCGCCTACACCGGGGCTGACCAGGCCCGCCGCGGCATGATCGAGGAGGCGACCGACGGCACCCTCTTCCTGGACGAGATCGGCGACCTCTCCATCGCCTCCCAGGTGAAGCTCCTGCGGCTCCTGCAGGAGGGAGAATACTTCCCGCTGGGGAGCGACCGCCCGAAAAGGCTCAAGGCCCGGGTGATCGTCGCCACCCACCGCGACCTCAGGGCCAAGGAGGAGGCCGGCGAGTTCCGCCGCGACCTCTACTACCGTCTGCGCACCCACCAGATCCTGCTCCCCCCCTTGCGCGAGCGGCGCGGCGACATCCCGCTGCTGGTGGACCATTTCCTGGCGGAAGCCTCCAACGCGCTCGGCAAGAAGAAGCCGACCCCGCCCAAAGAGCTCGCCCAGCTACTTGCCACCTACGGCTTCCCCGGCAATGTCAGGGAACTGCGCGCCATGATCTACGACGCCGTCAGCGTCCACCGCGAACGGATCCTGTCGCTGGATACCTTCAAAAGCGCCATCGGCTCCGCCACCGCCAAGGAGGCGCCAGCCGCCATCTCCGGCCGCAACATCTTTTCGGGAGTGGAGAAGCTCCCCTCCTTCTCCGAGGCCGCAGACCTCCTGGTCGAGGAAGCCATGGCGCGCTCGGGAGGAAACCAGACCATCGCGGCGCGGCTGCTCTCCATCTCCCAGCCGGCGCTCAGCAAGCGGCTGAAGCTCGGCAAGAACCAGGCATCGTAGCTACTCACCTACGCACTGAATCGCACAAGGTAAAAGCCCCCGGCGCTGCAGCACCAGGGGCTTTACTGTATCCGCAGCACTCCCGGCGGAGGCGGAAGTCTACAGCTTTTCCATCTGTTCCTGCTGGTGGCTTTCCTCAGGCGGCCTTGGCCACCTTGCAATCCCCCTTGGCAGATTCGGTAACGGTGGTAGCGACCTTGCTATTCATCGACTCCAAGCGTGCCAGGGCACCAAAATCCGCACTGACCGTAATCGGGGTGAAATCTTTCGCCACTGCCTGATAGCAAGCAATCCCACCTTCCATTCCTTTAACGACCATGACTCCCTCCTTGTTACTTGATCATTGCATCGGCTTCCTGATGCCGCTTGTTAGCTTGCGTTACTGATTAATACTTTTAGGCCGACATAGCAAGCATAAAATGCTGTAAGTTGTTGTAATAACGGTGTTTTTGTTTTCAATATGTTTTATTGGCCAATTCACCTTTCTATCATTTTGTATATACAATCGATGCCTCGGCAGGCAAAAGGGGGAGTTCCCCGGTGGCCAGTCCATCGGAGGTGATGCCCCCCTTCAGCCCCGGGGTCCGACGGCAGCGGAACACCGGTTTTATTGTCGAAAACAAAGGTCATAACCTGAGTTATAGTCATAACCGGAGTTATACCCACTCAAGTCTTTGGAATTGCGCTGCTTTTTTTTACACACCCTCGACAGCTCCGCCCCTGAGGTTATACCCTTTCCAGCCCTTCCCACCCCTTGCTGTATACAGAAGAGCTCGCTATCACGCCGACAACCGAACAGTCGTTCGCCTTGGTACGCTAGTTGCTAACACTGTTTTAAATTATTTCGGCTGTTGGATTCGATGATCCCACACCGCCAACAGATTTCCCTACTATGGAACAAAAGGAGATGACATGAACGGTAAGAGGTTTTATCAGCATCTGTACGTGCAGGTCCTAACGGCCATCGCCATCGGCGTGGCGCTGGGACATTTCTACCCGGAGACAGGTGTCGCCATGAAGCCGTTCGGGGAGGCGTTCATCAAGCTGATCAAGATGATCATCACCCCGGTCATCTTCTGCACCGTGGTGACCGGCATCGCCGGCATGGAGGACATGAAGAAGGTCGGGCGCGTCGGTGCCAAGGCGCTCCTCTACTTCGAGCTGGTCTCCACCCTGGCGCTCGGCATCGGCCTGGCCGTGGTGCACTTCCTGGAGCCGGGCGTAGGCTTCAACGCCGACGTGTCCAAGATCGACACCAAGGCACTGGCCGCCATCACCAACCAGGCCAAATCCACCAGCACCGTCGACTTCCTGATGAACGTCATCCCCTCCAGCGTGGTGGATGCCTTCGCCAAGGGTGACATCCTGCAGGTGCTGCTGTTCGCCATGATGTTCGGTTTCGCCCTCTCCGCCCTGGGCGAGAAAGGGAAGCCGGTACACGACTTCATCGACAAGACCTCGCACGCCTTCTTCGGCGTGGTGGGCATCATCATGAAGGCCGCCCCCCTCGGCGCCTTCGGCGCCATGGCCTTCACCATCGGCAAGTTCGGGGTCGGCTCCCTCTCCAAGCTGGGCGCCTTCATGGGCTGCTTCTACCTCACCTGCCTCCTCTTCATCTTCGTAGTGCTGGGCCTCATCGCCAAGATCGCCGGCTTCAACATCTTCAAATTCATCGGCTATATCAAGGAAGAGCTGCTGATCGTCCTGGGGACCTCCTCCTCCGAGTCCGCCCTGCCGCGCATGATGGACAAACTGGAGAAGCTCGGCTGCGCCAAGTCGGTGGTCGGCCTGGTGATCCCCACCGGCTACTCCTTCAACCTGGACGGCACCTCCATCTACCTGACCATGGCCGCCGTCTTCGTCGCCCAGGCCACCAACACCCATCTGACCCCCACCCAGCTCTTCACCATCCTTGCCGTGCTGATGCTGACCTCCAAGGGCGCCGCGGGCGTAACCGGCAGCGGCTTCGTCACCCTGGCCGCCACCTTCACCGCCATCCCGAGCATCCCGGTGGCCGGCCTGGCGCTGATCCTCGGCATCGACCGCTTCATGTCCGAGGCCCGCGCCCTCACCAACCTGGTCGGCAACGGCGTGGCCACCGTGGTGGTCTCCCGCTGGGAGAACGAACTCGACATGCAGAAGATGCGCGCGACCCTCAGTGGCAAGGAAGTCGCCGTCACCGCCGGTGCCGAACTGGCCATGGAGCCGGTACAGGAGTAATCGCGGCGTCACTCACCAAACCTCACAGGACGAAAAAGGGTGCCCTCTCGGCACCCTTTTTTACTTCCTCCGCCAGCTGTTTTATTTTGGTGAAAACGTTACCCGTAAAGCGAACATCGTTCCAAAATGGGCTCTGGTCTAGCGCTAAACCCCTCTGATTTCGACCTAAAACACCTTCTACAATAAAACAGACGTTACGGCATGGACGTGCGTATACCGATAAAATCAGAAAAAGTGTTGAACCTTCAACAACTTTCCTGTATACAAATTTTTAAAACAAAGAATTCCTCATTTTACTTTTTGTGACCGACTTCGCTAGACTATCGAGAGGAGAGCCGGTCGTATCCAATGTCCAGCCAGAGGAGGCGGAGATGAACATCCACGAGTACCAGGCAAAGGCGATTCTGAGGAAGTTCGGGGTGCCGGTCCCAGACGGGCACGTCTGCTACAACGGCGCCAGCGCACGCGAGTGGGCCAAGCGTTTGGGGGAAGGCCCCTGGGTAGTCAAGGCGCAGATCCACGCGGGCGGGCGCGGCAAGGGGGGCGGGGTCAAGCTTGCCAAGACCCCCGACGAGGTGCGGCTGATCGCCCGCGACATGATGGGTATGGTCCTGCGCACCCACCAGACCGGACCGGAAGGGAAGGTGGTAACCCGGGTACTGGTTGAAAACGGCTGCAACATCGGCAAGGAGCTCTACGTGAGCCTGTTGGTCGACCGCGCCACCTCCAAGGTAACCGTGATGGCCTCCACCGAGGGGGGGATGGACATCGAGGAGGTCGCCGCCAAGACCCCCGAGAAGATCGTCACCGAGGCGGTCGACCCGCTGGTGGGCCTCACCCCCTTCCAGTGCCGGAAAATCGCCTTCAGCCTCGGCCTGACCGGCAAGCTGACCCAGAAGGCGGTCAAGGTGCTGGGCGGGCTCTATGCCACCTTCCTCGCCTGCGACTGCTCGCTGCTGGAGATTAACCCGCTGGTGGTCACCAAGGAGGGGGATCTGATCTGCCTGGACGCCAAGTTCGGCTTCGACGACAACGCCATCTTCCGCCACCCCAAGATCGGCGACATGCGGGACTTCGACGAGGAGGACCCCAACGAGGTGGAGGCCTCCCAGCACGACCTCTCCTACGTCTCGCTGAACGGCAACATCGGCTGCCTGGTGAACGGTGCCGGGCTTGCCATGGCCACCATGGACATCATCAAGCACTCCGGCGGCAACCCGGCCAACTTCCTGGACGTAGGGGGCGGGGCCACCATCGAGCGGGTGAGCGAGGCCTTCAAGCTGATCCTCTCCGACAAGAACGTGAAAGGGATCCTGGTGAACATCTTCGGCGGCATCATGAAATGCGACGTGATCGCCACCGGCGTTATCGAGGCGGCCAGGCAGGTGGAGCTCAAGGTGCCGCTGGTGGTGCGGCTGGAAGGGACCAACGTGGAACTGGGGAAAAAGCTTTTGGAAGAGAGCGGCCTTAACATCGTGCCTGCCGACGGCATGGCCGACGCGGCAAGAAAAATCGTGGCAGCCGTCAAAGGAGGTGCCAAGTGAGCATCCTGATCGATAAGAACACCAGAGTCATCACCCAGGGGCTCGGCGCCACCGGCCTCTTCCACGCCCAAGGCGCCCGCGAGTACGGCACCAAGATGGTAGGGGGCGTCACCCCCGGCAAGGGGGGAACCACCATTGACGGCTTCCCCGTCTACGACACCGTGGTCCAGGCGGTGGAGAAGACCGGCGCCACCGCCTCGGTCATCTACGTGCCGCCCCCCTTCGCCGCCGATTCCATCATGGAAGCGGTCGACGCGGGGCTCGACCTGGTCATCTGCATCACCGAGGGGATTCCGGTGCTGGACATGGTGAAGGTGAAGCATTACATGAAGGGCAAGAAGACCAGGCTGGTGGGGCCGAACTGCCCCGGCGTGATCACCCCGGGTCAGTGCAAGATCGGCATCATGCCGGGCTACATCCACAAGCCGGGCAAAGTAGGCGTGGTCTCGCGCTCCGGCACGCTCACCTACGAGGCAGTCTGGCAGCTCACCAACGTGGGACTGGGGCAGTCCACCTGCGTCGGCATCGGCGGCGACCCGGTCAACGGTACCAGCCACATCGACTGCCTGAGGCTGTTCGAGACCGATCCGGATACCGAGGCGGTCATCATGATCGGGGAGATCGGCGGTAACGCCGAGGAAGAGGCGGCTCACTTCGTCAAGGAGCACATGAAAAAGCCGGTGGCGGCCTACATCGCCGGCGTCACCGCCCCCCCGGGCAAGCGGATGGGACATGCCGGCGCCATCATCTCCGGCGGCAAGGGGACCGCCACCGAAAAGGTGGCCGTCTTGAGGGAGTGCGGCATCAGCGTGGCGGACAGCCCCGCAGAGATGGCCCAGGCGCTGTTGAAGGTGTACCGGCCGAGCTGATCACCCCCTCCCTCACCCCCGCCCCTTCTCCCCTAAAGAGGCGCGGGGAGGTTTTTCTGGAGTTACCCTCTCCTCCTCAGGGGGAGAGGGTGGCCGAAGGCCGGGTGAGGGCGTGGTTGGATGGGCGGCGCCGTCTGTAGGGTGGGCCGATTTAGAACAAGACAGGCGGTCGACGCTTCTTCAGTTTTGGCCATCACCGTCTTAATTAGCTTGATCTAGCGGCGCTTTTCAAGTATACGTTTTTTTAAAACAGGACTCACCGTTTAGCGGCCTGTGCCCTCGTAGGGAGCTTGCCATGGCAAAGTGCAAGAAGAAGCAGCCCAGATACAACGTGGTGTCGGTCCGAGTCAGCGACGAAGAGCGGCAGTTGCTCGAGAAATTGTCCGCGGAAGAGAACAAGAAGGTCTCCGACCTGATCCGGGAAGCCCTGCAGACCATCACCCCCCCGAAGTAGAACCGTTGCCTCCTTAATGAAATACGATGCCCGTTTCCCCCTCCAGATAGACCCCCAGCGAGATCCGGTCCCTCCTCACTACCAGGTCGTTTAGCCTCAGCTCCTGAACGCTTCCAGAAAGGAAGACGTTGTCGGCGAGTTTCGCCCGTGCCAACGATTTCCCAGCCAGCTCACCTGCCTCCCTCAACCGCTGGGTAAGGTCCAGATTGAGCTTCTCCTGGATCTTGCTGCGGAAGGTGTCGTGCAGGAACCAGTCGGCGGAATTCAACAGCAGGCTGCGCGACTCCATGTCGAAATCGAGATCCTGCACCGATACCACGTTGGTTTGCGGATTGAAGAGGGGACGGCAAGTAAGGTAGAAGATTCCCTCAACCGACCCCGCGGTTTCCACCTTGACCAGCAGGTGATCGCCGCTGCCGTAGATGTCGAGATCCTTCAATATGACGCTTCTGCCATCCTGACCCAGTTCCTTGTTGAGCAGCAGCGGCGTGGCGATCTTCAGCAGGTCCTTGTAGAAGACGTCGGTGTTGACAGCGACCCGGAACCTGCGGTCGGTACCGGTGGCGAGCTTCAGGCGGGGAAGCGGGAGAGCGGAGCGGGCGGCAGGCTCAGGACCGATCACCAGGTCGGCGAAGGAGGTAAGCCCGACGGCGACCTTGACGCGGTTGTCACGGGCGGCGAGCGGATACAAAAGGACCTCTCTGGGGGTCACCACCAGCCAAGCGTCGTAGCTCTTGTCGAGGCGAATCGGCTTCTGCGCCTCGCTCCACGCCTTGGCCACCTGGGCCTGCAGCGGCACCTTCTCGTTAAGCTTCTTGGCCACCAAGGCGGAAAGGGTCCGCTGCAGCGGCGCGGTCATCGATTCCACCGTTGCTCGCGGCTTCACCGAAAGCGGACCTATCTTCACCTCCTGCGCCAGGTTGTCGGTCAGCCCGGTGTAGTAGACCTGGGCGTCGATCCTCCAGTCCGGGGTTACGTTGGCGCTGACCTTGAACTTCAGCTTGGTGGTGAGCGGCGGGGTTTCGAACATGCCGTAGCTCATGGAGACGGCGACCGGGACGGTGAGATAAAGGTAGTTGTCGGCGATGGAGACGGCGACCGGCCCGTTCTTGGTCACTACGGTTGCGGGGCCGCCGGAGCTGGGGGCGCTTTTGTAGAGCTCCTTGGGAAGCACCCGGTTCATGGCATCGGCCAGCTCTGCCGCCGTCATCTCGATGCCGACGTTGATGGTGGAGAGCTCCTTTTTCAACTCCGCCCGGAAGGCCTCCTCCTTGGGAGCGGTCGCGGTCAGCCGGTCAAAGCCGTGCTTACTGCTCGCACAGGAGGTCAGGGTGAGGCAGAGGGAAGCAGCGGCCAGCAGGGAAAGGGGCTTCATGATAAAGGCGTGCAATCGGATCATGCCGGAATTCTCCTGGATGTGCGGGTGCGGATCAGGATCTGCTCCTTGAGCATTGCTTGCTATTACAGGACCGGAATCTCACGGCAACGCACCCGTGTCTTCCTGGGAGTCGGTCACTGGGTGAGCCTGGCGAGTTTACTGGCTTTGCTCGGGGAAGACAACAGATAATCCGCGCTTTTGTCAGCGTTACGGGCTCCTTGACTTTACCCCTCCCAGGATTAAACTATTTTATGGATCGCGACAATCATCCGCCCACCGCACCTGAGACTGCCCCGCCACTTTCTTCATCGACAACCGCGCCCGAACATTGCAGGGCACGGAAGGATCACGCAGTGAAGGGAATCCTGCGCATAGCATACAAACTTCTCGTCAACGACAGAGGGAAGTTTGCCGCACTGCTGGTCGGCATCACCTTCGCCGTCTTCCTGATCGTCATGATGACCTCGATGTTCTCCGGCATTCTCCACCGCTCCTCCGCCACCGTCCTCAACATCGGCGCCCGGCTCTGGGTGATGGACCCGGCCGTCAACACCGCCGCCAACAGCATCCCCATGCCCGACTATGTGCTGGACGCCGTCCGCAGCACCCGCGGGGTGAGGTACGCCGTCCCTCTCTACTCGGGTGGTGCCATGGTGAAGCTTGTCGACGGCACCTTCCAGTCGGTGACGGTGATGGGGCTCGATGATTCCAGCCTGTACGGCCGCCCGCAGCTCATCGAAGGGAAGATCGAAGACCTGTACGCGGAAAACGCCTTCGTGGTGGTAAAGGACTCGGAGTTCGGCAAGCTCAAGAACCCGCAGCTGGGGACAGAGTTCGAGATCAACGACCACCGTGGTGTGGTGGTGGGCATCGCCCGGGTCACCAGCAGCGGCCTTTTCGGCGTTCCCACCCTCTACACCACCTATAAGCGGGCGATCTCCTATATCCCATCCACGCGCTTCACCACCTCCTATATCCTGGTGGAGCCGCTGAACGACCAGGTCATCCCCTACATCCAGCAGCAGATCAGGGCGCTCGGCTACCAGGCGCTCACCGACCGGCAATTCATCGAGAAGATCGGCGACTTCTACAAGTACCAGACCGGGGTCGGCATCAACGTCATGCTGATGACCATGATCAGCTTCATCGTCGGCCTCTCCATTTCCGGACAGACCTTCTATACCTTCATCCTGGAGAACCTGGACAAGTTCGGTGCGCTCAAGGCTATCGGCGCCAAGGGACGCGAGCTGGTCGGCATGATCCTCTTCCAGGTTGGATTCACCTGTCTGATCGGCTATGGGCTGGGAGTCGGCCTCGCCTCGGTGATGATCGCGCTGGCCAAGTTGAGGCTCCCGAGCTACGCGGCCAAGATTACCTACGGCAACTTAAGCTTCGCCTTCGTGATGGTGCTGATCATTGCGGCAGTCTCAAGCTACATCGGGGTGAGGAAGGTGCTCAGGATCGAGCCGTTTGACATCTTCCGTGGGTGATGGCTGCCAAGCAGGCGGGGCAGGCGAGGCGAAGGCACGAAGAGGAAGCGACATGGGCGGCTTGGCTCTTACGGCAAGGGATCTGGTGAAATGGTTCGGCGAAGGAGACGCCAGGACCTACGCGGTGCGCGGAGTCAGCTTCGACGCCCTCTTCGGGGAGATGCTCTACATCGAAGGACCTTCCGGCAGCGGTAAGACCACGCTGCTCAGCATGATCTCCGGCATCCTGAGGCCCAATGAAGGAACGGTGACCGTTGAGGGGGAAAACATCTGGCAGCTCTCCTCGGACAGGATCGCCGATTTCCGGCTGCACAGGGTGGGCTTCGTGTTCCAGGACTACCACCTGTTCCCTCGTCTCACCACGCTGGAGAACGTCGCCCTCCCGCTCATCCTGCGCAGGTCACCCTGGGACGCTGCCCTTGAGGAGGCCATGACCTACCTGGAGGTGGTGGGGATAAAGGAACGGGCCCTGTTGCCGCCGGTGAAATTGAGCGGCGGTGAGCAGCAGCGGGTGGCGATTGCGCGCGCCATCGCCGGCCACCCCGACATCCTCATCTTCGACGAACCGACCGCTTCTCTGGACGGCGACACCGGGCGCCGGATCGTGGAGTTCGTGAAGAGGAACATCCTCAACGAACACCGCTGCATCATCATCGTGACGCACGACAGCAGAATTTTCGAGTACGCCGACCGCATCATAAAGATGGAGGACGGCAGGATAACCGAGAAACTGGAAGGAGAGGGACGTGCGTAACCGGGTACTGATCATCCTGGCGGTGCTCGGGCTGGCAATCGGTCTGGCCAGCGCCTTCATCTACAGCAGGCAAAAAAAGGCGGAGCCGCCCGCCTTCCAACCCGCCTCCAACCCCTACCGAAAGGGGATCTACGCCAACGGCATCGTCGAGAGCTACCAGGAGAACGGTCAGAACATCAACATCTACCCGGAGGTGTCCGGCACCATCGTGAAGATCCCGGTGGGCGAGGGTCAGAGCGTGGCAGCGGGAGAGCCGCTGCTGATGCTGGACGATTCCGTGCAGAGGGCGACCACCGCCCAACTGGGATCCCAGGCACTGGCGGCGCGTACGCAGCTGGAGCAGCTCAAGGCTCAGCCCCGCAAGGAGGCGCTGGAGGTAGCGGTGGCGCAGGTGGAGGTCAATACCGCCGCCCTCAAAATGGCGCAGGATCAGTGGAACCGGCTGAGACGGCTGGCCGAGACGGAGCCGCGCTCCATCAGCAAGGACGTGCTCGAGAATGCGGAAAACGCCGAGAAGGTGGCCAGGGCGAACCTGGATGTGGCGAAGAGGCAGTACAACCTGGTGAGGGCGGGGGCCTGGAACTTCGAGATCCGCAACCAGGAAAACCAGCTTGCGGCGGCGGTCAAGGCTTGTCAGGCAGCAGAGGCACTGCTGGCCAAGTACACGGTGAGGGCCCCGTCGGCAGGGGTGGTCCTTTCCATCAACGCCGCACCGGGCAGCTACGTTTCACCGCAGGGGGCCTACGACAGCTACACCCAGGGGACCGTGCCGGTTCTGGTGATGGGCGGGACGCAGCAGCGCTTCCTGGGGGTGAGATGCTACATCGACGAGATCCTGGTCCAGCGACTTCCCCCCGGCAACCAGATGAACTCCAGGATGTTCATCCGCGGCACCGACCTCAGCATCCCGCTGGAATTCGTCCGGGTCCAGCCGTACGTTTCACCCAAGATAGACCTCTCCAACCAGCGGACCGAACGGGTCGACGTCCGGGTGCTGCCGGTCATCTTCAGGTTCCAGAAGCCCCAGAAGATCACGCTGTACCCGGGGCAGCTGGTGGACGTCTATATCGGGGAAAAGTAGCGAGCGCACGGCGCCTGACAAAGGTGATGCCGGAATACGGTCCCTACCAGAAGCTCTAGGGGATGCGGCTCTCGCAGGGGATCCTGGTTTGACACAGGCCGCAGCCGGTGGCGGTGACGCCGTAGGTCTCGCCCACTGCCTGCGGGACGGTGCCGTAGACATGCTGGCGGCAGATCTGCTTGTCATGGCCCTCTTTGGAGAGGGCGCCGACCGGACAGCGGGTAATGCAGGCGCCGCAGGTTCCGTTGCGATGGAACAGACAGTTGTAGGTGCGATGCGCGTACGGCTTTTGGGAGGGCCGCAATGCCAGGTCGGTGATGACGCTCCCCAGTCGATGGCCGATGCCGCGCGGGGTGATCAGGGCGTCGTTGAGGCTGAAGGTGCCGAGCCCGGCCGCGTAGGCGGCGTGGCGCTCGGACCAGGAGGAGGCGATGCCCACCGGGGTATCGGAGTACTCTTTCCAGCAGGGATGGAACTGCGGGGCGAAGGCGCGGTGGCCGGCGGCGGCGAGGAAGCTGACCAGGTGCCGGCGCAGCGCTCCGTTGAAGGTCTCGCCGTGCATGCGCGTCTGGGCCCAGGCGCGCGACGGGTACATGGTCTCGGGGCGGTTGCTCGCGCGGGTGGCGTCGGTGATGGGGAGGACATAGCAGATGACCGTGCGGGGCGTCCAGCCGCTTTCCGGGGACTGGCTCCGCAGGTGCCTGTCCCCTTCGCCGGCAAGCTGGGCCGCCATTTCCGCAGGGGTGAAATGAAAGTCGCCGATCACCGTCTTGTACTCGGTGAACAAGGGGTCGTCAGCTGCGGCGAAGCCGATCAGCGGCTCGTCGAAGTACCTCTCCTCGCGGCCGGGAAAGCGGTTGCCGGCATCCTCCCGCACGAAACGGCGGATCTCATCGCAAATTATCTTCTCCATGGCTCACCTCGAATCGTCCGGTTCCTTTGACGGCTGCCCCATCCTCGACTGCTGCTAACTCCTCGCGATTAATACAACTTTTCCCGGCATTGTTACAACAAGATTCTTCTCGAGCACCCGATCCCCGCCCCTGCCCGCCCCTTGCTAGTACACCCCTCCCCCCGAACGGGGGGAGGCCAGGTAAGGGAGCGCTGTCGCGAAATGCGGGTACGGCGCCTCGTCCAGGTTCACGGTGTGCGACCTCATCGACTTTTCCAGACATGGTCCCCCTCCCCAGCCCTCCCCCTCCGGGAGAGGGGACATAAAGCAAGGGACGGATGGGATGTGAAAAAAGGCCGGGTTATGCGGCCCGGCCTTGCGAGGTAACGTATGAGTGCCGGCAATCAGGTGTGGAACTTCCTGGCCAGGTCGTTGTCGATCACGTACACGCAGATCTCCTTGGCGGCCTGCTTGGTGTACTTGAACTTCTCGGAGCTCAGGTTGTTGATCAGGAAGGTGACGTCGTCGCGGATCCTTTTGTCGTAGGTCTTGAAGGCATCGGTGTCGAAATCCTTGATGGCGCGCCGGAAGTTGGCGTTCTCCAGGAACGGCTCGAGCACCTTCTCTTTCAGGTTGTAGACGTAGCGGTCGTGCAGGGACTGGAAGAGCTGGGTCTCCTGCGGCTTCTTCCCTTCCACCATGATCTCCTGGGTCAGGGTCTTGCCGGTGTACTCGTGCTGGACCTCCTGGCGGAAGGTGAGCCGTGACTGGGTCTCGGCCTTGGCCGCCCCGAGAAGCCTCCCCTCGATGCCGGAGAGGAGCTCCTCGGTGACCTCCAGCTTGTCGCCGGTGAAGCTGCAGATCTCCACGGCGCCCGGCTCGAAGTTGACGGCGAAGATGTAGTTGAGGATGTCCCGCTCGATCTGGGACTCGTTGTAGTAGTAGAGCGCCTCCTTGACCTCCTGGAGCACCAGGTAGTCGTAGTTGTGGATGAGCGACTCCATGAAGCCTTCCGGTATGGACTCCTTGAGCTCCTTGTGCCACCTGGTGAAGAAGGTGGAGAGGTGCGACATGGTGATCATCTTGTCCTTCCTGGCGTAGGCCGCGTAGAAGTCCGAGAAGATCTTGATCGATTCCCGGCCGGAGAAGCCGTGGTCACCCTCGTGCTCGCTCTCGGCGATGATTTTCTTGCGCCGCTTGGCGTTCAGCCTTTTGCGGTCCTCCTCGGTCAGCCACTCCGGGATGTGACCGGTGTAGATCTCCATCTTCAGGATCTGCAGGTGTTCGTCGCAGTAGAGCCGGTACTTCTCGGGGTCGCCGATCCACTCCAGGAGCGCATCGGACTTGATGTTCATGCGGGTCGAGATGATCACCCGGGCGAAGTTGTGCAACACGCGCGGCAGGAAGCTGCCGTCGATGTGCTTGCCGAAGATGTTCCGGTAGATCTCCACCTCGGTGTTCAGGTCCATGACGTAGGGGATGTTGATGAACTCGATGCGGTCGGTGAACGACTGCACCCCCTCGATTGAGCGCTCGTCCTCCGGGTTCATGAGGGCGATGAACAGCGAGCGGACGTTCTCCTCCACCTCGTCGACCTTGTGGATCCCCTCGCTGATGATGTTGTGCAGCTCCAGGAGTCTTTCCGCGTTGTGGGACTTCACGTCCATCAGCGCGTAGATGCCGTTGTTGGTCTTGGCGAAGTTGGAGTAGAGGTACTTCACCTCGTTGCTGTCACCCAAGAGAAGGTCGATCTTCCTCTGCAGGAGATCGTTGGAGTGGATGTTCATCTTGGTGGAGCGGTCGCCCGGGTTGTAGACGGTGATCCCCTCTCCCAGCCTGCGGTTGAACCGGTATGGGCGCACCCGTATCATCCGGAACAGGTCGGCCGGGTCTTCCAGCCTTGCCGAGAGCGCCTGGAAGAGCGAGGTGCAGATGGTGCAGGGGGAATCCTTGAAGACCCAGTCATACTCCTTCTCGGTGAAGAGCTTCCACTTGGTGGCGTCATTTTGCAGCAGATCGTCGAAGAAGGATCTCCGGTGGCTCTTTTCGATCATCAAAAGAGGGCTGTCGTGGGAGGGACAAGGCACCTCGACCACGTCGCTTCCCCGAAGCAGGGCGGCCTTGGCCTCGGAGAGGTCGGTGGGATCCAGCTCGTACTCATCCAGCAGGTGGGAAAGCCTTTCCATGAAGGAGGCCACCTGGTGCTCCTTGAAGCGCCCAAGGATGTAGCGGTCGAGGTGCCACACCACCTCATAGCACCTGCCGGCCTCGGAGCTGCTGTACTCCTCGAACTTCAGCAGCAGGTTGTTCAGGAAGGTACTCTTGCCGGAGCCGGGGGGGCCTTCGAAGATGTAGATCTTGTTCTGGCGCGCCCCGCTCTTCATGGCCGAGACGTGGTTCATCAGCCGGTTGGCGAACAGCCGGTCGGCGAAGAAGGGGCGGTCGGACCCCTCCACGAAGAGCTTGCGGGTGTCGTAGTTGACGAAATTGATCGATTCCGGATCGTCCGGGTACTCGTCGATCCCCGCGCTCACGTAGCTTTTCACCATGTCGTGG
>NZ_DATFBA010000010.1:0-8104 GCF_035254065.1 Geomonas sp.
GTTGTTGAATGGAAAGCAAGTCATTAACCCCATCCTCACCCCTACCCTCCCCTTGAAGGGGAGGGTGAAGGGAAGCGGAGGTCCCCTCCCCTTGAAGGGGAGGGACAGGGTGAGGCTGGGGGCCGTCTGCAACCGGACAAAAAATACCATGCTGGCCATCCACTGGTAGTCTTTGAAGTTGCGGACTTCAAGTTACCAGGATAAGGGAGGCCAACATGGCGAAGGAAAGTTTAGCAGGTCTACGACAGTTTGTTAGCGGTTTCGAAGACGCTCCGTTCTACGTCGGTATCGATGTTCACAAACGAAGCTTTTATTTCGCCCTGCGCCGCGCTGACGGACGCACCGTCAGCGCGGTCACTCCTCCAACCCCATCTGCCATCCTCCACCTGCTGCTCGGCCTCAAGATCAACATCGGCGCCGTCGCTTATGAATCCGGCCCTACCGGTTTTTCCCTGGCCAGGTTCCTTGAGGATGCCGGCATTCCCGTCATTGTTGCCGCCCCCAGCAAGATTCCCCGTCCAGTGACGCGGGACGCCAAGTGCGACAGACTTGACTGCTTGAAGCTGGCCGAGTACGCCGCCAAAGGAATGCTCAGGCCGATCGCACTCCCCTCTCCACAGGAAGAGGCTCGCAGGACGCTGCTCCGTCGGCGACACATGCTTGTCGACAGTGTAAGGCGCTGCCGGCAGCGCATCAAAGGCCTCATCCTGTTTCTCGGGATTGAGGAGCCGAAGGAACTAGAGCACTGGAATCAGAACGTAGAAGCCGTTCTCGTTGCGCTCCCAATGGATCCTGCCGCACGATTGACCTTGGAAAGTTACCTGCGCGAGCTGACGTTTAATCTTGAGGAGCTGCGCAGAGTGGAACAGCAATTGAAGTTGCTGACAAAGGCACCTGACCTTAGCAAAAGCATGGAATGTCTCCAATCAGTCCCAGGTGTCGGCTCGGTAGTAGCTACGACGTTTGCCCTGGAGATATTCCAACCCAAACGATTCAAAAGGCCGGAAGAAGTTGCCAGCTACATTGGCCTGGCTCCCGTAGTACACCACAGCGGTGGGAAAACGCCTTCCGGACGTCTTGTCCCAGTGGGGCAGGCAAGGTTGCGAAGCCTGCTGATTGAGGCGGCCTGGATGTGGAAAGCAAAAGATCCGCATGCACAAGCCATTTATACGCGCCTGCTAGGAAAGACTGGCGTTGCTCAAAAAGCTATTACTGCAGTAGCTCGACGTTTAGCGATCATCCTTTGGCGCCTTTGTACCGAGCAACGCACGTACAGAACAGCTATGGCTTGAAAATTAGAAGAGGTCGCGACGGGGCTATGCCACATCAGGTGGCGGACAAAAAATGGCGAACCTTCTCCCTGGTACCGGAAAGGTACGATGCGAAACAAAGGCGCGAATAAGAAAAGGCATCCTCAGTTGAAGATGCCCGGGCGGAGAAGGTTTAGAAACACTCAGGTCTTTGAAACTCTTGACAGATGGCCACATAAGAAAGGCCCCGAGCAACCGCCGGGGCCTTTTCTTTTCCAGATTAACAATCATCGTCCAATACTCCTCCCCCCTGATGGGGCGAGGTTCCCTCCCTAACCCTTCCCTCGCGAGAGGCTAGGGAGGTGGAGCTCCTCTCTACGGCACCGCCACAACCACCGTCCGCCGGTTTGCTTGGCGCCCGTCGGAGGTCGCGTTGTCTGCAACCGGATTAGCAGAGCCGTAGCCCTTGACGGTCAGCCGGTTAGCGCTTACCCCCTGCTTGACCAGGAACGCTTTCACCGCCTTCGCGCGCCGCGCGGAAAGAGCCTGGTTGGAGGCCTCGCTACCGATGTTGTCTGTGTATCCGGAGATCACCCCTTTCTTCTCGGGATGCGCCTTCAGATAACGCGCCATCTCACGCAATTGCCGATGGTAAGACGCCGCCACCTCGGCACCGGCGGTGGAGTACTCGATGGTCACCGCCATACCGTGCTCTTCCTCAGCAACCGGGGCCTTGGCCGGAACGACCGGCGCAGGCGCCGGCACCACAGTGACATGGCCGGCGCTCGCCGTCTTGCCGCCGGGACCGTCACAGGTCAGCGTGTAGTCAGTGTCGGCGGTGGGGGTTACCGTCATGCTCCCCTCCGGCTGCACCGGCCCGAGACCAGGCTGCAGATCGCAGTTCACGGCGTTGCGGGAGCTCCAGGCAAGGGTGACGGGTTGGGAGGCGCTGATGGAAGCGGGGATCACCTTCAAGGCTACCACCGGGGCAGGCGCCGGCGGAGCTACCGGCTCAACAGGAGCAGCAGGAGCAATAACGTGTGCCGGAGCAGGTACCGGAGCAGGTACCGGAGCAGGTACCGGAGCAGGTGCCGGAGCAGGTGCCGGTGCTGGAGCAGGCGCCGGGGCAGGAGCTACCGCAGCCTGTGCGACAGCCGATTTGCTTCCCCCGAACAGGAAGGTGACGCCTAAGCTGTACTCCCAGTTGTACTTGGGCGGGTTGGGGTCCTCTATGACAAACAGCTGGCGCGCATCACCGCGCACGGCGAGGGAGTCGGTTACGAAGTACTTGAAGCCGGCCCCGAGGTTGGCGGTTGCATCGGTATTCTTGCCATTGAACTTGACCCCCTGCCCCCCGAAGGTCAGGCCACCTCCACCCACCGCCACATAGGGGACGAAAGGGCCGTCCGGCATGAAGTTGTAGAGGAGGTCCAAACGGTAGGACAACATCTTCTTCGAGTTTCCAGAGTGGGTATAGTGCGTGTAGAGAAAATCGGATACCGCCTCCACACCAAGATGATCAGTGATGTCATAACCCAGCCGCACCCCATATACCGGTGCGGTTTCCAGGTGCTGGGTGCCATCAAAGGTATAACCGCCAATGAAGGGGGAGACCGAAATGGCCCCTTCCCTCTCTCCGGCGAGCGCCGTGGTAGCGACCATAACCACGGCAAGCATCGCCAACAGTACCGAAACAACTCTTGTCATAACTCTCCCTCCATATCAAATCACAACTATCAAATCACAACAAAGTCACAGTCATAAACGCCGTAACTAAGACGGCTCATTCACCTAATGAGAACACAGAAGCTGTGTCTATATCATGAATGCTGCCTCCATAAAAGAACTTTCACTGGAGCAGATACAGCACTTCATTGCATTCAGCCCCTCTCCTGCTATCGTTTTAGCTATTACTTTCGTCCGACCTGATGAATCCGACTCCTTGTCAACAAACCGTGCGACCTCACCGATACTTCCCGCTCAGAGGTATTAAGGAGAAACCACCGTGAAACTTAACGACATTACGAGAGGAACCGGCCTGGAACAACACGGCATCACCAATGCCAACCTCATCTACTGGACCTCGCCCACCGCTGTGCTGTACGAGCAGGTGGTGAGACGTGGAGAAGGCATGATCACCCACCTGGGCACCCTGGCAGTCAAAACCGGCCACTACACCGGGCGGGCGGCCAACGACAAGTTCATCGTGAACGAGCCGGGAAGCGGCGGCGATATCAACTGGGGAAAGATCAACCGCCCCTTCGACGCCGACAAGTTCGACGCGCTCTACAAGAAGATGACCCTCTACATGCAGGGACGCGACCTGTTCGTGCAGGACTGCTTCGCCGGCGCGAGCCCCGACCACCGTCTCCCGGTCCGCATCATCACCGAAAGGGCCTGGCACTCGCTGTTCGCCCGCAACATGTTCCTCAGGGCAACCCAGGAGGAACTGCTCACCCACCAGACCCAATTCACCGTCATCGACCTCCCCGCCTTCCACGCCCAGCCGACGGTGGACGGCACCGACTCCGAGGCCTTCATCATCATCAACTTCGCCAGGAAGCTGGTCATCATCGGCGGCACCAGTTATGCCGGAGAGATCAAGAAGTCGATCTTCACCGTGCTGAACTACCTGCTGCCGCACAACGGCGTGCTCTCCATGCACTGCTCGGCGAACGCCTCCGCCAAGGGGGAGGTGGCCATCTTCTTCGGCCTGTCGGGGACCGGCAAGACCACACTCTCGGCGGCCCCCAACCGGCTTTTGATCGGCGACGACGAGCACGGCTGGGACGAGCGCGGGGTCTTCAACTTCGAGGGGGGGTGCTACGCCAAGGTGATCAACCTCTCCCCCGAATCGGAGCCGGAGATCTACCAGTGCACCAGGCGCTTCGGCACCATCCTGGAGAACGTTGCCGTCGACACCATCTCCCGCCGGATCGACCTCAACGACGCCTCCTTCACCGAGAACACCCGGGCCTCCTACCCCATCACCCACATCCCGGAGATCGTCCGGTCGGGAGTGGGTAGCCATCCCGCCAACATCATCATGCTCACCTGCGACGCCTTCGGGGTGCTCCCCCCCATCGCCCGGCTCACCCCGGAACAGGCGATGTACCACTTCCTCTCCGGCTATACGGCGAAGGTGGCCGGCACCGAGGCGGGAGTGACCGAGCCGCAGGCGACCTTCTCCACCTGCTTCGGCGCCCCCTTCATGCCGCTGCGTCCCGCGGTGTACGCGGAACTCCTGGGCAAGAAGATCGCCAGCCACCGGGCCACCTGCTGGCTGGTCAACACCGGCTGGAGCGGCGGCGGGCCGGGGGTGGGGAGCAGGATGAAGATCGCCTACTCGCGGGCGCTGGTGAACGCGGCCCTGGAGGGCGAGCTTGCCACCGGCAGCTTTATGAAGGACCCGGTGTTCGGCCTGGACATCCCGGTCCGCTGCCCGGGCGTCCCCGACGACATCCTGAACCCGAGAAACGCCTGGGGCGACAAGGACGCCTACGACGCCGCCGCGGCTAAGGTGGTGCAGATGTTCCGCAAGAACTTCCAGCAGTTCACCGAGACGGTATCCCCCGAGGTTGCCTCTGTACTGTAATATCGCTCGGCCCGGGCCCCCTCCCCTTCAAGGGGAGGGACAGGGTGAGGATGGGGGCTCACCCGCAAGTTGCGTAACCGAAGCCCCCTTGATATCATTAAGCCAACAAAGGCAGCAGGGGAGGGAGCTATGAAAGGACCGTTTTCCGAAATATGCGACCGGACCGAACGTAAGGACGAAAGGATCAAGGTGAAAAACCGGCTGACCGGCGAGATCGGCCTCAGCTACGGCTGCACCCTGGAAGGCGACACCGTGCAGGTGGAACTCACCGACGGCAGCCTGGACAGCTGGCGCGAGGATGACTGCGAGATCATGTCCTGACCACTTTGGCGGAAACCGGCTCCGGCATCACCGCTTTCTATCAAAAGAGCCCCGTGCACAACGAGGCTCTTTGTTTTTGTCTACGGAGGGCATTCCATGAACATCCTCGTGCTGGGCATCGGCAACCTGCTGATGGCCGACGACGGCATCGGCGTCCGGGTGATCCAGCTCCTCACCGACCGATACCGGTTTCCCGGAGAGGTCAACCTGGTGGAAGGCGGCACCCTGGGGCTCGACCTGCTCCCCCAGGTGCAGGACGCCCAGCGTTTGCTGATCGTCGATGCCGTGGAAACGGGCGCCGCTCCCGGGACCCTCGTCCGCTACGCCGGCGACGCCATCCCATCTACCCCGGAGAGCAAGCTGTCGCCGCACCAGGTCGGACTGAAGGACCTGCTCACCCTTGCCGCGGCGCTCGGCGGGGCCCCTGAAGAGATCGTCCTTTGGGGGGTACAGCCGGAGAGCGTGACGGTGAGTATGGAGCTTTCGGCAGCGGTCGAGGCACAGTTGGAACCGCTGGTCGCCAAGCTCCTTGAGGAGCTGGCCTGCTGGGGGATCTCTCCCTTGCCGACCTCAAGCAGCGACCTGGATAGCACAACGGGGACCCGCTCGTTAAGCGCCAATCCCCGTTGATACCATACATCGAGCCGCTACCCTTCCAGCGCCCCCTCATTTCTCCACCAACCACACCATCTCATTTCAACATTGCGCCTGCACTCCCTCCCCCTGCGGGGGAGGGCCGGGTGAGGGAAGCCCCGTTCCTCCGGAACCCTGCCCAAGCCATCCCCTCGCCGTTTAAAGGGAGAGGGTGCCTGAAGGACGGGTGAGGGGAAGACTAGATCGCCTGCCCGGCCGGCTCGACGACCTCCGGCCTGCTCACCGGTTCCAGGCGCAGGCTCCTGACCACCGCCACCTTCTGGGGCGGGAACAGGTCCGGGCGTACCCTCTGGAAGGCCAGCTGCTGCGGAGCGTCCAGGTCGTAGCGCGGAGAGAACTCCGGCACGATGGCCTTCAACGACTGCAGGACGCCGGCGATGTCTCCCGCCTTGGCCAGAGCAGCCAGCGCGTCCAGCTTCACGCAGGCCCACTCGTAGTCGCTCTCCACCGGTGCGCTGACCCGGATCTTCTTGTGGGCGGTGGGCAGGATCCCCTCGCCGTCGATGAGCAGCTCCTCGTAGAGCTTTTCGCCGGGCTTGAGGCCGGTGAAGACGATGTCCACGTCGGTGTAGGGTTCCAGGCCGGAAAGGCGGATCAGCTCCTCCGCGAGACTCAGTATCCGGACCGGCTCGCCCATGTCGAGCAGGAAGATCTCCCCCCCCTGGCCGAGGCAGCCCGCCTGCAGCACCAGCTGCGACGCCTCCGGGATGGTCATGAAGAAGCGCACCACCTCCGGATCGGTCACCGTCACCGGCCCACCCTTGCGGATCTGCTCCTTGAAGAGCGGGATGACGCTGCCGTTAGAGCCCAGCACGTTGCCGAAGCGGACCGTGGTGAACCTGGTCTGGCTCCTCTCCGCCAGGGCCTGCACGTAGACCTCGGCGCTTCTCTTGGTGGCACCCATCACGTTGGTGGGGTTCACCGCCTTGTCGGTGGAGACCATCACGAAGTTGCGGACCTTGAAATTGTCGGCGGCGTCGGCCAGTACCCGGCTGCCGATGACGTTATTGAGCACCGCCTCGGCCGGGTTGTATTCCATCATGGCCACGTGCTTGTAGGCCGCGGCATGGAAGACCACCTCGGGCCTGAACTCGGCGAAGACCTTTTCGATGCGCTCGCGGTTCTTGACGTCGGCGATCACCGGGATGATCTGCAGGTCGGGGAAGGCTCCCGTGAGCTCGCGCTCGATGAAGAAAAGCGGCGTCTCGGCGTGGTCGAGAATGACGATCTTGGCCGGAGAAAATGCCGCCACCTGCCGGCAGAGTTCGCTGCCGATGCTTCCCGCCGCACCGGTGACCAGCACCCGCTTGCCGGTTAAGTAGTTGCGGATCGCCCGCTGGTCAAGCACCACCGGGTCGCGCCCGAGCAGGTCCTCGATATCCACGTCCTTGATCTGGCTCAGGGAGAAGGTGCCGTCGATGATGGAAGCAATGCCGGGAAGGGTGCGAACCCGCACGTTTGCCTTTTCGCAGCTGGCGAGAACCCGGCGCATGACGGAGGGGCCGGCGGAGGGGATCGAGAAGATGACGTTGTCGATGTCGTGCTTGCGGATCAGCCCCTTCAGATGATCGATATCTCCCAAGACCTTGATGCCGGAAAGACGCATGCCGCGCTTTCTGGGATCGTCGTCCACGAAGCCGACGATGGTGTAAGGAGAAGGGGTGAGCTTGCGGATCTCCCTCAAGAGGAGGTTCCCTGCGTCGCCGGCGCCGATGATAAGGGTTCTCTTGCCGGGGAGGTGGGAGGGGATGATCAGGGCCTCGCGGTATAGACGCCAGAACATCCGGCTGAGGCCGACCAGGGCGAGCAGGACGAACCAGTCGAGGACATAGACCGAGCGCGGCAGACCGAAGGGAGCATTGACCAGCCGCAGCACCAGCATGGAGCCGATACTGGAGAGGGTCACCACCTTCAGCACCTCGATGGCGTCCCGCAGCGAGGCGTATTTCCAGATGTTGCGGTACATGCCGGACGCCACGAAGAAGAGCGGCTTGGCGATCATAATGACCATCAGGCCATTGAGCAGTACCTGGTTCTGGGCCTCCGGGATGCGGAAATCGAAGCGCAGCAGAAACGAAACGTAGAGCGACAGGGCAATCAACGAAAGGTCGAGGCAGAAAACGAGCCCCCTTCTATCGCGAAACATACTCCCCTCCTTACATCACAAAACAGAACAAAAGCAGCAAATACAAGTACGGCAAAACGACAGTCAAAAAGATTACAGGTACGACATTACGCAGCTTGAGGGTAGCTGCCGGACGCCGGCAGCTTCGCCGCCCGCACC
>NZ_DATFBA010000011.1:0-4067 GCF_035254065.1 Geomonas sp.
CAGAGAAGGCTGTGGAAAACGGAAAACTGGGCATCCTGGCCCCACTCGATAAGGTCGAGGTGCTGCAGATCCTGCGGGCCGCCTTCTGATTTACGAGAAAGCGCTCCAAGGGTGACTATCAAGCTTCGATAAAAAGGTAACGGAGGACACCGTGAAAAAACGTGCATTGGGAAATAGCGGTCTGGAGGTCTCGGCCCTCGGGCTCGGTTGCATGGGGATGAGCATGGCTTACGGGAAGGTCCCGGACCGGAAGGAAATGATCGAGCTTATAGCCAAGGCGATCGATCGCGGCATCACCTTCTTCGATACTGCGGAAATCTACGGGCCACACACAAACGAGGAACTGGTGGGCGAGGCGCTCGCTCCCTTCCGCGGGCGCGTCGTGATCGCCACCAAATTCGGGATCGGCACCGGCGAGAACGGGCAGCAGGGCCAGGACAGCCGGCCGGAGCGGATCAGGCAAAGTGTTGAAGGGTCCCTCAAGCGGCTCAACATCGAGACCATCGACCTCTACTACCAGCACCGGGTCGATCCCAACGTTCCGATCGAGGAGGTTGCCGGCACGGTGAAGGAGTTGATCCGCGAGGGGAAGGTGAAACACTTCGGCATGTCTGAGGCAGGAGTAAAGACCATCCGTCGTGCCCATGCGGTCCAGCCCTTGACGGCTGTACAGAGTGAATACTCACTCTGGTGGCGGCACCCCGAGGAGGAACTGATCCCCACCCTCGAGGAACTTGGCATCGGCTTCGTCCCCTTCAGCCCGTTGGGGAAAGGATTTTTGACCGGTAAGATCGACGACAAGACCACCTTCGAAAAGAACGACTTCCGTAACATCGTTCCGCGTTTCACTCCCGAGGCCCGCAAGGCCAATCAGGGACTGGTCGACCTCCTGTCCGCCATGGCCGACAAGAAGCGAGTCACCCCGGCGCAGATCGCCCTCGCCTGGCTGTTGGCCAAGAAACCGTGGATCGTGCCGATTCCGGGCACCACGAAGCTCTCCCGTCTGGAGGAGAACATAGGGGCGGTCGACCTTGAACTGACGGCATCCGACCTCGGCGAGATCGAGAGTGCAGCGGCGAAGATAACCATCGAAGGCGCACGGTATCCGGAAGCGCTCGAGAAAAGGACTGGTCTCTAATTATCCGGTCGTTGGCTGACCGGCGACAGAAGAAATACGGAGAACTCTGATGAACACGAACAATCTCAGCACCAGCGTCATCTTCCCCATCGGGGAAAAACTGGAGACGGACAGGTTCAAGGGAACTGTCTGGCTCAAGATGCTTACACCTGCCGACTCCGCCCTCCCCATCGGCAACGTGACCTTCGAGCCGGGATGTCGCAACAACTGGCACAAGCACGCGGGCGGTCAGATCCTGCTTGTCACCGGAGGGAGGGGCTACTACCAGGAATGGGACAAACCGGTGCAGGAACTTCATCCAGGCGACGTCGTCACCATCGCCGCAGATGTCAAACATTGGCACGGCGCTGCCAAAGACAGCTGGTTCTCCCACCTCGCCATAGAGGTTCACCCGGAAATTGGGCCAGCGACCTGGCTGGAGCCGGTAGCGGACGACGATTACAACCAATTGAAGTAACGAGGATGACCATGGCTATCAGCGAGAATGCAGAGAAAAACCACGAGGAACTTTTTCCCAATCACAAATCGACCCTGAAGGTCACCGACCCTGAACTGATCGAGGTCTTCGACAACTTCGCCTTCGACGAGGTGCTCAGCCACGGGAGTCTCGACTCCAGGAAACGCCTGATGATTATCCTGGCATCGATGATCGCAAGCCAGGCGCTGGGCGAATACCGGGTGATGCTCGGCGGTGCCCTCAACGTCGGGGTGACACCCGTGGAGGTGAAGGAGATCGTCTACCAGGCGGTGCCCTACGTGGGGATAGCGAAGGTCTTTGACTTCCTCCTCGCCACTAACGAGATCCTGCAGAGCAGGGGTATTTCGCTGCCACTGGAAGGGCAGTCGACGACCTCCCCGGAGACGCGATTCGACAAAGGGCTGGCGCTCCAGAAAGAGATCTTCGGAGAGATGATCGAAAACATGTACCAGCAGTCACCCGAAGGTCAGCGCCACATCCAGGAGTTCCTGTCAGCAAACTGCTTCGGCGACTACGTGACCAGGGGCGGGCTGGACATCAACATGCGGGAACTTTTCACCTTCTCCATGCTGCTGTCACTGGGAGGGTGCGAACCGCAGCTGAAGGGGCACATTCAGGGTAACGTGAACATCGGCAACGGCAAGGAACTCCTACTCGACGTCATCACCCTGCTTATCCCCTACGTGGGCTACCCGCGGGCGCTGAATGCCCTGCGGTGTCTGAACGAAGCCGGGTAGCGAACGGGCGAGAGCGCTCGAGTGAACAGGTACACCGAAAGGGGGCGACCTCAATGAGTCAGGCATGTACTCCATTACTCTCCGCCTGGCAGAGCTTCTATATCATGGTCGGTTCGGCCGCCGCAGCGGTCATCGCCATCCAGTTCGTGGTGGTTACCCTGATTGCCAATCTGCGCCGGGCTGTCCCAGCTGCAGCCCTAAGCGCATTCGCGACACCGACTGTAGTCCAGTTGATAAGCGCACTGCTGGTCTCGGCGATCATGAGTGCACCGTGGCCGTCCCTTTGCTCCGCGGCGATCGCTCTCACTTTGTTCGGTCTTGGGGGGCTTGTCTACGGGGGGACGGTCATCCGTCGTGCCCGTCGCCAGACGTACTACAAACCGGAGAGGGCGGATTGGGTCTGGTATGCGCTGCTTCCTGGCAGTGCCTACGCGGCCGTCGCCGTCGCCGCTCTGTCCCTGGGGGCCTATCCCTGTCCCGCACTCTTTGCCACCGGGGCAGCCGCCCTCGCCCTGCTGCTGATCGGCATCCACAACGCGTGGGATACGGTTGTACATATCGTCGTCGTAAGGCTCCCCAGCGAGGCCAGGGAGTGAACCGCCCTGTGGGTTTCACAAGATTTGTAATCCAAAAGGAAAAGGAAGAGACATGAAGGCATTAGCTATCAACGGAAGCCCACGAGCGGGCGGTAACACGGAAATCATGCTGAAAAAGGTGCTTGAGCCACTACAGGTAGCTGGTTGGACCACGGAGTACCTGCGGATCGGGGGAAAGCCTGTTTGGGGTTGCCTCGCCTGCATGATGTGCGTTCAAAAGCAAAACGGCCGGTGCGCCATCGAGGAGGATGGCGTTAACGATTACCTAGCCAAGATGTATGAAGCCGACGCTATCATCCTCGGTTCACCGACGTACTTCGCTGACATAACCCCCGAACTCAAGGCGCTGATCGACCGTACCGGCTTCGTGGCCCTTGCCAACGGCGGTGCCTTGAGCGGCAAAATCGGGGCCGCCGTAGTGGCAGTGAGGCGTGGCGGCGCGAGCCACGTATTCAACACCATCAACCATATGTTCCTTACCTCTTCCATGATTGTTCCAGGCTCAATCTACTGGAACTTGGGAATGGGATGCCAGAAGGGAGAGGTCCGCGAGGACGAGGAGGGGATGCGGAACATGGTACATCTCGGAGAAACCATCGGCTGGTTGGGTAAGACCATAGCCTCTTCCGAAGAACCGTTCCCAAAGGTCGCGGTCGAACTGAAATAGAGGGGCGGGCAGGTTACCTACGTTCGTGGGAGAACATGGGGCTTAATTGAAAGTTAGGCGTCAGTGGTGACAGTCCGTATTAGTGCAATCACAAAAGGGCCTTCCCGCACGGCAAGGCTCTTTCTCTTTGCCCACGAGGGCCGCACGCAGCTCCTCTGAGCTTCCTCAGGCGATATGAAGAGTCAGGAGGGTCAGACCTGGACAAAAGACAAAACTGGGTTAAAAGACGCGACTCCCACTTCCCCTTTCAGCAGGTGACGTGAAAGAGACCTATCTTGGAACCTTTCGTCTGGTTGAAGATGGTGATCGCCTTCGGAGTCGGCTCGGCGATCACCTTGCAGTCGTGGTGGGCAAAGTACTCGGCGGCTTGCGGGGAGAGGTGCAGATTGCCGCTTTGGCCGGTGCCGATGATGAGGAGCCGGTGCCCCTTCCGGTAGATGAACTCGGCCTC
>NZ_DATFBA010000012.1:0-17065 GCF_035254065.1 Geomonas sp.
TGCCATTGGGGGGAGATGGGTGGGTTCCTCCCCGAGGTCGTGGCGATCCTCACCCGGCCTGCGGCCACCCTCTCCCCTGAAGGGGCGAGGGAATAAGGGGAAGAAAAGCGGGATGGGGTTAGCCGAAGGGGGCGAGGACAAATATGGGAGTAGAATGTGCGGCGGCCGGTGGGGCGGCGGCGGGAATAGAGACAACGGAGCTGTCCCTCAATTGGGACGTGGGGCGCAGGAAAGGGACGCTTAGCGGGAGCGACGTTCGAGTTCGCGGTCGAGGAGCTTCAGCTGGTCGAGTTGTTTGTTTAACTGGCGGATCTTGCCTTCCAGTTCTTCTACCTTGCTCTCCTTCTCAGCGCTGACCGATTTCAGGTTACGGTTTTGCCGCCTGAGTTCCTCCACCAGGGTCAACAGCTCGCCCAGCGGCTCCGCCTGTACGGTCCAGACGCTGTTGGGATACTCCCTTTTCAGCCTGCGCAAAAGCTGGTGGGCCTGCAGAGCGGAACCCCGCTCGGAAGCGGGTTGCAGGGAGAGGATGGCCAGCCGGAACAGCGCTTCGTCGGTGACGCCCGGCACCCGTTTGCCGTGGGAGACCTCGGTGAGCAGCTTTTCCGCTCCTGCCGTGTTCCCCCGTTCCAAAAGGTACTTGGCGTCTTCGAGTTTTTGCGCGAAGGACCTCCGTTCCGACCAACCGGCGGTGGCGGGTTCCTCGCCTGGCCCGCCGGTCGAGGCGCTCTCCTTCCACGGGAGGCAGCCGGTAACGAGGGTTACGGCGATCAGCGCCGCTAGGATGTTCTTTTTCATGTTGCCTGCTCCTGCCGCGTGATCAGATAGCTGCTGCCGGGGTGCTCCTTGGCGGCATCCTTGGCCTTGGCCGCGGCCCTGGCGATGTCCACCGCGCTGCGGAACTGCTCGCCGCCGCAGAGGATGACCGCCACCGAGATGGTGGTGATCGGGAAGAAGCGCTGCACGCCGTAGCGGTCGGTCCCCTCGATCCCTCCCGCCGTCCGGTCCTCGGGGGCGAAGTGGGAGAGGGCCTCGACGTCAAAAAGCTCGATCACCTTCTCGCACACCGCGGCCGCCTGGTCGGGCGGCACCACCATCACGAAGTCGTCTCCTCCCACGTGACCGACGAAACCCTGCTCACCGCAGATCTCCCGCACGGTGGCCTCGATGATGTCGCCGGTGACCCGCAACAGTTCGCTCCCTTTTGCGTAGCCGTAGCGGTCGCTGAAGGGCTTGAAGTTGTCGAGATCGGCGTAGCAGAAGGCGAATTCGCTGCCGCTGTTCAGGCGGTCCTCCAGCTCCCGCTCGATGGCGGTGTTGCCTGGGAGCCTGGTGAGCGGGCTCGCCTCCAGGTTCATCTGCTCCAGTTCCTTGAGCCTGGCCGCCATCTGGGTGAAGTCCTTGGCCAGCACCCCGATCTCGTCCTCGCCCTCGATGGGGGGGGAGAAGTCGAAGTCGCCGGCGGCGATGCGGTGGGTCGCCTTCTGCAGCTCGCGGATCTCGCCGTAGGTCCGGTAGGTGATGATGGGGGCGACCCCCACCGCCAGCAGGAAGCCGACACAGGAGATGACGATGGTCCAGGTCATGGCGGTGGTCTGCTGCCGGTTGGAGCGCTCCAGCATCGTCTGCAGCATATCCTGGCGCTGCGCGTACAGGTCATCCACCGCGGCGAGCATCCGGGAGGCAGCGGCGGAAAGTTTCTCCTCGCTCCCCGGTCGTTCGCTGAAGACGAGCTCCGAGATCTTGTGGTACTCGTCGTAGAGCGCTTGCAGGTGGGCAGCATCCTTGGCGGAGGCGGTACCCCTGACCACCGCCAGTTGGGCGAGGCTGTCCTTCTCGCGCTGGCGGAAGAGGTCGGTGAAGGCGGGATCGGTGAGGATCACGTACTTGCCGGCATAGCTTTCCTGCGCCAAAAGCGAGCTCCGCAGCTTGATGAGTGCGCCGATGACGGGGAGGTCCTTGCTGGCGATCTCGCGGGCGGTCTGGTTGACGGCGTGGAGGTGGAGATAGGAAAAGATCAGCGCGGCCGAGGTGAAAAAAGCCATGGCCAGGTAGCCTGCGGCGATCTTCTGAATCAGCGACAGCCGGGAAAGGTTGAATTTCGAACCCGGGTTTTGCATGTACGGCCCTCGGTTAGACACTCTCACTGACGGACAGCTGCCACCGACAGTGCTCTCAATACGGTGAGCGCCGCTCGCTCGGCGCTCCCCGGGTGCAGCTGGACAACCAGGTCGGCGTAACGCCGGTAGAGCGGCAGCCTCTCTCGGAAAAGCTCCTCCAGCCCCCCTTCGTGCAGTCCCACGATGCCGCGGGGCGCCTGGGCCTGGATCCTCTGGCGGACCACCTCCAGGGAGGCGTCCAGAAAGACGATGGTCGAGCGGGAGGCCAGATGACGCATGGCGGCCTCGGAGTAGACCACACTGCCGCCGGTGGCCACCACCGTCGGCTCCCCCACTTCCAGTCCGAGCACCGTCTCCTCTTCCAGTTGCCTGAACGCTCCCTCCCCCAGTTGGTCGATCACCCCCTGCAGGCGGCCGCCGTGGCGCTGCTCGATGAGCCGGTCGGTGTCCAGGAAGGTCCAGCCGAGCAGGTTGGCGATGATCCTGCCGATCACGCTTTTCCCGCTGCCGGGCATGCCGATCAGGGTGAGGCTGCGCTCGGGAACCGGAACCGGGAGCTTGCCGGTGGAGGCAGTCGAGGGGGCAGGGAAGTGCGGGCGGTGCTCCCTCTTGATGCTGGGTGGCATAGTGATCCTTGCGGCCCTTACGCCGAAGGGCCGACAACAGCGGTCCTGGCGCTGTCAGAGCGTGGGGTGGAAGAAGAAGATCCTTTGGCCAGTTTAGCAGAATTCCGGCGCAAAGGGGCTAAATAACCGGATGCCCGAAGCCGTCTTCAGCCGCAGGTGGATAGCAACGCGCTGGTCCCCCATCCTCACCCTGTCCCCCGCCTTCGCCAAGGCTACGGCGGGCAAGCTTCCCCTTGAAGGGGAGGGGACGAAGGGAGGGACACCGCGGTGGCCCAGCCGACGGAGTGGCAGCGGCAAGGGCTTCCCCTCCGCACCCCGCTAGAGCGAATCCCGCAGCTCCCTCAATATTTCGTGCTGCCGCTGGTTCACGTAGACCGACAGGAGATGTTCGGACTGTTGGGTGTGATTGAAGCAGAGGATGCACTTGAAGGGGGGACCGTCCTCGCTGATCCGGACCAGGGTGGCCGGGATCTGCATGGCCAGTTCTTCGCTGGTGGTGGGTGCCATCAATTTAAGCTCCAGCTGGAGGTCGCTCTCCTGGAATCCCTGCCTGACCAGGGTGTTCAGGCAGCACCCCTCCAGGGAGATGTCGTGGATCACGCCCGAGATCCGGTTCGCCCCGGTGCGGGCCGTGATGCTGATGGGGCGCTTGAAACGGACCCGCACGGCGCTGCGCCGGTTGACGTAGAGGTCGCGGTAGCAGAAACCGGAGACCCGGGCGGTGAGCCGCCTGATGTCGACCTCTTCCAGTTGCCCCAGCACGGGCCTTCCCAGCCGGTGGGACTCGATGTAGACGTCGTTGCACTGCAGCATGGCGGCCAGCTGGAGTTCGCAGGTCTGCAGCTCGACGTGGCGTCCCTTCACCTCGCAGAGGCTGGCGGGATGGCTGATCGGCATCTCCTTGAAGATGTTGGTCAAGGTGAGCTGGGGACCGCCCTCCGTAGACAACAGCTCCTGGAAGGCGTCGATGAAGACCTGCTGTTCATCAGGTTCCCGTTGGTCGTTTACCTGCTCTGCCGTGCCGTCCATGTCATCCGTCCTCGGATTGCCAGGTTCACAAGCGGGTGCTACGACGAACTATCGACCCATGCGACAGCCGGTGGTGGAGCCGCGACCAAGCCTCCTGCTCGGCTTGCTCCCCTCCGGGCGAGGGGCTTGTTACATAGTAAAGGATCAACCCCTCCTGTGCAATTTGAGAGGGACAAAAAAAGAGGCGGGGGCGGCACCCCCCACCGACCCTACTGCTAGTACCACGGATACCCCTCCGTCCGCCGCCGTACGAAATGCTCCACCAGAAAGAACGGGCGGATGAAGATCACCTGCTTCCTCCGCAGGTCGATCAGATCGATGGCGAAGTGATAGAGACAGCCGGCCAAAAGGTAGTTGAGGGGAGGGTGGATGAGGGCCAGCAAGGCGATCAGGATGAAAAAGTCGACCGTATGGAAGATGCAGAGCCCGATATAGGGAATGGTGGTCTGGATCGGCTGCAGCTCCCTGAAGTAGCGGAACATGCCGCTCACGCTCAGGTTGCGCCTGCGTTGGATATAGAGCAGATAGTGGTCGACGTCGACCAGCACCCCTCCTGCGGTGAACAGGAGGAGCTCTTCGGTGCCGACCAAGGGGGCCAGTGCCGCGGCGGCCAGCCCGGTGAGGGCGATGTGCTGCGTCAGCGTCATCGGCGATTAGAGCAGGGTCGCCTTGAGCAGGGAGCGGAGTTCCCTGTTGTTGCCGGCCTGTTTCACCATCGATTTGCGCTCGTTCCTGCTCAAGAAGGCGGCCAGATGGCCGCTGGCGAGTTCGGGGCTGCCGGCGATGGAGGTGGCCAGCTGGCAGAGGATGGGGGCCGGCAGTCCGTTGCGGTATCCCTGGACCAGCTTGCCGATCTCATCGCGGCGCTGCTCCTCATTCCAGCTCTGGTAGAGCTCGTCACCTATGTTGTTAAGCTTGTCCAGCATGGGGCTCTCCTTTTTTGTTGCCGGGGGGCTGGCGTGGCCGCCACTGCCCGCCGCGAGTCACTTGATATGTTCGTGCCGGAAGATGTGATCCTTGCAGTAGCCGCGCTGTCCGGAGCACTGCGGGCAGTAGCGGAAGTCCATGTCGGGGTGGCTCAGGTCGGTGATCCCGCACACGGTGCAGCGATGGGCGGGACCCGAGTCGCGCCGGCTGAAGCGGGTGGCGCTTTTGGTGAACTGCCGCTGGCCGTACCTGATGTTGACGACGATATCCCTGGCGAAGAAGATCAGGTAGTTGGCGATGGCGGCCAGCGCGGTGACCCGGACGGCCCAGCCGCCGAAGAAGAACAGGTAGGCGTACCCGAGCCAGGTGACAAGCGCCAGCCACTTCATGCGCACCGGCAGCACGAAGAAGAGGAGGATCTGGTAGTCGGGGAACAGGGTGGCGAAGGCGAGGAAGACCGAGCCGGCCAGAAAGCCGTTGCTGATCGGTGCCCAGGGAACCAGGAAGGAGCCGGCCACCGTCAGCAGGCATCCCAAGAGCAGGTACACGTTGTAGCGGAAGCTCCCCCAGTGCGCCTCCAGGGTGGAGCCGAGCATATAGAAGAAGTACCAGGCGAACAGGGTGACCAAGAGGCCGCTGCGGGGCGGGTCGAAGGGGAGGGTGAAGAGGCACCACCATTCCCCGGACAGAACGCGCTCGGCCGACAAGTAGGTGGCGGCGCGGTCGAGCTTCCCCGTGAGGTACATGACGTAGAAGAACGACTGGCCGGCGATCAGGTAGATGGTCAGGTTCGGAATGGCGTAGCGCCCGAATTTTCTGTCGAGACGGTCGAGTAGGTTCATTGTGATGGGGTGTTCCCGCTGCCGGAAATCTCCGGCGAATAGGGTAATGATCGGGCCGCCTGATGTCACTCATCAGTAGGTGAAAGAGAGTCAGTTCCTAAGGCTGTCATTGCAAGTTTGCCTTGGGGCAAGTCAGCTGTCATTCAACAGGCAGTACTGTCACTGAGCTGAGACGGTACAGGCACCACTTCCGTCATTGCCAGTGTGAATACGGTAGGTCACCTCTCCCCGTACCCACCTCCCCAGCTCTAAAGGCAACAGGGTCTGTCAGTTGAGTGTGTGTAATTATTAATTACAATATTTTATCATTGCAGGTGATATCTCATTGAGAACGAGATATACTTGCTGCCTGACTGACAGTCGCAGCAATCTATCACACAAGGCGCTGCCGCGCAAGGGCGGGCAGGTACCAGGCGCAGAGGGGCCCTGAGGGGAATTGGAAACGCCGGCGAGACGTTGCCGGGTTTATACCTGGGTATTCAAGGGTGATATGACGCGCGTTCTGCTGATCACAGACATTGAGCGGGTGCAGCGGGTTTTCCAGGCGCTGGAGGACGAAGGGGTCCTGCAGTTGCAGATCGTCTCGACCTTGGCGCTGAGCGACGAGGAGCTAGCGCAATACCACCCGGATCATATCTTTGCCCAAAGTCGCATCTCGGGGTTTTCCAGCGATGTGGCCTTGCGCAACCTGAGGAAAGGATTGCCGCCAGAGACCAGGATAGTGCTGCTCCCGGTAGATGAGAGCGACCTGGCGCAGGCCAGGAAGCAGGCAAAACTCTTTCTCTCACTGGGCCGCGATGACGCCGCGCTAGCCGAAGGGGTGAGAAGGATGTTGAGTCCGGAGGGGCATGCCGGGCTCCATCCTTCTGAAGCAGCAGAAGAGGCCGCTCCGGCTGTGGCCGTTGGGGCAAAGCAGGAAGCGGTGAAGAAGGGAAGGGCGGTAAAAGGGGCGGCGAGGAGACCGAGAGCGAAGGCTGGGGCCGCAGCAGAAAGAGGTGAGCAACCGGCCAAAGCCACTGCGACAGCGGGTAGGCGTAAGCCTGCCAGCGAAGCCGCGCCCCCAGCCACTCCGGTGGTGCCGGAGGAGCAGACGCCTGAACCGCTTGCTGCCCCGGAGGCACCGGTGGCAGGGCCGGAAACCTTCGCCGAGGCCATGCAACGGGCGGCGGCCAAGCAGGCGCAGGACCTGGTTGCGCCTGGCCCAGCGCCGGAACCGTCCCCGTCGTCCGACAGGTCCGACAGGTCCGACAGCGCCGCGCCGGAAGAGATCGACGAGGAAACCCTGCCGGTGGAAGCCGTGCCGTCCGCGGAGCCGGAAACCCTTGCCAACGGCAGGCTTCATGCCGGAAAGAGCAAACCACGATGGATCGTGGCGCTGCTCTTGGCGCTGCTTTTCGTGCCGATCGCCTATTTCGCAACCATCCTCCTACGGCAGGGTAAACCACATAAATCACCTCCGGCCATCGCCCCGGCACCAGCCACATCCCCCACGCCGTCGCGTGTCGCCCCCCCGGTGTCTTCTTCGCCGAGTCGGCCGCAGACAACGCCGCCCCTTCCGCAACCGGTGCAGCCGCCAAGGCCAAAGCCGGCTCCGCCGGCAGCGGTGACGGTTCCACCGGCGGCTAACCCGGTGCCGCAAGCTAAACCGGCCTTGCCAGCCGCCCAGGCTCCAGCCCCCTCCACACCTGGACGCCAGGCTACGTCCACCTCGGTTCCTGGCACACACGCGCCCCTTCAGCCCTCCGCAGGCCGATCAACTCCCGCCAAGGTGCAATCGGCGCCTGCGGCTCCGGCCGCCAAGCCCGCTGTCAAGGCCGGCCTGAAAGCTCTTCCCCCCTTCATGGCGGGAGTCTCGGTCGATCCCGCCTATGGCGCCAGGCATCCCGGCTGGCAACGCTACTTGGGCGCCAGGGGGGAGTACAAGATCTACCGTGAAGGAGACCTGTACAGAGCCCTGCAGATCATCGCCCTCCCCGGACAGTCGATTCCGGACGACATCTACCAGCGCTCGTTGCTGGAGTTCGGCGGTATCGACAGTTACCGTGTGCAGTCGTCCGAGAGGAAGGGGAGCTTGCTGATCGAACATGGCGAGGCAAAGGGAGGGATCGGGGTGATCGTGTACAGAAAGCTGAAGGATCTAAGCATGAAGGGACTGGTCATTTACTATCATTGACACGCAAAGACTCAACGCAGGTGCTATCACATGGTCATTGAAACAGTGACGACACCTGTAACGACTGCAATGGGGTAATGTGATGATAAGGTTGAGCCTGGCGGTAACCATTTCATACCTGGCGGGTCATCTCCTATTGCCAACTGCAGGTCACGCGCAAACGCCTTCCTTCGATATCGATATCAAGGAACTCGAACGCCCCGCGCCTCCTCCAACCCGAAAAATTAAAAAGGCCCCGGAGAAGCGTAAAAAGACAGCGCCTGTCACCGCCGAGTCAGCGCACAAACCGGGCCACCACCAATCGTATCGTACCTACACCGTCAGGCCGGGCGACTACCTCTTCAAGATCCTGGTTGCCAGGTTTGGCATGACCAACGATCAAGCAGAGTCGGTGCTCCCGGAAGTGATCAGGATCAACCATTTATCCAACCCCAGAGAGCTCGAGGTGGGACGCAAATTGATGATCCCGCGGCCGGCGCCATCACACGTCTCCCCGGGAGCCGGGAAAGAGGACACCAAGGGGGGCGGTAAGATACAGGCAACAGAGGCCGCCAAAGAGGCAACGCTCTCCCGGCAGCCCCAGCAAGGGATGGCAGCGGGAGGGTGTTCTTCTACTCCGGCAGCGCCGATACCTGCCGCGGCGCTCCCGGTAGCGGCGGCACAGACTCCACCCCCTTCAGCCGCCACCTGGCTCTGCCCGGTTGCCGACCGCGACCCCGGTCGGATGGTGGAATCCATCCTCAGCGCGCTGGCCATCTCCTGGTGCAGCAACCGCACCATCCAGTCCGACCATTCCGCCTCCGTCGCTTTCAGCATCAGGGCCGACCGCTACTTCGAGCACAAGGGGGAACGCTATATCGTCAGCATCGGCGAGGCGGATGCCTACACCAACACCCTGCTGAGGCTGCTGGAAAATGCGGGGTACCGAGTGCTGAGGCTGGGCGCGCGGGACGATTTCAAGGCGGTGGGCGAGAAGCTGTTGAGGTTGCTTGGGGTGGCGTCGGAGTATGGAAAGCACGCAGAGGGAGGAAAGGAGATCACCGGATTTCTCGTGCAGCAGGAGAATGCAGGTGGCAGGCGGGTGGTGATCACTGCGGAAGCCGTAGCGCCGGATCAGAAGTGGGTGATGGCTCCCGGTTGCGGAGCCAAATGATCAGGGTCACTCTGGATAAATGCTCCCCAAACCAACCTCCTTATCCGACAATCCCCTCTCCCGAAGAGGGAGGGTTAGGGAGGGGGAACTCTGCCCCGCAGTAAGATGCTAGCGCGAACCTGAGTTGTGCCCGACTTGGGTGAGAAAAGGTTCAGGGCATGACGCCGGTCGATGAGCTCTGGTAGGAGCTTTGCGGTTGGTTCTGTTCCGGGACACTCTGGCTGCTGGTCGCTTCGCTGCTGGAGACCGGGGGCGGGAAGCTAGCCGGTAAGGGATTCTCCAGCGGGGTTCCCGCCAGCGTCGGCGGCTCCTGGAGCACTTCCTTGGGGACCGGCACGTAAGGGCGACCCTTGGCGATGAACTCTCCCTTCTTCCCTTGGGCGGCCTGCTCGACCCAGCCGTCCAGCTTCTCTTTGACCAGCAGCTCCACGCTCTCCTTGAGAGGTGTGTAGGCGGCTTCCTGCTCAACCGGTTTTACCTTCTGCAGTTGCTGAAAGACCTTCCTGGCGTAGACGTCGCGTTTCTGCGGTGTCTGGCTGTTGTAGCAACCGATCGCCTTCCAGTTGTAGCCGTACTTGCTGATGCACTGCGCGAGAATCCAGGCGCCGGTCTTGGTGTTGTAGCAGGCGTCACCGAGGTTGTTCCAGCGTTGCTTGCCGAGGGTGGAGGCCCAGCTGGAGTTGATCTGCATCAGTCCGAAATCGTAGGTGCCGTTGCTGTTCTTGTTCACGGCGTACGGGTTGAAATTCGACTCCACCTTGGCGATGGCTCGCAGTATCTGGGGGTTGATTCCGTATTCGGCACCCGCTTCTTCGAAGCAGAAGCATGATGCGCTGGTCGCCCAAGCCGCCACGAGCAGGGCGGCCAACAGGCAGGTTTTTACGTTGGACATCTTAGAGGACCTCTCCAGTTCCTCCGCCAGCGGAGGGGTATTGGGCGGGCAAAGTTCTGTAAAGGATACTCTTTTGCTCCCTGCCTGTCATCAGCTAATGCAATAAAGCCTTTTTCCCCTCAATCAAAACGGACAGTTGCATTGTCGGCCGATCCTTTCTACACTAGCCTATCCTCTCCCCTTCCAGACGCGATGCTCACCTCAACCCGCCCTTCTCCGCGCTCGCGGCTTCAGGGTTTGGAGTGTCTGGAATAGGGGCGAATGCAACGCCCCGCCCCCGTGACCGATAGACGGTAAGGTGGGAAGCAGAAAGGAGCCGTACCATGAAGATGAACCTGGACCAACTTGAAATCAGGGTGCTGGGGTGCCTGATCGAGAAAGAGCTGTCGACGCCGGAGAATTACCCGCTGAGCCTCAACGCGCTGCTGGCCGCCTGCAATCAGAAGTCCAACCGGGACCCGGCCATGGCCTTGAGCGAGCAGGAACTGCTGCAGGCTCTCGGCGTGCTTGGTTCACGCGGGCTGGCGAGGCTTACCACCACCGGCGGCCGGGTCGCCCGCTACTGCCACAATGTTGCAGAGAAGCTGGGGCTCTCACCCGCCGCCCGAGCCCTGCTGGCCGAGCTGATGCTGCGCGGTCCGCAGACGCCCGGCGAACTGAGGACACGCGCCGAGCGGATGGCCGCCTTCGCCGACCCGGCAGCCGTCGAGCTGGCCTTGGGGGAGCTTTTGCAGTGCGGCCCCCCGCTGGTTATGCGGCTCCCGCGCCAGCCCGGGCGTAAGGAGCCGCGCTACGCACAGCTCCTCGCCGGCGTTCCGGAAATTCCGGAGTCGGACCTGTCGGACAGGTCGGACAGCTGTGATGTGGCCCCGCCGGCCCAGGAAAGGCGGCCAAAAGCCCCCGCTGCCTCTGAGCGGCTGGTACGGGTCGAGTCGGACGTCGCGGTGCTGCGCGAAGAGATCGCCGTGCTGCGGCAGGAGATAGAGGAGCTGGTGTCCGCCTTCGGGTGAGGTACAGAAAAAAAGCGCCCTCTCCCGGGGGAGAAGGCGCTTTCGGCAAAACTCGGAGCGGCGGAGCAGAGACGGGAAGCTCAGTTGGTGAACATCAGCTTCCGCTCGAGGTCCATCGAGTGGGAGAGACGCTTCGCTTCCTCGATGGTGATCAGGTCCTGTTCGTGCAGCTGGATCAGGTGCTGGTCCAGCGTCTGCATGTGGTACTGGCTCCGGCTGTTCTCCATGTGCCCTTCGATCTCGTCGAGCCTTCCTTCCCTGATGCAGCTCTGGATGGTGGTGGTACCGCGCATGATCTCCAGGACCGGCAGGATGAACTCCCCGGTCTTGTTCATGATCAGCCGGATCGAGATGGTCGCCACCAGGATGTCGGCCAGCCGGTGCCGCACGATCTCCTGGGCGTCGGGGGGGAAGTGGCCGATCAGGCGGTTGATGGTGGAGACCGCTCCCTGGGTGTGCAGGGTGGAGAGTACCAGGTGCCCGGTCTCGGCCGCCATCAGGGAGGCCTCGATGGTTTCCTTGTCGCGCATCTCCCCCACCATGATCAGATCCGGGTCCATGCGCAGGGCAGCCTTCAGGGCGCTGCTGAAGCTGTCGGTGTCGATCCCCACCTCGCGCTGGATGATGCAGCTCTTGTCCGAGCTGAACAGGAACTCGATGGGATCCTCGATGGTGATGCAGTTGTAGGAGAAGTTCTCGTTGATGTGGCGCAGCATGGAGGCGAGGGTGGTGGATTTGCCGTTGCCGGTCGGGCCGGTGACCAGCACCAGGCCGTTGGGCGCGGTGACGATCTCGCCCAGTACCGGCGGCAGCCGCAGGTCTTCGAAGGTGCCGATGTAGGCCGGGATCACCCTCATGATGATGCCGAAGCTGCCGCGCTGGCGGAAGATGCTGACCCTGAAACGGGCACCGCTCGGCAGAGAGAAGGAGGTGTCGAACTCCTTCTGGTCGGCCTCCCAGCGGCGGTTGTGGTGCGACAGGATCTGGTTGGCGATGAACTCGGTGTCCTCGGAGGTCAGATTGGGCAGCTTGGAGCGGATGATCTGCCCCTTGCCCCGGAAGAAGGGTGGGTTCTCGGTTTCAAAGTGTACGTCGGAGACCTTCTTGTTGAAGGCTATCTCCAGGATCTGCACGAAAATCTTTGCATCGATGGCCATGGCCGCCCCTTTACTCATTTCATTTCAGTACATCCGCCAAAAGTTACCTTACCGCTGCGCGCACCGTTTGCGGTAGAGCGCGTTGTCGATCACCACCCCCGCATGCTCGGCCAGCATCTCCAGAAGTTCCAGCTGCGGGACCCGTTCCTTCCCGCTGCCGAAGTCGGCGTAGATGAGGGCGATCACCCGGCCGAAGCTCTTCACCGGGAGCAGCAGCATCTTGCTGCAGGCAGGCTGGCCGAGCGTGCCGCTGATGGTCTGGCGCACCTCGGGGTCGGCTTCGCCGTAGTGGCTCTCCCCGTCCAGGGCGCGCTGGAAGAGCGAGGGGCCCGAGACCGGAATGCGGGTCCTGACCGTGGAGAGCTCGCCGGGGGCGTTGATGCCGATGCCGCGCTCCGAGACCAGCTCGGTGCGGACGACCACCAGGGTGAGGGCCCTCTCGAAATAGGAGCCCACCGCCTGCAAAAGGGCGAGGGTCACCTCCGAGGGCTCCCGCTTGTCGGCGAAGGAGGAGAACCGCTCCTTGTATCCGTGCGGCAGTGCCGCAGCCGACGGCGCGACGGGGGTTACCGCAGGAGTTCCGCCGGAGACCGGGACGGTCTTCGCCGTCCCCACAGCGCCGGCCGCCTTGGTAAGATAGCTGTCGAGGGCCTTGGCGCACTCTATGGTGTCGGTGATCAGGCTGTCTCCGCGCTCGCCCCTGCTGGGCCTGGGAAGCACGGCGCCGACGCCTGCCTGGACGGCACGGGCGTTCAGCTGCAGGTCGGACGGGCAGGCGAGCAGCAGCAGGGGGAGCTCCGGGTACTTCGTCCGCTTCTCGCGCAGCACGCCCAAAAGCGCGTCCTGGACGGCACCCCCCCTGCCCGCCGGCTCCCCGGCGTCCACCAGGAGCAGCGGGGCCCGTCCGCTGGCCTGGAACTGGTCGATGATGGGATCGACGCCGGCGGCGTCGTTGGTGGCGAGCAGGAAGCGCGCTCCGCAGGCGGCCCCCACCCATTCGCGCACTACCTTGTCGGTCGAGCAGAGGACCACCCCGCCGCCGTCGGCGGCAGGCTGGGGCCGTTCGGTCAGGGTCCCCAGGAACTGCACCAGGCGCTGCAGCTCTTCGGGCGGGACGCCGGGCAGCGCCAGGCGCAGCCTCTTGGCAGGCGTTTCCGGCTCGGCATCGCCCAGGCCGGTGAATGGCTTGTGGATCTTGCGCTCGATGTGCTCCAGCTCGTCCAGGCCGAGGTCGGAGGCCGACAGGCCGAAGGCGGAGGAGTCGCCTCCCTCTGCGGCGGACTCGTCAGCGGCCGGAAGCTCAGGAGAAGGGCGGAACACGGCGTCGTCGATCATGCCGTCCCGTTTGCGCTCGTCGTAGATGCGCAGGGCGTCCATCAGCACGTTCTGGGTGTCCAGTTGGATCTCTTTTTCCAGGTGCTCGGGGAAGAAGCGGTACTCGTCGGAGACGAAGATCTTGTCGACGTCCAGCGAGAAGGTCCCCCTGGTCCAGGAGAGTACCTCCACGATGGTCATCTCGATCAGCACCTCCAGCCCCTGGTAGGCTTCCTCGGGGTTGATCTTGCCGGCCTCGATCATGGTCTGGATGATCGGCCTGCGCCGGTTGCCCGCCTTTTGCTGCTCGTGCAGGGCGCTTTCCAGCTCCTCGTAGGCGATCAGCCCCATGTCCATCAGGATCTGGCCGATGCGGACGCTGTTGTCCACGTGGTTCGCGCTGACGATGAAGCCGTCATGGAAGACCAGCTGGCTCTCTCCCTTCAGGCTCCTCAGGGTCAGGGTGCCGGACTTCCGGGTGGCGTGCAAAAGCTGGATTACGTCAACGATGGGAAGGTGTTGGAGGTCGCCGTCAAAGGACATGGTTGATACCTTTTTATGTTGCCTGGCGCACCGCTGCGCGCCCTGGAGCGGTCGAAGCCCTTCCACCCGCCGTTTGGGAAGAAGGCAGGGATGCCCCGGGTTTGGGTGGTAGCGCCGCATGTTGGTTGGATGGGGCGGCGTGCGGGATATTAGCATGCGTCACCCTCCTAAGTAAACGGGAATTGTGGGGGTTTGCGGCACATTAACCTTGAAATCATTCGGCAAACCCGATAATCTGCCCTGTGGACATTTCGTCCGGGATTTACATCCAGGCCACGCCCGTGCCGCCGATCGAGGTGGCGGAGGCTTGCTCCGCCCTGGCGGGGGCGCGGTTCAGGGGAGAGCTTCTCGTTATGGAGATTTATCAGGCACAGCCCAAGAAGAGGTCGCGCAAGAAGGAGACCGGCTCCAAAGCCAAGGCCCTTCTGGTGACCCTCTCCGGCTGCGCGATCATCGTAGTGCTGGCCTTCGTCGGCTACCTCTTCTACATGCTGGGCACCCTTCCCAAGGTGGACCGCCTGGCCGACTACCGTCCCCCCATCCTCTCCCAGGTCTACGGCGCCGACGGCAACCTGGTGGGCGAGTTCTACCTGGAGCGGCGCATCGTGGTGCCGGTGGACAAGATCCCCAAGCGGCTGATCCAGGCCTTCGTCTCCGCCGAGGACTCCAACTTCTACCAGCACAAGGGGATCGACTACCAGGGGATCCTGCGGGCCGCTTTCAAGAACCTGATCTCGCTCAGGAAGAAGGAGGGGGCCTCCACCATCACCCAGCAGGTCGCCAAGTCGATGCTGCTCACCCCGGAGAAGAAGTTCTCCAGAAAGCTCAAGGAGGCCATCCTTGCCAAACGGATGGAGGAACGGCTCTCCAAGGACGAGATCCTCTACATCTACCTGAACCAGATCTACCTGGGGGCCGGCGCCTACGGCGTGGAGCTGGCGGCGGAGAGCTACTTCGGCAAGGAGGTCGACAAGCTCAACCTGGCCGAGATGGCCATGCTGGCGGGCCTTCCCAAGGCCCCCAACGCCTACTCCCCCATCAAGCACTTCGACAAGGCCAAGGAGCGGCAGACCTACGTGCTGGAGCGGATGGTCAAGGAGGGGTACATCACCCAGGCTGAAGCCGACTACGCCAAGGCCACCCCCATCGCCATCCACTCGCTGAAGAGGGTCAACGCCGACCAGTCCGCCTACTTCCTGGAAGAGGTGCGGCAGGAGCTGGAGGCCAAGTACGGCGAGGAGCGGCTCTACAAGGACGGCCTCAAGATCTACACCACCATGAACGCGGAGATGCAGAAGGGGGCCTACGATAGCGTGGTGAACGGGCTGAAGGCGCTCGACAAGCGGCAGGGCTTCCGCGGCCCGGCCAAGTACCTCCAGGAGCAGGAGGTGGATACCTTCTGCAAGAAGGTGGAGGACGGCATCGACTCCCTTACCCTCAAGCAGGGAGGGACCTACCAGGGGGTGGTGACCGGGGTGAACCCGGCCAAGCAGGAGATCTCCGTGCGGGTGGGGGATCGCGCCGGCACCCTGATCAAGAAGAACATGGAGTGGGCCGGCAAGCTCGAGCTCATCAACAGCTGGGGCAAACCTGAGTCGAAAAAGGCGGTCGCCCTGGGGGCCGTCCTGGAGCTGCAGGTCAAGGAGCCGGACGTCAACAAGGCCGGCGCCGTCTTCGCCCTGGACCAGACCCCCGAAACGCAGGCGGCGCTGATCGCGCTCGACCCGATGACCGGGGCGGTGCGCGCCATGGTGGGGGGCTACGACTACAAGAAGAGCCAGTTCAACCGGGCCATGCAGGCCAAGCGCAACCCGGGCTCCGCCTTCAAGCCGGTCATCTACGCGGCCGCGCTGGACAAGGGGATGACGCCCGCCTCCATCATCAACGACTCCCAGGTGGAGTACGACAGCGGCGACGACCGGGGGTGGAAGCCCAAGAACTACGACAACGTCTACCGCGGCCCGGTCACCATGCGGGAGGCGCTCACCAACTCCATCAACGTGGTCAGCGTCAAGATCCTGGAGCAGATCGGGGTCTCCTCGGCCATCCAGTACGCGAAGAAGCTGGGGATCACCTCCCCCTTGGCCGCCAACCTCACCCTGGCGCTGGGCTCCTCCAGCCTCACGCCGCTGGAGCTCACCAGCGCCTACGCGGTGTTCGCCTCCGGCGGCTACCGCACCACCCCCTATTTCATCACCAAGGTGCTCGATCGCGACGGCAAGGTGCTGGAGGAGGTCCCCGAGCCCAAGATCCAGGCGCCGGTCTTCGCCAACGCCTCGGGCGCCAAGGTGGATCAGGAGGAGGGAGCGGAGGCCAAGCCGGCCGACTCCCAGCCCCCCGCCCAGCCGGGGCAGTCGGAGCCGCTACCTGCGACGGGGGCCACCGGTCCCAGCGCGGTGCCGGTGATCGCCCCGGAGGTCGCCTACATCATGACCAACTTGATGGAGAGCGTGGTCTCCAGCGGGACCGGGCAGCGTGCGCGGGCGCTCGGGCGGCCGGTGGCGGGCAAGACCGGCACCACCAACGACATGAAGGACGCCTGGTTCGTGGGATACGTGCCGCAACTGGTGGCCGGCGTCTGGGTCGGCTACGACCAGGAGCGCAGCCTGGGGGCCGGCGGTTCCGGCGGGCAGGCTGCGGCGCCGATCTGGACCGAGTTCATGCAGCGGGCCCTGGGGGGGATCCCGGTGAAGCAGTTTAGCGCTCCCTCCAACGTCACCTTCGCCCTCATCGACCCCCACACCGGGAAGCTCGCCAAGGAGGGAAATCCCGCTGCGGTGCAGGAATGCTTCATTAGCGGCAGCGAACCGACCAGTTACGATCAGGAGCCGCCCAAGCAGGAGCCGGTGGCCTCTCCGTAAATATTTGAAATCTTTTGTTGTTTTGCTGGGGCCTGTTTGCCCGTTGGCCCCGGCGTGGGCTCCCTGCAGGGAGGTAGCGGGAGGCGCTTTACCCCGTAGAACCGCGCCAGTCCTGAAGAAAATGCTGAAAAATCAAAAGAAAACCCTTGCAAATTGCATTTTTATGATTATAGTGGCATTTAATTTATTACAACCAAGGAGGGTTTTAAGATGACTAAAGCAGAACTCGTTGAAGCAGTTGCTAAATCCGCCAACATCTCGAAAGGCGCCGCCGAGAAGGCCGTTGCCGCTTTCATCGACAGCGTGAGTGGCGCGCTGAAGAAAGGCGACCGCGTGACCCTGGTGGGCTTCGGCAGCTTCGAGGTCTCCAGCCGTCAGGCCCGCACCGGCCGTAACCCCCAGACCGGCAAGGAGATCA
>NZ_DATFBA010000013.1:0-6746 GCF_035254065.1 Geomonas sp.
GGCGGTGCCGTGCTTGTCGAAGGCCCAGTCGCGAATGTTGTGCAGGCCGATCTCGATCAGCCCGTTTTCCTGGGCGCGCCTCAGGATACTTTCGGTGAGCGGCCCGTCGAACATCGCGGGGAACAGGGTCAGGATGTCGAATTTCATAGATCGAGCAGCCCCTCGGGAAGAGAGACCTTCATGGTGCCTTTGTCCAGATCGACCGCCAGCACCACATCGTCGAGCGCAGGAATCAAAACTTCGCGCCCGTCCTTCTTAACTACGTACACGTCGTTGGCGCCGGTCTCGATGATGTCGACCAACTCCCCGAGCGCTTCCCCCTCCTCGGTTTCCACCTGGAGGCCCAGGAGGTCCGACCAGTAGAACTCGTCGGAGGGGAGCTCGGGAAGCGCGCCGCGTTCGGCATAAATCTCCCTGCCGACGAGGTGCAGCACCTGGTTGATATTGTCAAACGACTTGAGGGTCAGGATGACCTTCTTGCCGTGCATCTTGGCGGAGGCCACGGAGAATTCCTCCATGGCCCCGGCCTGAGATTTCAACAATACTTTGTCAAGTTGCGAGATACTCGAGGCGTCGCCCGCGAAGGGGACGACACGCAGCTGCCCCCTGATCCCGTGCGTTGCCTGGATCCTGCCGATCAAAACCTTCCTACTGGACATCTATCACTCTACAATTTTCAGGATCGCTTTTTTGTTATCCTTTGTGGAAACTGCGTTCAGGAGGGTACGGATCGCCTTGGCAGTGCGACCCTCCTTGCCGATGATGCGGCCCATGTCTTCCTTTGCAACCGTGAGCTTGATGACGTTGGTGTCTTCTTCCATCTCCTCGGTTGCTCTAACCTGAGTCGGGTCATCAACAAGTGCCTTGGCAATGGTTTCTACAAGCTCTTTCATGGCGCTATCCTCTGTAGTAGTGGGATATCCGGTTGACCGGAGCTGAGAATTAAGCGGCCGGAGAGACGAATTTCTCCCAGATGCCGGTTTTTTTCAGGATCTGCTTGACCGTGTCGGTCGGCTGTGCGCCCTTGCCGAGCCACTCAAGGGTTTTCCCTTCTTCCAGTTTGAATTCTGCCGGGTTTTTGTTCGGGTCGTAGGTACCGACGTTCTCGATGAAACGGCCGTCCCTACGGCTACGGCAGTCAGCAACCACTACCTGGTAAAAGGGTTTCTTTTTAGCGCCCGCACGTGCAAGTCTGATCTTTATTGCCATTTCTTCCTCCTGGTGTTCTCGGACCTGTGGTCCGCAATCGTGTCGTATTTTTTTTGAATCTAAAAACTGTACTTTATTTATCGATTTCGTCAAAGGATTCCGCTTAAAACGGGAACATCCCCTTGCCCATCCCCTTCATCCCCTTCATAAGTCCCTTGGGGCCCATCTTCTGGAGCTGCTTGACCACCCGCTGCGCCTCGGTGAAGCGCTTGAGGAGCTGGTTGACCTCCTGGACGCTGGTGCCGCTCCCCTTGGCGATCCTCAGACGGCGGCTGCCGTTGATGATGGTGTGGTCGGAGCGCTCCTTGCGGGTCATGGAGTCGATGATCGCCTCGATCCGCTTCATTTCCTTCTCGGACGGCTGGGCGCCCTGCATCTGCTTCATGGCCTTGCCCATGCCGGGGATCATCGACATGATGGATTCCAGGGAACCCATCTTCTTGATCTGCTGCAGCTGGGCCTTGAAGTCCTCCAGGTCGAACTGCCCGCCGCTCTTCTTCATCTTCTGCTGCAGCCGTTCGGCCTCCTTCTCGTCGAAGGTGGCCTGCGCCTTCTCGATCAGGGTGAGCACGTCACCCATGCCGAGGATGCGGGAGACCAGGCGGTCGGCGTGGAAGACGTCGAGCGCGTCCAGCTTTTCGCCCAGGCCCACGAACTTCACCGGCTTGCCGGTCACCGCCTTGATGGAGAGGGCGGCGCCACCCTTGGCGTCACCGTCCAGCTTGGTGAGCACCACGCCGGTGATGCCCAGGCGGTCGTTGAAGCCGGAGGCGACGTTGACGGCCTCCTGGCCGGTCATGGCGTCGGCCACGAACAGTATCTCGCGCGGGGCCAGCTCGTCGCGGATACCCTCCAGCTCGTTCATCAGGTAATCGTCGATCTGGTGGCGGCCGGCGGTGTCGAAGAGGACCACGTCGAAGGCGTTCAGCGTCGCGTAGCGGGTCGCGTTGCGGCAGATGTCGAGCGGCTTCTGGTCGGCGGAAGAATCGAAGACCTCGATCCCCAGCTGACGACCAAGTACCTTCAGCTGCTCGATAGCGGCGGGACGGTAGATGTCGGCGGGAACCAGCAGCGGCTTTTTCTTCAGCGTTGTTTTCAGGTACCGGGCCAGCTTGCCGCAGGAGGTCGTCTTACCGGCACCCTGCAGACCGACCATCATGATGGCGACCGGAGGCTTGGCGGCCAGATCGAGGGAGTTGTCCTCGGAGCCACCCATCAGCTGGACCAGTTCGTCGTTGACGATCTTGATCACCTGCTGGCCGGGGGCGAGACTCTGCAGCACCTCGGTGCCGACCGCGCGGGTCCGTACCTTTTCTATGAAATCCTTGACGACCTTGAAGTTGACGTCCGCCTCGAGCAGCGCCAGGCGTACTTCGCGCAGCGCATCCTTGACGTTGTCCTCGGTCATCACACCCTGACCGCGCAGCTTTTTGAATACCAGGTCGAGTTTATCGGATAAAGTCTGGAACATGGAAACCTTGTAACGCGCCGGATTTAAACGGCTTTTCCTGTCAAAGCCGGAGAGGGCACCGAAGTCGGCGCGCAGGTATCCCGCGGCAAGAGAGTCACTGTAGTGGATAACGCGACATATTGTCAAGGAAAAAAGAACAAGCAGAGGCTTGGGACTGGGGGCTCGGGGCAACCTGATGTACCGATGCAAGTCCCGGATGTTTCCCCAATTTTACCAGTTCGGACGGTACGAATTCCAGCATCAAAACCTTGTTCCTACTCCCGCGTCACCACTCAGCAGCCTACAAGTCGGACAGGGGGACAGGCACCTGGCGGAGCCAGTCCCCTACCCCGTCTTCACCCTGTCCCTCCCCTTGAAGGGGAGGGGACGTTGGGGAAACCGGTTTGCACTCCGACAGTCCCCTCTCCCGAAGGGGGAGGGCTAGGGAGGGGGGACCCAGGTGTCCCGGTGGATGGAGTCCCACGTTTCGGGGCAGCGCTCCTCCCTCCCAGCCTCCCCCCTCAGGGAGGAGGAGCTATAGTGGAGTGCCCCGCCTAAAGCCGGACCACCGAGCGGGCGGCGAGCAGGCTCTCGGCGATGGTGAACATGTTGGTGACGCCGCCGGCGGCCAGGCTCTCCTTCTTCTTGAAGAAGTCCAGGCAGATGCCGCAGGAGAGCACCTCGACGCCGCGGTTGCCCAGCGCCTCCAGCGCCTCGATCACCTCGGATCCTGCCGCAGTCAACAGGACGCCGGTATTGATGAAGAAGATCCGGTCCGGGAGCTCGCTCTGGTCGACCAGGGTCATGATGAGGTTCTTCATCAGCAGGCGCCCCAGCTCTTCGGGCCCGTCTCCCAGCCGGTCGGTGCCGATCAGCATCACCACTGCCCCTGCCCGTTCGGCAGTCGGCTGCGGGCGCTTCGCCGCTCCGGTTATGGTGAGGGCAAAGCCCCCTTCCACCGCCTCATCCCGCACCTGGTAGCCGCGCCCGGTGACAAAACGGGTCACGTTCTCACGCGGCGCACCGTCGTCCAGCAACACCCTCAGTTCACCTTCAGCCGATTCCAGCGCCCTCTTCACCGAAACCACCGGCAGCGGGCAGGCCATTCCTCTCACGTCCAATGCCTTCATTTATCTCCCTCTATCTTTTCGAAAGCGTCGCCCGACTTCCGGTACAAGTCATGCGGCATGAGACCGGACTCCAGCAAGGCCGCCTCCACCCCGCTTCTGACCTCCTCCGCGTACCTGATGGCCAGGCCGCAGTCGGCGGCCACGGCGCGCGGCGCCGGGATGAGCAGTATCTTCAGCTTCTTCCCCTTAAGCAGTTTCTCCGCCTCCATCACGCGATGGATGGAGTTGAAGATGGCCACGTAATCTCCTTCATTTACCACGGCAGCTCCTTTTAGCATCTGGGCCCCCGCCAGAACCGCATTGACAAAGGGGCGTTTAATTCATACTATCCACGACGAGGTACATGCATGCATACAGCTATACAAGTCGTCGCCCTGATGCTGATGGCGATTGCCGTCAACATCCCCATGGGGTACCAGCGTCAAGGCAGCCGGAAGTTCTCCCCCGCGTGGTGGTTCTACATCCACATCTCCATTCCCTTCATCATCTACGCACGGATCAAAACGGGTCTCGGGATCCAGTTCATGCCGTTCACGCTGGCCGGCGCGGTAGCCGGCCAGGTGCTGGGCGGCAGGTGGTACCGCAAGAGGAACCACATTGGCTGACAAGCGCGCGCGGATGCGGAGGCCGGCAGCGGTGGCCGATCTGCTGAGCTCCATGCTGCGGGGCACCCCCGCCGAGCAGAGACTCAAGGAGGGGCGTATCTGGGTGGTCTGGGAGCAGGCGGTAGGCAAGCGGATCGCCGCCCATGCCCAACCGGCCGCATTCCGGGAGGGGACCCTCACCCTCACCGTCGACAGCGCCCCCTGGATGCAGCAGTTGAGCTTCCTCAAGCGGGAGCTGGTGGCCAAGGTGAACGACCAGTTGGGCTACGAACTGGTCAAGGAGCTCTACTTCAAGGCCGGCAGGATCGCCAAGGCCGCGCCAACCGCCTCCCCAGCCCCCGCCAAGCGCCGTCAGCTGAGCGAGGAGGAGCGGAACTGGATAACCGAGCAATCGGGCCTGGTGGACGACCCGGAGCTGCGCGCCGTCTTCGAGAGCCTGATCAAGAGGGACCGGGAAAGCCGCTAAGCTTCACCTTCTACTCCCTACCCTCCAGCCCCTTGTAAATCCTCAGTTTCTCCTCGCTGTACCCGCCGTCTTCGCCGCGCACCAAAAGCGGCGGCTCCACCTGCAACTCCCCGCTTCTCCCCTTCATCAACTCGACCAGGAACATCCTCGCCGGCATGGAGGCGTTGCCGTGCACCATCCTCAGCCTGAGCACGGCAAGCTTCAGCTTCGCCGCCTCGGCCATCAGCTCGGCGAGCCGCGAGGTGTGGTAGATGAAGCAGATGCGGCCGGACGGCTTTACCAGGTACTTGGCCGCCGCCAGGAAATCAACCAGCTTGGCGGTACTCTCGTGCCGCGCGCCGTCGCGCCCCGCCCTCGGGCTCACCTTCCCGGTCTCCGGACGCCGGTAGGGGGGGTTGGAGAGCACCAGGTCGAAGCTGTCCACCGGGTAGAGCGCCTTCACCTCGTTGAGGTCGCGGCAGACGATCTCCACTCTCTCCTCGAGGCCGTTTAGCCGCACGTTGCGCCGGGCCAGCTCGGCCATGGGCTCCTGCAGCTCGATGCCGGTGATGACGGCGGAGTTGGCCATGCGCGCCAGCAACAGCGGGATCACCCCGCAGCCGGTACCCAGGTCCATCACCCGCCCCGTCCCCGCGGGCAAGGCGAAGTCCGCCAGCAGCAGCGGGTCCAGCGAGAAGCGGTAGCCGTGCCTCGGCTGGACGACCTGCAGCTGGTAGCCGGTCAACTGGTCCAGCGTCTCGTGCCCGGCATCGTAAAGGTCACCGCCAGGGCTGCTGCTCATGGAAGTGAGCCTCTCGATCGCATCAGGACTTGGGGAGGATCTTGGGGGCGTAGAGCCCCATCTTGCCGAGCCGGAACTGCAGGGCGGTCTTGAGCACTCCCAGGCCGTAAATGACGCTGCGCCGGAAATTGATGGAAGAGGCGTCCTCGAAGTACTTGGTGGGGCAGGAGACCTCGCCGATCCGGTAGCCTGCCCAGATGACCTGGGCCAGCATCTGGTTATCGAACACGAAGTCGTCGGAGTTCAGATCGAGCGGCAGATTCTCCAACAGCTCGCGGGAGAAGGCGCGGTAGCCGGTATGGTACTCGGAGAGCTTGTGCCCGAGGAGCAGATTCTCCACCAGGGTCAGGAAGCGGTTCGCCACGTACTTGTAGATCGGCATGCCACCCTTGAGCGCGCCGATGCCCAGGATCCTGGACGCCAGCACGGCGTCGAACTCACCGTAGGCGATCATGGAGGACATGGCGGTGATCAGGTGCGGCGTGTACTGGTAGTCGGGGTGGAGCATCACCACGATGTCGGCGCCCAACCCGAGTGCGGTCCGGTAGCAGGTCTTCTGGTTGCCGCCGTAGCCCAGGTTGGTGGGGTGGATCACCGTGTGGATCCCCAGTCGTTTCGCCACCTCGGCGGTCTCGTCCTTGCTCGCGTCGTCAACCAGCACCACGTCGTCGACGAACTCGAAGGGGATCTCCCGGTAGGTCATTTCCAGCGTCTTTGCCGCGTTGTAGGCGGGGAGCACCACCACTACTTTCTTGCCGTTTAACATACTAACCTCTTTCTTTCATTGATCTGAATAACATTACAATTCATGCCTGCGATAATTTCGCCTCAGTCGCCGGTTGCCCAGAGGCCTCGCGCCGGCGCAGCAGCAACTCCCGCAGCAAGGCGAAGGCGAAGACGGCGAAGGAGCCGAGGGTAAGATATTTGCCGACCTTGAAGGGGGTCGGATCGAACAGGAAGCTGACCGAGTGTTTGCCTGGGGTCAGGTAGACGCCGCGCAGCACGTAGTCGACCGGGTAGATCTCGCTGGACTTGCCGTCCACGGTGGCCCGCCACCCCTGGTAGTACTTCTCCCCCAGCACCAGCATGGCATTGGCGGAAACCG
>NZ_DATFBA010000014.1:0-6017 GCF_035254065.1 Geomonas sp.
CCGAACCTGGGCAGGATGCAGAAGAAGGTGGATCAGAGCATCCAGCAGGCGGCGGTCATGACCAACATGTCCAGCGCCCGCCTGTCGGAGCCGGCGGTGCCCCGCAAGGAGGAGGGGGCGGAGGCGCCCAAAGGAGAGGGCTCTCCTGCCGCAGCCCCGTCCGAGCAGGCTCCTGCTCCATCCGCTCCTGCCAACGCTCCGGCCCAAGAGCCGGGGCAGGGGGAGAAGCCGCAGTAGCCTTTCGGAACAACGCTATCCCCACCCAGCCACCTTCCCCTCTGCCGGGGAGAAGGCTGAAAGGACCTTCCACGAAGGCGCGAGGCTTCCCTCACCCCAACCCTCCCCCGGAGGGGGTGGGAGCACTTGCAATGGAGTCGGACAGGGGGACAGGCCCCTGACGGAGCCAGTCCCCGCCTCCATCCTCACCCTGTCCCTCCCCTTGAAGGGGAGGGGACGCCGGGGGGGGAGATTTCTGTCAAACCGAACAACGTAGTTGCTCCCACCTTCATTCATTAGCAAAGTCGTCCTCAAGTTCCCATGAGTTGCGCCGATCTATCTTGCACAGAGTAAAACGCTGGCAGGAGCGGAGTGGCATACATGAAACCAACTGTTACAGGCACCGTGGTGGTTGTCGACGACGACGTTTTCGTTTTGGAGAGCGTCTCCATGCTCCTAACGGTGAACGGCTTTGACGTGCATCCTTTTTCCAACGGCTTCGAGGCCCTGAAGAAGCTGGAGGAACTGCGGCCCCACACGGTGCTGACCGATGTGAACATGCCGAACATCACCGGGATCGAGCTCCTGGAGAAGATCCGCGAGCGGGACCGGGAGATACCGGTCATCCTGATGACCGCCTACGCCGAGCTCAACATGGCGGTCTCCGCCATCAAGAAGGGGGCCTTCGATTTCATCATCAAGCCCTTCAAGCCCCCCTACCTGGTGCATGCGGTGGAAAAGGGGATCAACTACCAGCGGCTGGTGCAGGTCGAGAAGAACTACAAGGCGGAGCTCGAGCGCACGGTGGAGCTGCGCACCCGGGAGCTGGCGGACGCGCTGGCGCGGATGCGCAGCATGAGCATGGAGACCATCGAGAGGCTCACCGCCGCCGCGGAGCTCAGGGACGAAGATACCGGCCGGCATATCTCCCGCATCGGCCTTTACGCCAGGAGGCTCGCCGAGGAGCTGGCCATGCCGGCCAACTTCGTGGAAACGATCGCCATGGCCGCGACCATGCACGACGTGGGGAAGATCGGCATCCCGGATTCCATCCTGCTCAAGCGGGGCCCGCTGACAGTGGAGGAATTCTCCACCATGAAGGGCCACACCGAGATCGGCCACACCATCCTTGCCGGTTCGACCCATCAAGTGCTGCAGATGGCGGCCTCCATCGCCCTGACGCACCACGAGCGCTGGGACGGCAGCGGCTACCCGAAAGGCCTGGTGGGGGAGCAGGCCCCCCTGGAGGGGCGTATCGTGATGTTGGTGGACCAGTACGATGCCTTGCGCAGCAAGAGGGTCTACAAGCCAGCCTTCAGCCATGAAAAGACCTTCGATATCATCACGGTCGGCGACGGGCGCACCATGCCCTGCCATTTCGACCCGGCCGTGCTGGAGGCCTTCACCCGCAGCGCCCACAGCCTTGACGAAATCTTCAACGACAATCGCGATGGTGATCAGGAGGGGTGTGCCGACTAGAGGCAATCCCCCCTGTCCCCCCTTTATCAAGGGGGGGACGTGACAGCGGGCGATGGCCGCTGATCAGGAAAAGATCCAAAATGCGAAGGGGCCAAGGCGTATCCGCCCTGGCCCCTTCTTTTTCTCTAGTCCCTACTCCTGCCTTTAAACCCTGAGGCTCTCCACCGCCTGCTCGTCGAGGACGTTGGAGACCGCCAGGGTCCGGTCGGCGCCGTTGCAGGAAACCACCAGCTCGGTCTCCGATAGCGCCTCGGCCTTGGTGTAGCGAAGCAGGATCTGCCCCGCCACCGCCAGCATCTCCTCGGAACTCTCTCCCATCAGCGCCGCCAACGGGCTCGGACCGCAACCCCAACGCAGGGTGGCCTCGCCCGGCTGCACGGCATTTTCCAACAGCTGGTTCTCGGCCTCGTTTCTCCCCACGATCACCTTGGTGCGCTTGCCGATCCGGAAGTGCCTCCCCAGTTTCAGCAACCGGAAATCCCTCGGGTTCAGCTGGTCGGAGTGGTCGAAGACGTCGCGCACCTTGCCCACGAAGGAGAGCTCGGTCAACAGGCAGCCGCCGGCAGGACAGGGGTAGTTCTTCACGTCCAGCTCCTCGGCCAGCTCCATCTGCTCCTTCCTGGAACGCCCCTGGATCGCCAGCAGCTTTTCACGGTCCACCCACCCCTCCTGCTCCGGGACGGTGGGCTGGAAATGCTTGGCGGAAAGGGGGCGCAGCAGCAGCCCGTCCAAGCCGCTCTCCCGCTCGATCACCCTGAGGGTATCCCGGCGCTGGCTCATCGGGCGCTGCCCGAGCACCTCACCGGTGAAGACGAAGTCGGCGCCTATCTCCTGCATGTACTCCTTGGCCTTCTTGAGCAGGTAGATGCGGCAGTCGATGCAGGGGTTCATCCCCTTGCCGTAACCGTGCTGGGGCTTTCTGACGATCTCCAGGTAATCGACACCCTTGTGCATCACCTTGATCGGTATGTTGAACTCGCCGGCCACCCGGACCGCCTCCGATTTGCAGCCGGAGTTCTTGCCGGTGCAGGTGCAGAACGGAGAAGTGAAGTTGAGGGCCTCCACGGCGACCCCCTGATCGAGGAGCACCTTGACGGCCAGGGTGGAATCGAGCCCCCCGGACAAAAGGGCGATGGCTTTACGTTGCATGCAAACTCTCCTATCTAAGTCGTGCCGCTAAAAGCGGTATCAGCAGAAACAGATGCGAAAACTCCAACAGCAAATCCCCCCTGTCCCCCCTTTATCAAGGGGGGGACCTGAAAGGCTGCCTCTCAGGAAATTGCCCCTACGTTCCCTCCCCTTCAAGGGGAAGCCTGCCCGCCGTAGCCTTCAGGCCAGGAGGGGGGCAGGGTGAGGATGGGGTTGGACATCTGGCTTTTGGGCATTTTCCGGTCAGTTACAAGTCCAATAGGCTACCACGAAGGATCAGGGAAAGTAAAGGTTGTCGGTATGAGGTTTTTCAGGTACATTCCCTCTAATCGGCCGTCCGTAATCCCGGAGGTGAACACATGAACGGGCTTGTCAAGGAAGGATCCATCGGTGCGATCCTCTTCAAATCCCAGATCATAACGGAACAGGAGCTGAGAGCGGCCCTGGAGGCGCAGAAGGTTTCCGGTTGCCGGGTCGGCGAGGCACTGGTCCGCCTGGGGGTGGTGACTCAGGAGGATATCGACTGGGCGCTCTCCAACCAGCTGAACATACCCTACGTCCGCCTGAAGAAGGAAAACCTGGATCCCGCCGCCATCGCACGGGTCCCCGGTCAGCTCGCCCGGCGCTACAACCTGTTCCCGGTGGTCCTCTCCGGCAACGAACTCTCGGTCGCCATGGCCGATCCGCTCAACAAGGAAGCGATCGAGGAGCTGGTCCGGGTCACCGGCTGCCAGGTCACCATCTCGGTCGGCCTCATCCGCGAAATCCGGGAGATGCAGGACCTGATCTACCCCGACCAGAACGCCCCGGAGCTGGGGTTCACTTCCAAGCAGTTCCCCGCCAAGGTGATCGAGGCGATCAACGCCGACCTCAGCGCGGCCGCCTTGCTGAACCACCTCCTCTTGAAGGTCATCAAGCAGAAGCTCACCACCCTGGCGTTGCAGCCCCTGGGGGACGACGTCGTGCTGGTGGCCCGCGGCGGTGGCCGCTCCGCCGAAATCGGCCGTCTCGCCTCCGCCAACTATCACGTGCTGACCGCGCGGATCCGGAAGCTGGCCCGGATGTCCCCCTCCGAGGGGATCTCCTCCAACGGGGTGCTCACCTTCATGTGGCAGGGGAAGAAGATTCCCTTCCAGGCGTTGTTGATGGGCGCCTCCGGCAGCGAGTACGTCACCATCAAGCTGAAGATCTCCCCGCCCCCTATCTCTGAGCTGGCAGACCTGCAGCTCCCCTCGCCGGAGCGGGAGGCCCTGCAGACGCTGACCAGGGAGAAGGAAGGGCTGATCCTCTTCTCCGGACGCGAGCCGGACGAGAGATGTCGGCTGATCGACCTGTTCATGGATGACTGCGACTCCGCCGGCAAGACGGTGCTGGTCCTGGGGGAGCGCCTGGGCCGGGGGAAGAAGCGTTTTCCCCGCATTCCGGTCAAGATGCACGACGTCATCGACCAGACCGCTTCCATCATCTCGGCCGCGCTCGAGCACGACCCGGATACCCTGGTGGTGGAGGACATCACCGACGTGGCGGCCTTCGTGGCGGCCAGCCGGGCGGTCATGCGCGGCAAGCTGGTGGTGGCGGGGATCTGCCACCCCGACAAGCTCTCCCTGCTCAAGCAGCTCCTGTATCTCAGGCAGAAGAACTACCTGATCCCCACCCACCTCAAGGGTCTCATCATCTCCAAATGCGTGCTGACCCTCTGCCCCGCCTGCAAGGAGAAGTACCAGCCGGCCGCGGAGGAACTGGCCGCGCTCAGGCTGCCCACCGGCCGACGGGAATACTTCCGCCCGCGCGGCTGCACCACCTGCGACCATACCGGTTACCGGGGACGGCGTTACCTGTTGGACGTGATCCGCTTCGACAAGACCTTCCTGGAGGCCTTCGAGATGATCGGCAAGAGCTCGGAGATCATCAGTTTCATGAAAGACAACGGCTACCGCGGCATAGCCGAGGAAGGTATCGAGCTCCTGGAGAGGGGCGAGATCTCGCCGGGCGAGTACGTGGCATCCATTCTACTGTGACGGAGAGTTAAGACATGGCAAGGATTGACGCACTGTTCAAACTGATGAGCGACAAGGGGGCATCGGACCTGCACCTCTCCACCGGGTCGCCACCGATCTTCAGGTTGCGCGGTGAGATGGAGCGGCAAAACTTCAAAGTGCTGGCGCACGACGAGTTGAAGTCCATACTATTCGAGATCCTGACCCAAAAGCAGCGCGATCACTTCGAGGAGAAGCACGACCTCGACTTCGCCTACTCGGTGCCCGGGCTGGCCCGCTTCCGTGGCAATATGATGATGCAGCATCGCGGCATCGCCGCCGTGTTCAGGATCATCCCCAGCAAGATCCTGACCGCCGACGAGCTCGCGCTGCCGGAAGGGGTCCGCAGGCTGACCGAGCTCAAGAAGGGTCTGGTGCTGGTGACCGGCCCTACCGGCAGCGGCAAGTCGACCACGCTCGCCGCCATGATCGACCTGATCAACTCGACCCGCAACGAGCACATCCTGACCCTCGAGGACCCGCTGGAGTTCATCCATGAGAACAAGAAGTCGCTCTTCAACCAGCGCCAGATCGGCGAGCACTCGGAAAGCTTCGCCACTGCGCTGCGCGCGGCGTTGAGGGAGGACCCGGACGTGATCCTGGTCGGTGAGATGCGCGACCTGGAGACCATCGGCCTCGCCATGAGCGCGGCCGAGACGGGCCACCTGGTGTTCGGTACCCTGCACACCAGCTCGGCGGCCAAGACGGTGGACCGCATCGTGGACGTCTTCCCCAAGGATGCCCAGGAGCAGGTGCGCGCGGTGCTCTCCGAGTCGCTCAAGGGGGTCATCTGCCAGCAGCTTTTGAAGACCGCCGACGGCAAGGGGAGGGTGGCCGCGCTGGAGATCATGATCGGCACCCCGGCCATCAGCAACCTGATCAGGGAGGGGAAGACCTACCAGATCCCCTCCATCATTCAGACCAGCCGCAAGGTGGGAATGATCACCCTCAACGAGGCCCTGCTCGACCTCGTGGAGAAGCACCAGATCGAACCCGACGAGGCTTATCTTCGCTCGGTCGAGAAGGCGGCCATGCTGCAGGCGCTCAAGGCGAAGGGCCACACCGTATCGGTCGGTGCGGCCCCGGGAGACCGTCCGGCTACGGGATGATGTCGAAGGTCTGGCTGGTGATCGTGGT
>NZ_DATFBA010000015.1:0-9163 GCF_035254065.1 Geomonas sp.
AAACTGGCGCAGGTGCGCACAGACCTCGCCGCCCTCAAGGCAAGCTACAGGCAGAAGCAGGCGGAAATCTCACTCGCCCGCACCAAGCATGCATTCGCGCTGAAGGAACAGCGACGGCAGGCTGACCTGGCTGCGCGCAACTTCATCTCGCCGGCCAGGCTCGACGAGGCCAGGGAAAACGCGGACATTGCTGCGCAACACACCAGAAGCATCCCTCAGGCGGCGCGAGCAGGGGTTCCGGCACCGGTGCCATGTGCAGCTCCCTGCCGTAGTTTACCACCAACAGCCGCTGCTCTTCCCCCAGGCAGTACCGCACCAGCAGGCTGGTGGGTCCCAGCACCGCGCCGTCGATCCAGCAATTGTAGGACTTCTTGATCACCGGGTCCTTCATGCGTAATTTGATCAGGTCGCGGAAAAGCGCGTACATCCTGCTGCCACTAGCTCGCTCGGAGAGGTTCAGCCGGGACTGCTCGAAGGTCGACTGGTCGTAAGGCTTATCGATGGTCTTGATGATCTCCGGCTTGTCGATGTTGGTGAACTGTTTGAGGTACTCGATCCTTCCCTGGTGGACCTGCTCGGAGATGTCCGTGCTGAGGTCGGCGAAGTACTGGAAGGGGGTGGAGGCTGAGAACTCCTGTCCCTGGAAAATAAGGGGGGTCTGCGGCGAGAGGAGCAGCAGTGCGGTCATGGCCCTGAGGGCGCCGGGGTTGGTCAGGTTGTGGATGCGGGTGCCCCAGGCGGAGTTGCCGATCTGGTCGTGGTTTTGGAGGTAGTGCACGAAGCGGTTGCGGCTGATGCCGATGGTGGGGCTGCCGCGGCGCTTCCCCTGCCAGTAATAGCGCTGTCCCTGGTAGAGGTAGCCCCACTTTACCGCCGACACCAGTTCCTGGGGGGAGCCGAAGTACTCCGAATAGTAGGCGTCATGGTAGCCGGTTAGGGCGACGTGGGCACTATGGTGGAAGTCATCGTTCCAGACCGCGTCCATGCCGAAGCCACCCTCTGTGGAGGGGAGCAGGCAGCGTCTGTCCTGCGGCTCGTTCTCGGCAAACATCAACACCTTCCTTTTGCCGGCCGCAAGGCGTGCGGCATCGGTGATGTCCCCCAGGATGTGCCGCGGCGAGCGGTCCTGAATCGAGTGGGTGGAATCGAAGCGCAGGGCGTCGATGTGGAACTCATCCATCCAGTAGCTGCCGTTGGCGGTAAAGAATTCCCGGACGGGCCCCGAATTCTTGCCGTCGAAGTTAATGGCCCGTCCCCAGCTGCTCTCCTCCTCGCTGTAGTAGTCGTGCGAGTACTTCTCCAGGTAGTTTCCCTCCGGGCCGAAGTGGTTGTAGACCACGTCCAGTATCACCCCGAGCCCGGTGGCGTGCGCCCGGTCCACGAAGCGGCGCATGTCGTCGGGATGGCCGTACAGTCTGGTGGGGGCGAAGTGGTTGACGCCGTCGTAGCCCCAGCCGAACTTGCCGGGGAAGTCGGCCACCGGCATCACCTCCACCAGGGTGACCCCCAGGTCGTGCAGGGCCCGAAACTGCTCCATGGCGGCCTGCCAGCTACCCTCCCTGGTGAAGCTGCCGATGTGGATCTCGTAGATGACATGCCCATCCAGCGGGATACCCTCCCATTTCTGGTCGCTCCATTCGAAATCGTGCGGGTCGATCACGCAGGACGGGCCGTGAGGCCCCTCCGGCTGGAAGCGCGAGGCGGGGTCCGGGTAGCTTTCACGGCCATTCAGACGGAAACGGTAGAGTGTGCCCGCCTGCGCGTAATCGGATCGGCCGGCGAAGTAGCCACCCTTCTCAGCCTTCAGTTCCAGGGTGGCCACCTCTGGGTGACCCTCCTCCTCCGCGAGCATGACCACCTCCACCTTCTTGGAGTTGGGCGCCCAGACCTGGAAATCCACACCCTCCTGCAGCAGTTCGGCACCGATCGGAAACTTCCTGGATGTTTTGGCCATTAGTGATGGTCTCCATGCCCCTGGATAAAATTAATACCGACTAAGGTAGCACACTTTCAGGTTTTGAAAACTCGTCCTCCGGTCGGCCCGACTTGCCGTGATGGCAGGCCCTGAAGGTGGTGACTCCCTTCTAGGTGCGGGTCCGCAGATGTGTGAGCCTGGGCAACGTTTCACATTATAAGTAAATATCAATTAAAATAATTTGACATACATGCTCATGCTGCTAATATTGAGAAAAATCTAATGTATCAAAAGTCCCACCTTGTTCATGAGACCCTAACATAGCGAACAGAGGGAGTTTATGACCGGGAGCGTTCTCATTACCGGAGGTGCGGGGTTCATCGGTTCCCATCTGGCGGATGAACTTCTCCGCCACGGCTATCGGGTGCGGGTGCTGGACAGTCTGATCCCGCAGGTGCATGGACCGGACGCGGTCAGGCCTGCCTACCTGCATCCTGATGTCGAGCTGGTCAAGGGGGACGTGCGGGACCCGGATGCCGTCAGGCGGGCCCTGGTAGGGACGCACGCGGTCTTCCATCTGGCCGCGATGGTGGGAGTCGGCCAGAGCATGTATGAGATTGAGCGATACACCTCGGTCAACAACACCGGCACCGCCGTCCTTCTCGAGGCGATGGTGCAGGCCGGCGGAGACCGCAAGCTGGTGGTGGCATCCAGCATGAGCATCTACGGGGAAGGACGTTACCTTGACGGTCAGGGGAGGGTGTACGACCAGGTGCAGCGCCCCTTGGAGCAGTTGAAGAGCGCGCGCTGGGAGCCCTGCGGCGCCGAGGGTGAGCCGTTATCGCCCATGCCCACGCCGGAGGAAAAGGTTCCCACGCTCGCATCGGTCTACGCCCTCTCGAAGTACGACCAGGAGCGGATGTCAATCATCGTGGGGAACAGCTACCGCATCCCGGTGGTGGCCCTGCGCTTCTTCAACGTGTACGGCACCCGCCAGGCGCTTTCCAACCCGTACACCGGGGTGCTGGCGATCTTCGCCTCGCGGCTTCTGAACGGCAACAGCCCGCGCATCTACGAGGACGGGCTGCAGCAGAGGGATTTCGTCAGTGTGCACGACGTAACGCGTGCCTGCCGGCTGGCGTTGGAGGTGGACCAGCAGCAGGCGCAGGTCTTCAATATCGGCAGCGGCGTGAAGGTCAACGTGCTGGAGGTGCTGCAGCAGCTCTGCCGTCAGCTCGGCTGCCCACAGATCACGCCGGAGATCACCGGAAGTTACCGCGCGGGGGACATCCGGCACTGCTTTGCCGATATCACCCTGGCCCGCGACGTCCTCGGCTACCAGCCGCGGGTCATATTCCAGGAGGGGCTGGCCGAGCTTGCGCAGTGGCTGGAAGGGCAGATCGCGGTGGACCGCGTGTCCGAGGCGCATGCCGAGCTGGCCGTGCGAGGGCTCACATTATGAAAGGGAGCGACGCCCAGAAGCTGCCGGGCCATTTCGGCATGGTGGAGTGGTTCCGTCCGGGTGAGCACGAACGGGTGGAGAGGGTGCTTTCGGACCTGCGGAAGATCGGGGCCAGCCGGCTGCGCACCGGCATCTCCTGGGCCGATTGGTATGCCGAGGGGGGAATCGACTGGTATCAGTGGCTGATCCCCAGGCTGGCGGGGGAGGTGGAGCTCCTTCCCTGCGTCCTCTATACGCCACCCTCCATAGGGATCGAGGCCAAGACCTCCTCCCCGCCCAAGGTTCCCAAGGATTACGCCGACTTCATCGATCTCTTTATCACCCGCTTCGGCGAGCATTTCGAGTACCTGGAACTCTGGAACGAGCCCAACAACCTGAGCGAGTGGGACTGGACGCTGGACCCACACTGGACTGGTTTCGGGGAGATGATTGGCTGTGCTGCCTATTGGGCGAAACAGCGGGGGAAGAAGACCGTATTGGGCGGGATGAGCCCGATCGACGGCCACTGGCTCTGCCGCATGTTCGAGCTGGGGGTGATGGATTACATCGACGTGGTCGGCATCCACGGCTTCCCGGATATCTTCGACTACACCTGGAAAGGGTGGCAGCGCAACATCGCCATGGTGAGGGAGTTGTTGGAGGAGCGCGGCAGCAAGGCCGAGATCTGGGTGACCGAGGCGGGCTTCTCGACGTGGCAGCACGACGAGTTCAAGCAGACCACCATGTTCCTGGAGTTCCTGGCGGCTCCGGCCGAGCGGATCTACTGGTATGGGGCCGACGATCTGGATCCCGGGCTGGCTGCGGTGGATCGCTTCCATCTCGATGAGCGGGAATACTACTTCGGTTTCCGAAGGGCGGACGGCTCTCCCAAGCTTCTCTACCGGCTGCTGGAGGAGGGGGGGGCGGCGGCTCTTGAACAGGTGGCAGCGGCGGCGGCTCCCCGGGAATCAGGGCATTTCGCCAATGCTGATGAGAAAGCCATCCTGGTCACCGGGGGGGCGGGGTTCATCGGCACCAACCTGGTCGCGCGGCTGGTCTCCGAGGGGCGGCGGGTAATGGTCTACGACAACCTCTCCCGGCCCGGTGCTGAGAGAAATCTCCTCTGGCTTAAGGAGCAGTTCGGGGACCGGCTGGACGTGAGGGTGGCGGACATTCGCAACTCATTCCTTCTGGAGCAGGCGGTGGCCGAGGCGAGTCACGTCTACCATTTCGCGGCCCAGGTGGCGGTTACCACCAGCGTGGAGAACCCGGCCGCGGATTTCGGCGTGAATGCGGCGGGTGCCTTCGCGCTCCTGGAGGCGATCCGCAAGGCGAAGGAACCTCCCTCGCTGCTGTTCACCTCCACCAACAAGGTCTACGGCGGGATTGAGGGATGCAGCATCCGGAAAAACGGCAGCCGGTATCAGCCGGTCGATCAGGCCCTGCGCGCGAACGGGCTGGGCGAAGCAACCCCACTCGACTTCCTGAGTCCCTATGGCTGCTCCAAGGGGTGTGCCGACCAGTACGTGCTGGACTACGCCCGCACCTATGGATTCAAATCGGTGGTCTTCAGGATGAGCTGCATCTACGGCCCGCACCAGTACGGCAACGAGGACCAGGGGTGGGTGGCACATTTCGCCATCCAGGCCCTGAAGAACAACCCCATCACCCTGTACGGTGACGGCTGCCAGGTCAGGGACCTCCTCTACGTGGAGGACCTGGTGGACGCTCTATGCCGGGCCCGGCAGCAGATCTCCAGCATCTCCGGTGAAGTCTTCAACATCGGCGGTGGCCCGGAGCGCACGGTCAGCCTGTTGGAACTGTTGGAGCTTTTGCGCGGGTTGAACGGCGGGATTCCTTCCATCTCCAAGGAAGGGTGGCGGACCGGAGACCAGAGGTACTACGTCTCCGACACCAGGAAGTTCGCCCAGGCGACCGGCTGGAGCGCGCGGCACAGCGTGGAGGAAGGGGTAAGCAAATTGTACGAGTGGTTGCGCGAGTCAAGCAAGAGCCCGGGGCGACCCGCCGCTGGCAGGGTCAGTGGGGAAATCTACAGCGTGCCGGGTGCGGAGGCTATCTAGAGATGAGCAATGTGATGCAGGCAGCGGTGATTACCGGTCCGGGGAAGGCGGGGGTGGTGGAGGTCCCCGTGCCGCGCGCGGGTGCCGGAGAGGTGGTGGTGAGACTGGAAGGATGCGGCGTCTGCGCCTCCAACCTGCCGCTTTGGCAGGGGAGGCCGTGGTTCAGCTATCCGGCTCTACCGGGTGCCCCCGGGCACGAGGGGTGGGGCAGGGTTAAAGAGGTGGGGAGCGGGGTGAGCGGCCTTTGCGAGGGGGACCGGGTTACCTTTCTCTCTTACAATGCCTATGCCGAGTACGACAAGGTCTCGGCCGACGCCCTCGTTAAGCTTCCCCGTTCGCTTGATGACGGTCCTTTCCCAGGCGAGCCGGTGGGGTGTGCCCTGAACGTTTTTCGGAGAAGCGATATCCAGCCGGGGCAGACGGTGGCGGTGATCGGCGCCGGATTCCTGGGAGCCATCGTCACCGCCATGGCCTGTGCGCGCGGCGCCAAGGTGGTTGCTATTTCCCGGCGCGCGTCGTCGCTGGAGATCGCCAGGAAGTATGGTGCGCTGGAGACCGTGCTGCTGGACGACCATCAGCGGGTGATGGAGCGCGTGCGCTCGATAGTGGGCGAGAAAGGGTGCGACCGGGTGGTGGAAGCGACCGGTTACCAGTGGCCGCTCGATCTGGCCGGCGAACTGGTTCGCGAGCGGGGGAAGCTGGTGATTGCCGGTTTCCACCAGGACGGCGCCCGGCAGGTGAACATCCAGCTTTGGAACTGGAAAGGGATCGACGTGGTGAACGCCCACGAGCGCGAGGCGAAGGTGTACCTGGAAGGGATCCGCAACGGGATCGCCGCCGTGGAGGCGGGGCTTTTTGCGGTCAGCGACCTGGTGACCCACCGTTACCACCTGGACGAGCTGGCGCAGGCCTACCAGGCCCTCGACGAGCGACCCGACGGCTTCATCAAAGGTGTCATTTTGCTTTAGTCGAACCTGTCTGACCTGTCTGACCTGTCTGACGTCCGACCGAGAGGAGCTTGCAATGAAGAAGAAAGCAGCACTGCCGCGGGTCGGCTTCCTGGGGACCGGCTGGATCGGCCGGCACCGGCTGGAGGCCATCCACCGGAGCAAGGAAGTCGAGGTGGCCGCCATCGCCGACTTGGTCGGCGAACACGCCCAGGAGGCAGCCAAACTCGTTCCCGGCGCGGCGGTCGCCGAATCCCTGGACGACCTCCTGCAGATGGAGCTCGACGCGCTTGTCATCGCCACTCCCAGCGCTGGACACTGCACGCAGGCGGTGCGCGCACTGGAACACGGCCTCGCCGTCTTCTGCCAGAAACCGCTGGGCCGCACCTCCCACGAGACCCGCAGGGTGGTCGATGCCGCCCGCGCCGCCGACCGCCTGCTCGGGGTCGACTTCTCCTACCGCTTCACCGATGGGATCCAGAAGGTGCACGGCCTGGTGACTTCCGGGGAACTCGGCCACGTCTACGCGGCCGACCTGGTCTTCCACAACGCCTACGGCCCGGACAAGCCCTGGTTCTACGACCCCGACCTCTCCGGTGGGGGCTGCCTGATCGACCTCGGCAGCCACCTGGTCGATCTCGCGCTCTGGTTCTTCGACTTCCCCGAACCGCGCAGCATCTCCAGCTCGATATACGCCGCGGGCGAACGTCTCAAGGGGGGATCCGACAAGGTCGAGGATTACGCGGAACTCTCCATCGTGCTGGAAACCGGCAGTGTGATCCGGGTCGCCTGTTCCTGGAACGTCTCCGCCGGCAGGGATGCGGTGATCGAATCCACCTTCTACGGGACCAAAGGTGGAGCCTGCTTCCGAAACGTGGACGGCTCCTTTTACGATTTCGTCGCCGAGCGCTTCCGGGGGACCACCCGTGAGACCATCGCGGTCCCGCCGGACGACTGGGGGGGGAGGGCGGCCGTCACCTGGGCCAAAAAACTGCGGCAGGAAGGCCCTCGCTTCGATCCCGCCGCCGAGAGGCTGGTCGAGGTGGCAACGGTCCTCGACACGGCGTACGGGCGATGAGGAGCATGTCATGATCCTCACCCATAACCAGGTCCATGATCACGCTGCGTTGCAGCCGCTGCCGCGCCGAATCCTGATGACCGCCGACCCGGTCGGCGGCGTCTGGACCTACGTGCTGGAACTCGCCCACGGCCTGGCCGAGCATGGGGTCGAGGTGGCCCTTGCCACCATGGGGCAACCTTTGACCGACCAGCAGCACAGGGAGGCTGCCGAAGAGCACAACGTAACCGTCTATGAAAGCACCTTCCGTCTGGAATGGATGGATGACCCCTGGGACGATATCGTCCAGAGCGGGGAGTGGCTCCTGTCGCTGGAAGAGCAGCTCCGTCCCGACCTGGTGCACCTGAACGGCTACGTGCACGCCTCGCTCCCCTGGCGAAGCCCCTGCCTGGTCGTCGCCCATTCCTGCATGCTCTCCTGGTGGGACGCTGTGCGCAGACAGGCCTTTCCCAAAGGGCTGGAGCCTTACCGCAGCTCGGTGACCAAGGGGCTTGCCGCCGCCAACCTGGTGGTGGCCCCCACCGCCGCCATGCTGGAGGCGATCGAGCGTTTTTACCTGCCTCTTCCCGGGGGCCGGGTGATCCACAATGCCCGCAGCCGCATCACCTTTTACCCGGGTGTGAAAAAGGATTTTATCCTCTCGGTCGGCCGCCTCTGGGACGACGCCAAGAATATCGCGGCCCTGGCGAGAACTGCGTACCGGCTACCCTGGCCCGTCTACGTGGCGGGGGAACAGAAACACCCCGGAGGCGGGACGGCCGCTTTCGACGGGATTAACCGGCTTGGATTCCTGAGCCCGTCCGAGCTCGTCCCCTGGTTCAGCGCCGCCGCCATCTACGCCCTGCCTGCCCGCTACGAGCCGTTCGGTCTCACCATCCTGGAAGCGGCTCTTTCCGGCTGCGCGCTGGTGCTGGGGGATATCCCGACCCTGCGGGAGCTCTGGGACGACGCCGCCATCTTCGTCGATTCCGAGGACGACGAGGCCCTGCTGCGAGAACTTCGCTCCCTCTGCGCCGACCACCGGCGGGTCGTCGAGTGGGGCGAGCGGGCACTGGTCCGCAGCCGCAGCTTCAACGCGGCCAAGATGACCGCCGCCTACCTCTCCGCCTACCGCGACCTCAACCCCGACCTGCTCGCCGAGCAGCGTTATCGGGCCTGCGAAGACTAGAAAGAGGGGAGAGCCACCACCAGATGCGTATCGTCATGTTCTATCACTCGATCGTTTCGGACTGGAATCACGGCAACGCGCACTTTCTGCGCGGCATCGTGACCGAACTGATCGAGAGAGGAAACCAGGTGAGCGTCTACGAGCCCCTTGGCGGCTGGAGCTACACCAACCTGGTCCGCGAACAGGGGATGGCGGCGGTGGAGCAGTTTCACAAGGTCTATCCCCGGCTGCACGGCATACCCTACCGGCTGGACGCTCTCGACCTCGACCAGGTGCTCTCCGGCGCCGACCTGGTGATCGTCCATGAATGGAACGAGCCCGAGCTGGTCAGCCGGCTGGGGGCGCACCGGAAACAGAACGACCGCTACCGACTCCTTTTTCATGACACCCATCACCGCTCGGTGACCAACGCCGCCGCCATGGACCAGTACGACCTCTCTGGCTTCGACGGGGTGCTGGCCTACGGCCGCCGGATCAAAGAGATCTACCTCGCCAACGGATGGGCCGACCGGGTCTGGCTTTGGCACGAGGCT
>NZ_DATFBA010000016.1:0-6282 GCF_035254065.1 Geomonas sp.
TGATCCGCATGAGCGTGGACTTGCCGGCGCCGTTTTCGCCGACCAGGCCGACCCGCTCCCCCTTCTTGAGGTGCCAGCTGATATCGGTAAAGAGGGGCTTCCCAGCGAAATCCTTGGAGAGTTTCTTCAGGTGCAGCATGAATAAGTATCCTTTTCGACTGTTGAGACAGGTCTCCGCAACCTCACTCATTTCCAGAGCCGGATGCGCGTTCATTAGTAATGGGATCAACGGGGCATTGTAGGTGGACCGGGAAGGATTTGTCAATTGCGGACAGTGTGGAGATGTTTCTGGGTCACTGTCTGAAAGTCCCCTCTCCCGAAGGGGGAGGGTTAGGGAGGGGGGACTGAGGCGGATGTGCCGATGAAGCATCGTCTTGCATGGCCGGGACTACCCTCACCCCCGCCCTCTCCCGGAGGGAGAGGGCGGGGGGTAACCTGGAAAGAGACTTTCTACCCTTTCTTATCTTTCCCCGACAGGTAGTCCGCCAGGATGCTGCGGCTGTGTTCGTCGTCGTGGCAGTAGATGCAGAGGTTTTCCCAGTTGCTGCCGTCGGGGGGGTTGAAGTTGTGATTGCCGTCTTTGTGGTGCACCGTAAGCAGGTGCAGGTTGGACAGCTCGAATTCCCTGCCGCACTTGGCGCAAATCCAGCCGTGAATCTTGAGGGAGCGCTCCCGGTAGTTTTCCGGCCTCGTCTGCTCACCCTTCATCTTCCTGACTATTTCATCTATCTCTTCCGCGCTTTTGGGTGTCACGGTCTTGGGGCCGCGGGGGCGAAATGATGGCGACATCTACCTGCACTCCTTTCTCCGTGTGGAAGCCACATAACATGGCCGGGCATTGTTCCTGTTGAACACCTTTTGCTCTAGAGCAGCACACAAATGTGTCATTTCTAACTCGGATGATGGTAGCCAACAACGGCACTACTGTCAATATCTGCATCCGGCGGTTGGCCTACTGTCATAACGTCCTGGTTGTTCCAGCAAAGCCGGTGTCCCCCATACGACGTTGACAACAGTCCGGCAAGATGATAATTTACACATTCATTATTTTTAATTGTTTTGCTCGGAAAGGCTCAACCGTGCACATCAAAAAGATCTTCCGTGCTTCATTTGTGATAATACTCCCCGCTCTGCAGCTCATCGCCCTTCTGTCTGCAGCACCTGCACACTCGCTTGATTCCGACGATTCCCAACTATTCATCTCCGGTTTCAATGCGTACCAAAGGAAGGATTACAACTCCGCTATCAAGCAGATGACCACGCTACTGGAAAAGTATCCCCACACACCTCTCAAGGACGTGGGGATTTTTTGGCTGGCGAATTCGTACTACGAAACCGGTGATCAGCAGGAGGCAGCCAAATACATGGCGCAGTTTTTCCGGGAATACCCTGACAGCCCACTGAAGGGAAATGTTGCGGACGGTCTGGTTGCACTGGCGAATGGTTATGCCTCGAAAGAAACCACCGGAACGGCCGCGCGGCAGGAGAAAGCTGCGACGGGCAAGGTGATGGCAGCCGACGAGGTGGGCATCGGCACATCCCCCGGGGCGGCTGTCACCAACACCAGCGCCAGTAAACAACAGCGGCGTAATGTCGAGGTAACCTTCGAAGTTGAGGCTGCACCGGCTGGCACACCGGCTGGCTCACCGATCGTTGCTTTGGCAGAGGAACGGACTGCACCGGTACCTGCACCTACGGCCATGCCTACCCATAGCCCTGCACCTGCACCCGCAGCCCCGCCCCCACCCACACCCACAGCCACTCCCGTAGCCACTCCCGTAGCCGCACCTGAACCGCCGGCGGCCTCAACGCCCGAGGCGGGGCAGGTGTTCAACCTGCAGATCGCCCAGTACGCCGACTGCCAAGTCAAGGTCGGGCCGGCACCCGAAACACAGCAAGTTGGCAGGCGGTTCATGATTCCGGTAGAGATCGTCAACACCGGCAACGGCAGCGACAGCTTCCAGCTCGAATCCGGCTTCCCCCGCGAATATGACTTCCACTTCGCCGCCGCGGCGGCCCCGGACATCCCGATCAAAGCCACTCCACCCCTTGCAGTGGGCGAGAAGTTCCAGGCCGTGGCTGTGGGAACCATCCCACGCTCCAACCTCGACGGGCAAAAGAACATCTTTGCCATCAAAGTAATCTCGGCCTTCGCCGGGGATACCTCGCAATCCCGGGAATTGATCCAGATCTCCTCGGCCCCCCTGTTGCGGGCAGTTGCCAGCTCCGACAAGCCGCATCTTCTGCCGGGGGAGAAGATATCCTACCGCATCACGCTGTTGAACATCGGCAGCGCGGCCGCCCCCGGTGTCACCTTGAAGGTGAACTACCCGCCGCAGTACGAACTGGTCGGCTTCCTTCCCTCGGGATCGAAATATGAGAACCAGGCCACCCTGGTGCTGGACGACCTGCCGATGAAATCCGAAGACAGCAAGGACTTTGACTTCACCTTCCAGGTCAAAGACGAAGCGCTGGCCGGCCAGGAACTGTTCCTGCGGATGGAGGTGATCAACAGGGAACTGGATAAGACGGAATCGTTTGTCTCGCCTTCCAGCGTGGTAACGAGGGTGAGTGGGGCAGTTGCCAGGACCGTGGCGGAGAAGCTGGTGGTAGTCCCGGGTGAGGTCGTCTCGCTGCCGATAGTGGTGACCAATACCGGCAACGGGCGTGAGTCCTTGGGCATCCGTGTGAACGCCCCTGCCGGCGTCACCTGCACCATCTATAACGATCTCAACCACGACGGAAAGCGGCAGGGCGGGGAAGCGGTCATCGAACGCCTGGGGCCGCTATCCCCCAAGGAGGATGCCCACCTCATCCTGGAAATCAAGACTTCAGCCTCCGCCAAAGACGGCACGGCCGCTCCTGTCTCGGTCGCCTTCCTGCCGGAAAGCGGGGATCAGAAGAACATCGCAGTAAATTTGCAGCTGGCCTATTCCCGCCCGATCATCGAGCTGACAGTCGCCGCCAAGGATGGCCGGCTAAAACCTGGCGAAGTATCCTCCCTGGAACTCAACTGCGTCAACCGTGGGTCCAAAAGCGCGAGACAAGTAACGGTGCAGAGCTTCCTTCCGGTGCAACTCGAGCTGATCGCCGCCGACCCGTCCTTCGCCAAAGCGAGCAACGGCGTTTACACCTGGCGCTTTGAAGAACTGGGAAAGGGAGAGCAGAGGAACATCAAGGTGACCTACCGGGTAAAGGCGGGCATTGCGGTGGGAACCAGCATGCAGCTTAGGAACCTGCTCAACTACCAGGATCAGCTTGGAAACCGGTACTGAGAGGGAGCGGGCTCGCTCACTTGTAAGGCCCGATGTGCAGGCTCGCCTTGGCAATGAAGATCTCTCGCAGGAAGTTGATCAAGCCGATCACCAGCAAGAGCATGCCCAGGATGAATAAAAGGGCTATCGGCTGGGACATGTCGTAGCGGAGATAATCTCCCAGAAACAGCAGCGCGATGACCGTGCAGACCAGGACGGCAGTCGAGGTGCACAGGAAGATTGCACGGCCGATCAAGTCGGCGCGGCGCGACAAGGTGGCCAGGGAACTATGTAAGGTGGCGGTCGCCTCGGGTGGGGCGTTTTCCAGCTTCGACTCGTAGTGGCGGGCGCGGTCGATGATGCGCGCCAGCCGATTTATCATCACGCCCAACATGGTGCCGACCGCGGTCAACAGGAAGACTGGTGCAACCGCAAGCCGAATTACATCCGCGACCGCAGTCACGTTCTGAAAGTCTTTCAAACCATCTCCTCTTACTGTCAGTGCTTCCGATTATCTTCCTATCTCGTGCCTGCGGGAACACGTCCCGTCACGCCGCCCACTCCACCTGTTATAACACTGCCATCCCCTCAGCCAGAAAAAGCTCGGCCTATAGCTGCCTGGGCCCTTGCGCCGAAGTCAAGTTCGGGCAAAATATCATAAATCTTGCCTATCACAAAATTTAATATGACTGCACCAAGGTTCCACTAAAAGAGAGAGCAGATTCACATTACACCTTGCATTATGGGGAGATATCAAGCTCCCAAAAGGTTCATCCATGAGGAACTTGTCGAAGGACGCCGCTGTGACAGTCGGAGGAAGGGGACTTCGACAAGGTCAGTACAAAGAACTGATATAATATCCCGCAAACTTCACAGAAGAACCTTTATCAAAGCAGGGACGTAATAGCGGAAGATGACTCGCTAATCTATTGAAAAGACGGAAGCATCTCTCGGCGATCGAGCTTGATTAGGACGACAGGCCACTGCTTTAATGATAGGGTCGACTGACGGTAGATGCCGCAATACCGCACGTTCCTTCGCTTTTTTATGTGCGCTGGCGGTAAACTCTGCTATAATCACTCGGTTTTCATTAATCTGCCACCCCCACCTGGCTGGGGTTGCATATAAGAAAGAAGCTTGAACGGACCCGTGTCGGGTCGGGACTAAATTAGGCGCGAGGCGCGCCGGAATGTCTTTGCACTTCCGGTGCCGCGCGGCCCAAACGAAAGGAAATCATATACTTATGGCAAGAAAGATGCTGATCAATGCGCTGCACGCCGAGGAGGCGCGAGTAGCGATCGTTGAGGATGGACGGCTGGTGGATCTGGACGTCGAGATCGCCGGCAGCGAACAGACGCGCGGTAACATATACCGCGGCGTGGTGGTCCGGGTGGAACCGGGGCTGCAGGCGGCCTTCGTGGACGTGGGGCTCAAGAAACTCGGCTTTCTGCAGATGGGGGAGATCCATCCCGAGAACTACAAGTGGCGCGACGACATCCCGGAAGACCAAAGGCACCGGCGCCCCCGCATCCAGGAGGTGCTGAGAAGGGGACAGGAGCTGCTGGTCCAGGTCGAAAAAGGCGAGCGCGACAACAAGGGATCGGCCCTGACCACCTACGTTTCGCTGCCAGGGCGCTACATGGTGCTGATGCCGGGTAGCGACTCGGCGGGCATCTCCAGGAAGGTGGAGAGCGAGTCGGAGCGCAAGAAGCTCAAAGAGATCATCTCGGAAATGACCATCCCCGAGGGGTACGGCTACATCATCAGAACCGAGGCGATGGGGAGAACCCGGGATGAGTTGCAGAAGGACCTCGATTCCCTCATTTCTCTCTACGAAGGTGTCAAGGCCCAGGTCAACTCGGGCAAGGGGGCGGGTCTCATCTACCAGGAGTCGGACCTGATCATCAGGACCATCCGCGACTACTTCTCGGCCGACATCGACGAGGTGCTGGTCGACAGCAAGGACGTCTTCAAGGACGTGCGCGAGGCGCTCAAGGAGATCGACCCCCAGTTCGAGAAGCTGGTCAAGATGCACCAGGAAAAGCGCCCCATCTTCTCCCGCTACCAGCTGGAGGAGCAGATCGACCTCATCTACGAGAAGAAGGTCCCCCTCAAGTCGGGCGGCTCCATCTTCATCGAGCCCACCGAGGCCCTGGTATCCATCGACGTCAACTCAGGCAAGTCCACCGGCGAGAAGGGGGTGGAGGACACCGCCTTCAAGACCAACCTTGAGGCGGCCGAGGAGGCAGCCCGGCAGCTCAGGCTGCGCGACCTGGGCGGCCTCATCGTCATCGACTTCATCGACATGCGGGAGAGAAAGCACAACATCGAGGTGGAGAAGACGCTCAAGGCGGCGCTCAAGGCTGACAAGGCCCGCACCAACGTGTCGCGCATCTCGGAGTTCGGGCTGCTCGAGCTCTCCCGCCAGCGCATCCGCCAGACGCTGCACCAGGCCAGCACCCTGGAGTGCCCGCATTGCGACGGCCGCGGCAAGGTGAAGTCGGTCGAGGCGATGGCCCTCTCCTTCCTGCGCAAGGTGCATGCGGCCGCTGCCAAGGGAACCATCGCCGAGGTGCTGGGAAGCCTGCCGCTGGAGGTCGCCTATTACCTGTTGAACCGCAAGCGGCGCGAACTGAACCGCATCGAGAGCGATTACGACATCGAGGTGACAGTGAAGGGGAAGCCCTCCTACCTCCTGAACCAGATGGAGCTGGAACTGGTCAAGCGCGAGAAGCTTCCCCAGGAGGAGCTGCCGCAGGAGAAGGGTGCCCACCGCCCGCCGGTCAAGGAGGAAGGCGCTCCCCAGGAGGCCGCTGCCGTCGAAGGGGGGAAGAAGAAGCGGAAGAAGAAAGGGAAAGCGCACGCCGAGGAGGCTCCCGTCGCACCGGAAGCTGCCGCGGAGGCGGCCCATGCCGAACACGCCGCCCCGGGTGCTCCCCAGCCGCTGCCGGAGGAGACGACGCCCGCCGAGCCGTTCACCGCGGAGAGCGTGCCGGTCGCCCTGGTGGTGGAACCGGGTGGGGCCGAA
>NZ_DATFBA010000017.1:0-29620 GCF_035254065.1 Geomonas sp.
CCCAGCATGGCTGGTTGTGAGGAGCTAGCTTACGCGCACTCGGAGTAGCCGCACACGCGGCAGACTGCGCAGCCGCCTTCGTGCTCGACCACGCCGCCGCACTCGGGGCAGGCCCCCTTGTCGAACACCGCGGTCTCGACCACGTCGGCATGGCCGGTGATGGTCAGGTGGCTCTGGATCGCCTTGGCCACCGCGTCGGAGCAGGAGAGCACCTTGTTGTCGCCGAAGCCGCTCGGCGAGTGGCAGGAGATGCCCAGGAGCTGCTTGACGACGGAGCGGGCCTGCACGCCGCTTCTCCAGGCCAAAGATACCATGCGCCCGATCGCCTCGCACTGGGAGGCGGCGCAACCGCCGGCCTTGCCCATGGTGGTGAAGACTTCGAAGAGGCCGCTGGCGTCCTCGTTGATGGTGATGTAGAGCGGACCGCAGCCGGTCTGCATCTGGTAGGTCCACCCTTTGAGGGCCTTGGGACGCTCGCGCTTGACGCTGCGCTTATCCTCGTAGACCGGTGCCGGAGCGGCGACCTTCGGCTCTTCCTTCTTGCCGGTGGAGAGCACCTGCTCGTCGCGGGAGCCGTCGCGGTAGATGGTGACACCCTTGCAGTTGGTCTCGTAGGCCAGACGGTACACCTTCTCGACGTCGTCCATGGTGGCGTGGTTGGGGAAGTTGACGGTCTTGGAGACGGCGTTGTCGGTGTATTTCTGGAAGGCCGCCTGCATGTAGACGTGCTCCTCCGGGGTGATGTCGTGGGCGGTGACGAACAGCTCGCGCACGCCCTCCGGGACCTCGTCGATGCCGTGCACGGTGCCGTGCTCGGCGATCCGCTCCATGAGCTCCTGGCTGTAGAACCCTTCGGCCTTGGCGATCCGCTCGAAGTGAGGGTTGACCTCGACCAGGATGTTCTTGTCCATCACCTGGCGGACGTAGGAGACCGCGAAGAGCGGCTCCACGCCGGAGGAGGCGTTGGCGATGATGGAGATGGTGCCGGTCGGCGCGATGGTGGTAACGGTGGCGTTACGGATCGGCTCGGCGCCCGGACGGTCGTAGATGGAGCCCTTGAAGTTCGGGAAGGCGCCGCGCGTCTTGGCGAGCGCGCGGGAGGCCACCTTCGCCTCGTCGTCGATGAACTTCATCACCTGGCCCCCCAGTTCCACCGCCTCCTCGGAGTTGTAGGCGATGCCCAGGGCGATCAGCATGTCCGCCCACCCCATGACCCCCAGGCCGATCTTGCGGTTGGAGCGGGTCATCTGGTCGATCTGCTCGAGCGGGTAGTTGTTCACCTCGATGACGTTGTCCAGGAAGTGGACGGCGAGGTGCACGACCTCCTTCAGGCGCTCCCAGTTGACCCGGCCGTGGATGACCAGCTTCCCCAGGTTGATGGAGCCCAGGTTGCAGGACTCGTAGGGCAAAAGCGGCTGCTCGCCGCAGGGGTTGGTGGACTCGATCTCGCCGATGTGCGGGGTCGGGTTGTGCTTGTTCAGGCGGTCCAGGAAGATGATCCCCGGCTCGCCGTTCTCCCAGGCCTGCTTGACGATGCGGCTGAAGACCTTGCGGGCGTTCTGGGTGCCGGCCGGCTTCTTGTCGCGCGGGTTGATCAGGGTGTAATCGGAATCGGTGTCCACCGCCTTCATGAAGTCTTCGGTGATGCCGACCGAGATGTTGAAGTTGTTCAGATGGCGCTGGTCGGCCTTGCACATGATGAAGTCCATGATGTCCGGATGGTCGACCCTGAGGATCGCCATGTTGGCCCCGCGGCGGGTACCACCCTGCTTGATGGTCTCGGTGGCCACGTCGAACACCTTCATGAAGGAGAGCGGGCCCGAGGAGATGCCGGTGGTGGACATGACCACGTCGTTGGCGGGGCGCAGACGGGCGAAGGAGAAGCCGGTGCCGCCGCCGGACTTGTGGATCAGGGCGGTGTGCTTGACGGATTCGAAGATCTCCTCCATGGAGTCGCCCACCGGCAGCACGAAGCAGGCGGAGAGCTGACCCAGCTCGCGACCGGCGTTCATCAGGGTCGGGGAGTTGGGGAGGAACTCGAAGTGGGTCATCAGGTCGTAGAACTTGTCGCTGAGCGTTTTGACGTCGGCCTTGTCGTTGAACCTGAGATCGGCCTGGGCGATGGTGGTCGCCACGCGGCGGAACATGTCGGCAGGTGTCTCCAGGGTCTTGCCGGTGGTGTCCCTCTTCAGGTAGCGCTTTTCAAGTACGGTGAGTGCGTTTTTCGACAGGCCCGAGATGGCCCCTTTTTCGGCCGCTTTTTTCATAACGCTCCGATCTCCTTTGGGAAAATATCATGATGATCTGTTTTGGCTGTTTCCACCACATTTTGTGGCGCGCGGAGATATAAACCACAAGATGTATGGTGAAGTCAAGGGTTAATGCATTAAAATTTCTGGCCCGCCAAAAAGGGCCGATGTCGCTTGAGCTTAGCGGCTTCTTCATTTACAAGTACCTGATGGTTGTGCTATTTATACCGGGTTAATTTTCCCGGGAGAGGCTGCCGTGGTCGAGTGTGATGGTTGCAAAACGAGTACGCTGGAGACCCAGGTGAAGGGGCTGCAGGACCTGATCGAGGTCGCCAAGGCGGTGGTGTCCACCCTGGATCTCGACACCGTCCTGCAGGCGATCCTCTCCAGCGCCATGGGGTTGGTCGAGACCCCGGCGGGGAGCATCGCTCTCTACTTCGAGTCCAAGCGTGAGCTGAGTCTCCATGCCCACCACGGCCTGAGCTCCGAATTCGTCAAGATGGAGCGCTGGTCGATGACGCCGGGCGGGCTTTCCGAGCAGGTGCTGAAGGCGGGCGAGATCTTCTTCGTGGAGGACACCGAAAAAACCCCCTTCTTCAACAACCCGATCGCCATCAAGGAGGGGATCCGCTCGCTGGTCTGCGTGCCGCTCACCTACCAGGGGCGCATGGTGGGGATCCTGTACCTGAACGATTTCGTCGCCAGGAGCTTCGACCACGACAAGGTCAACCTCCTCTCCATCCTGGCCTCCTTCGCGGCGATGGCGATCAACAACGCCACCCTGCACAAGCGGACCAAGGTGCTGGCCATCACCGACTCGCTGACCGGCCTGCACAACCACCGCTACTTCAAGCATTTCTTTAAGCAGGAGATGGGGCGCGCCCGGCGCTACCACAAGCCGTTCTCCGTGATCATGCTGGACGTGGACAATTTCAAGGACTACAACGACAGCTTCGGCCACGCCACCGGCGACGACCTTTTGCGCCTTTTGGGCGGCTTGATCCTGCAGACGGTGCGCGGGGTCGACGTCGCCTTCCGTTACGGCGGCGAGGAGTTCATCGTGCTCCTGCCGGAGACCAAGCTGGAGAATGCGCTCTTGGCGGCGGAAAGGCTCCGCAAGGCGATCGAGGGTGGCACCGCCAAGCACCTGGTGGGGACCGCCACCCGCGGTGTCACGGTTTCCATCGGGGTGGCGAGCTATCCCGACAACGCCGACAACATGGATGAACTCTTCAACATCGTCGATTCGCTCCTCTACCGCGCCAAGCGCTGCGGCAAGAACAAGATCTACCACCAGGAAAGCCTGCTGCTCCCCACGACATGATGCGTCCAAACTATCTCGCCAAACTCGGGCTGTCACTCTGGATGGCCCTCTTCGCCTGCGCGCCCGCGCACGCTGGCATCTTCGACAACGTCTACCGTTGGGTGTCCGGGACTCCCTCCCAGCCGGCCGCTGCCAAGCCGCCGGCGGAGCCTTCTGTCGGCCAGCAGGGATCAGGCCAGCAGGCAGGGGAAGGGCAGGGACAACGGGTCCAGCCCTCGCCGGAGAGCCAGCCGAGGCAGGCGGCACCCGTCACCGCCCCGGCAGCCTCACCGACAGCCGCACCGACAGCCGCACCGCGGGCGGAAACGGCTCCCCGCAGCGAGGCCTCACTCAATCCCTCCCTCGTTTACGGGGACCGGATGCTCACCGAGGACCTGGTCTGGCGTGGAGAGGTGCTGGTCGAGGGGGCGCTGACGGTGGCCCCGCAGGCGACGCTGACCATCGAGCCCGGCACCGTGATCCATTTCCGCCGCAAGGGCGGACAGGCGCCGCTTCTGGTCGTGCAGGGGCGGGTGGTCGCCACCGGCACCAAGGAGGCGCCGGTGATCTTCACCTCCGGCTTTGCCACGGCCGCCGCCGGCGACTGGCAGGGGATGATGCTGCTCGGCACCGAGAAGAAGAACCTGCTGGAGAACTGCCGGATCGAGGGGGCGCAGACCGCGCTGGAGGTGCTCTTCTCCAACGTGACCCTGAAGAACGTCCTGGCCGAGCGCTCACAGGTCGGCATGCGCTTCCAGGACGCCCTGCTCTTCATGGACGGCGGGGGCGCGCACGGTTGCGACACCGGCCTGAGCTTAGTGGAAAGCGAGAGCACCCTGCGCAACATAAGCGTGGTGGGTAATCGCCAGGGAGTGGTCGCCAAGCGCAGTTCCATCTACCTCTTCGAGGGAAACCTCTCCGGCAACCAGACGGCGTTGAGCGCCGACGGCAGCCGGCTGAAGATCCAGGGGGGCGCCCTGCTCAGCAACGGCAGCGGCGTGTCGCTGATGGCCTGCGAGGGGACGGTGGCCGGCGCCAAGCTCGCCAACAACCGGGAGTACGGCATCTCCCTCACCGGTTCGCGCATGCGGGTGAACGGCAACCGGATCACCGGCAACGGCCAAAACGGCCTGGTCGTCTTCGACGGCGCCTCGGTGGTGTGGGACAACGCCATCTACGAGAATGCCGGGTACGATCTCTACAACGCGGGGGTGGAGGAGTTCCGGGCGCCGGGCAACTGGTGGGGAAGCTCCGCTCCCAAGATCTTCGACAACAACGGCCGGGGAAAGGTCCTCTACTCGCCGGTGCTGGGGCAGTGGCCGCAGAAGCAATGAATTCTTCGTTCATCCGGCACCTCGGCTGGGTATCGAAGTTCCGCAGCAACCTTCACGGACAGGATTAGAGCCCGTGGCGCAACTACAGAATCAATAAAGGATGGAAAGCATGACTCGTAAAGACGGTCGGGCCGCTGATGCCCTGAGGGAAATAAAGATAACCAGGAACTATCTGAAACACGCCGAGGGATCGGTGCTGATCGAGTTCGGTGATACCAAGGTGATCTGCAACGCGACGGTAGAGCCGAAAGTCCCCCCCTTCCTGAAGGGGAAAGGGACCGGCTGGGTGACCGCCGAATACTGCATGCTGCCGCGCGCGACCCACACCAGGAACCAGCGGGAGTCGTCCAAAGGAAAGCTGACCGGCCGCACCCATGAGATCCAGAGGCTGATCGGCAGGTCGTTGCGTGCTGTGGTCGACCTGGAGGCGTTGGGCGAGCGCTCCATCCTGATCGACTGCGACGTCATCCAGGCCGATGGCGGCACCCGGACCGCTTCCATCACCGGCGGCTACGTGGCTCTGGCCGACGCACTGCAGACCCTGGTGGACGAAGGCGAGCTCGCCAAGTCCCCGCTGCGGGAGGCGGTCGCCGCCGTCAGCGTCGGCATCATCGACGGCGTTCCCTTCCTCGACCTCGACTACCCTGAGGATTCCAGCGCCGAGGTGGACATGAACTTCGTGATGACCTCTTCCATGCGTTTCGTGGAGGTGCAGGGAACCGCGGAAGCCGAGCCCTTCACCCTGGAGCAGATGGACGCCATGCGCAGCCATGCCATCCTGGGGCTCACCCAGCTGTTCGACATCCAGCGGGAGGCGCTCAAGGGATGAAGGAGCTGATCGTCGCCACCGGCAACAAGGGGAAGCTCAAGGAATTCCGGGAGCTGTTGAAAGGGGTGGTGGGTACCGTCCTGTCGCCGGCCGACCTCCCCGGTGGACTGCCGGAGGTGGAGGAGGACGGCGCTACCTTCGAGGCGAACGCCATCAAGAAGGCGCTCTCGGCGGCCGTTTTCACCGGCAAGCCGGTGTTGGCCGACGACTCCGGGCTCTCCGTGGATTACCTGGACGGCCGTCCCGGCGTGTACTCGGCGCGCTTTGCCGGCGAGGGGGCGAGCGATGCCGACAACAACGCCCTCCTTTTGCGCGAGCTGGAGGGGGTCCCCACTGAAAAGCGGACGGGGGCCTTCCACTGCGTGATCGCCCTTTGCCAGCCCGACGGCAGCTGCCAGACCTTCGACGGCTCGCTCCCCGGCGTCATCCTGGAGGCGCCCAGAGGGGAGGGGGGCTTCGGCTACGACCCGCTCTTCCTGGTCCCCGAGTACGGTCAGACCTTCTCCGAGCTCCCCATGGAGATCAAGAACGCCATCAGCCACCGGGGCAGGGCCATGCAGATGCTGAAGGCGGCCTTGTCGGGGAAATAGCTGAAAGGTGCGGCTCCGAGAAATGTGGCGACGGGACTAAAAAAGCTTGCACGGCCCAGATGGCTATGCTATAAGAGTGGTTCTTGAAAGGACGGGGTGTAGCGCAGCCTGGCTAGCGCACCTGCCTTGGGAGCAGGGGGCCGGAGGTTCGAATCCTCTCACCCCGACCACCTCAAGCTTACGCGCCTGTAGCTCAGTTGGATAGAGCAACGGCCTTCTAAGCCGTAGGTCAGAGGTTCGAACCCTCTCAGGCGTACCAAAACTAAATATGGTGGGTATGGTGAAGTGGTCAACACATACGACTGTGACTCGTACATTCGAGGGTTCAAATCCCTCTACCCACCCCAAATAAAAAAGAACCCCGTGCAAACGGGGTTTGTCGTTTGTAGCCTGCGAGAGTGGCGGAATGGCAGACGCACCAGACTTAGGATCTGGCGGGGTAACTCGTAGGGGTTCAAGTCCCCTCTCTCGCACCAGTAATAAGATCAAAGCCTTGCAGGTTATTCTGCAAGGCTTTTTTTGTTGCTATCACCATAACTAGTGCAAATTCAGCGCAGCAACCTGCGAAATCCTCTCGATTCACCGTATCCTCCCCCTGTTCCTCGCCTCCCGTTCCCCTGAATAGACGTATGATCCCCAAAGAAGCGGAAAATGCCTTCGGTGGGGAAAGAACAGATTATCGTAAACCGGGAATGCGCTGCGACGATCCAGCAGGCATTTCCCGAAATCAATGCACCCAATCCGATGGCGCAAGTGATAAGGATCGAAATCCACTCTTCATCCACAGCCCTAGATGCCAGGAGGTGCAAGATTTTGTGAATCTAAAAGAATTGCACAAATAAAAGTAGCATTGACCGTCTCCAATATCACGATACTCTTGAAGGCTGGCACCACTATCACAAGATGAGGAGAACCAGGGCTTAAAACGGATCAGCATCGCTTCACAGCGTCCTGTACCACTACTTTTTACTACGCTTGCCGTGCAGGCGTGGGCGGCTTCACCCGTTAAAAGGACAACGGACAGCTGGAACCAAGGAGGGGGGGTATGACGGTTCAAGAGAGCTTGTATCGCAAGTCGAAAAACGAGATAAAGAAGACATGGGATAGGGTTGTGGACCTGAGGTTAAACATCGATACGATGAGCTTCTGGCATAGCCAAGAGCTTGTCGAAAATACCCTCTTTCATGACTGTTACCGTACCGGTTCGGCCCCATATCTCCTTCTACCAGCTATTCTCGACCACATACCCCTGAGATCCCACGATGTCTTCTATGACCTGGGCTGCGGTATGGGCAGAGTGTTGTGTCTTGTTGCGAGAAAAGGCGTCAGCAAATGTGTTGGCATAGAAATCAGTCCCACACTTGCTTCGAAGGCCGAAAGCAATGCACGTTCCATGAAGGGGCGCATCTCACCAATCGAAGTGCGTGTTCAGGATGTAGCCGAAGCCGATTACACCGATGGAACGATGTTCTTCCTTGCCAATCCATTTGGTAGTGATACGCTTCTGGCCGCACTCACCCGCATAGAAGAAACCCTCCTCACCAACCCGAGGCACGTCACCTTCATATATGTAAATCCAACACATCACGAGGTGTTCAACTCGTTCAACTGGATAAAGTATCTTGGTGAACATAAAGTTTTTTATTCGCCGATGGTGACGAAATACTATACGAATACACATCTGGAGGGGTAACCCCGCAGGGTTCACGTCCCCCCTCTCGCACCAGTTGTTTATGAAGCCTCTATCTGAGCACAGATAGAGGCTTTTTGCTTTTCAGATGGGGGAGCATCCTCGATGCCCGGCAGCAAAAGTCGCCTTGTCTGTTACGGGCACCGTTCTTCCGTTATTTGAATCTCATGCTGCCATGAACACAGAAAGGGGATGGCGTGTCGGTGCAGTAATATTTGACACCGATACAGGTTGCGGTCCAGGTGTGTTCGGTACGGTCGGAGATTACTATTTCAGCGGGCTTGCACTCTTAGTTGGTCAAGTGCATAAGCTTTGACGATACCTGCTGCCTTGATGCCGTGGTCTCAGCACATCCGGCTAACAGGAAGTTAACGACTAAATAGAGAGTAAGCTCTTGCAGATGCGAGATATGACGTAAAGCTGGTCCTTCTTTCACGGAGACGGTAACACTATGAGCAAAGCGAGTTGGGAGTGAATTGGGGACGAATTATCTTCCTTGGTCAGTGCTGTAGACAGCGATGCGGCTGAATATATCCCTTTTCGGGAGCCACTCTAGGTAATTTCCCCTAACAAAAAAGGAGAGGGGGCTAGCTTGCCCCCTCTCCTTTGAGCTTGGAACTGCGGTGTTATGGTCGCGGGCGGCCTGCAGCAGCCATCCTGAGCGGGGCATCCATCTTTACTCCACCGCCTTGACCGGTGGGATCTTCCAGGTGCCGTCGATGATCGAAGGGGGTTCTTCACTGGGCCAGTACAGCCGCATCATGAGGATGAACTGGTCCTTCGGCGCCGGCAGCCAATTGGCTTCCTTCTCCGGTCCCGGGTTCTCGTTTTGGATGTAGAGATCAACCGAACCGTCGGCGTTGGGCTTGAGGGCCTGCCGGGCGCTGATGCTCTGGCGGTTGATGGGGTTTTGCACGAAGAAGTACTCTTTGTCATACATGGTAAGCGACCAGAAGCCCTTGACCGGCGGAAGCATCCCCTGGTCAAAGTGCATGACGTACTTCTTCTCCCCGGTGTACCTGGTCCAGATGGAGGGGCCTTCGGAGGTGGGATAGATGGCGTCCTGCGGGCGATTGGCTCCCAGGCCGATGGCGGTCACCAGGGCGCGTTGGACGTAATCGGTGCCATAGATGCCGGCCTTGGTGGTGAAGGCCCAGCCATTCTCCACCTTCATGTCTCCGGTGACGATCCCCTCTTTGAGCCAGAGCATGATCTTCTCGTTGGCGATCTTGGGTATGTCCTTGGCCAGCGGGAGCTTCTTGCTGTCAAAGGGCTTGCCCGGGACGATCCCGATCTTGGCCATCTTGGCGAGCATCGGCTGGTCCGCGGCAGCAGGAGGGTTGTCCTTCATCAGCCGCGCCAGCAGATTGAAATACTGGTCGGCGCTAAGTGCGTTCACCTGCTCCCGTACCGCGGTGTGCATGTCGACCGAGCGATCGACCTTGCCGCGCGGGGGAGTGTAGGGCTTGCCGTAGGCGCTCAGCGGAACGAGGCTGATCTGGTCCTGCAGTTTGTGTACTTCTGCGTAATCCTCTGGCGTTCCGGTGCAGTAAATGCGGCCGAGCAGCCACACCATCGAGGTCGGCGACTGGTACTGTTTCACCCCGTTGGGGAGCTTCCCCTTCCAGCCGGGGCCGGTGATGGCATAGACCTGCCGGCCGGTGCCGGTGGTGCGCTTACCCGGTACCTGGAAGACCTCGGTCCAGCCGTCCAGCATCGGAAAGAGATAGTAGCGGTCATGGGCGTCCGGCAGGGTTAACACCCAGGGCTCCCGTTTCACGTCGATCCAGGCGGTGGTGTAAAGGGTATCGGCGTTGGGCGCGGTCACATCCCGGAAGGCGGCAGTGGGATAGCCGCGCATCCGTACGAACTGTCCCATCGGAGCCCGTGTTCCCTCGGGCTTCTCCACGTTGGTCATCACCCGCCGAGTCATCTCCATGGTGACCAGCGGATAGCCGTAGATGTAGGCCTTCACGCCGTCGGGCACCGCCTCGAATACGTTCTCCGCCCGGGCTCCGCCCGGCGATAGCAGCAGAGCGGCTCCGGTAACTGCGAATGCCGCCACCAACAGTGCTTTTTTCAACATATACGCCTCCTTACCTCCATTTTAGCTGCAGCTATTTCTTCCCTTCCCGGGAATCAGTTATTCTGGTTCGCGTAGTTGAAGTTGTGCACCTGCAGGGTGATTCCCTTGCCGAACACCTCCACCTGGCCGAACTCGGGATAGGTGAAGCCGTTGCTGAGGGTTTTGTAGGTAATCGTCATGTTGATCTGGTCCCCCTGGTAGAAGGTTGTCACCTGCATCCGCTTTGGCTGCAGGTCCACCGCACCTATCCAGAGCGACATGGAATCGCCCGGGACCGCCACGCTCCCTCGGAAAAACTGCAGGTTGCCGCTGGCATTTGCCGGGGTGACCTGGGCCTGTAGCACAAAGTCAAGCGTCTTGCCGGCGGTGGGGAGCGTGTATTGGTCCAGCAGGGCGTGCAATCCCTTCAGATACGTCTCCATCTTATCCCGCTCCTTCTCGGCTATCTTCTTGCGCAGGAAACCGGAAGGAAGCGGCGCTGCCTGGTCGTTGATCAGCGTGCGCTGCGGTTGGCCGTCCGGACCGAAGGTGTTCTGCTCCAGGCGGATGTCCTTTACCGCGGCGTTTTCGGTGATCTCGGTGCGGCTTTCCCAGGTGTACTGGCGCAGCATCGTCGCGTTTTTCTGTCGAGCCGCCACAACTTTTTGGACTAATGCCGGAGAAACCTCGGCACAGACCAAAGAAGGCCAGACCACAAGTGCGATGCCGGCAACTGCCAGAGACAAAGTTCTCATGCGGGTTTCTCCTTTCGTCCTTTCGGTCGTCTTCTCTGCTTCGTTTCGGTCCTACGCCGGGATTTTCCCGCACAATACATCCCAATTTCGTGCCAACGCCGCTGAAACTGTGGTTACTCGGTTAAGCCTTTGGAATCATGAGGAGTTGCCGGTGTCCCAGGCACGGAGCGCGATCGGAAGTGGTGGAAAAGGGTGAAATTTCGTCCCGTGGACGCTATCTCGTCCTTTGCCTGTGCAATCGCGTTGGTTGTTGCTTAGTCGTGAACAGCGGCGGACGCTCCACGGCAGGGCGAAAAATGCCTTGAAATTGCTGGGGCAGGTGGTTTAAGGTCTAATGAATTTTTGACCTGGAGGTAGGGAATCCAATGAACCACGCGGGTAAGCTTGTTCCTTTCTTACTGCTTGCCGCCTTGGCAGGATGCGCCATGCTTCCGCCGGGCCCCAGCGTCAGCGTCATGCCGGCCAAAGGGAAATCGTTCGAGCAGTTCCAGAGCGAAGACGCCACCTGTCGGCAGTGGGCTGAGCGTCAGTTGGCACAGCCGGTCAATGAAACCTACCAGAAGAGTACCGCGACCGGTGCTGCCGTGGGAACTGTGGCCGGCGCCGGGGCGGGTGCTCTGTTGGGCGCCGCTTCCGGACACGCCGGCCCGGGTGCCGCCATCGGTGCCGGCATGGGCCTGCTGTTCGGGAGCGCGATCGGCTCGGACGCGGGTGCCATTTCGGCCGGCGAGGCGCAGCGACGGTATGACAACGCCTACGTCCAGTGCATGTATAGCTATGGCAACCAGATACCCGGTCAGCGCTACGCCGCGCCCCCGCCTCCTCCGGTGGCGGAACCGGCCCCGGTTGCCGTGGTCCAGCCTCCTCCCCCGGTTGTCGTGCAACAACCGCCGCGCACGGTCATGGTGCAAGAGCCGCCGCGTACGGTGATCGTACAACCCCCGCCTCAAACCATCATCGTGGAGCGCCCGCCGCAAACGGTCATTGTGGAGCGTCCGCCCCGGACGGTGATCGTGGAAGAGCCGCCTCGCACCGTGATCGTCGAGCGTCCGCCGCAGACCATCGTCGTGCAGAAGCCTGCTCCGGCAATCGCCCCCGCTCCTGCCTATCAGGTGGCCCCGGAGATCTACCTGGAAGCGGCACCCCAGTTCCTCTACGCGCCCGATCTGGGCATGTACGTGGCGGTCGGGGTCCCCTACGACCTGGTGTACAACGGCAGGGAATACTTTTATTTCTATGGCGGTAGCTGGTATCGCTCTGCCTATTACACCGGCCCCTGGGCGTTCACTCCCAGGTCGGCCTATCCGCCTGCCTTCGCCAGGTACAAGGTGGAGCACATCCGGCGTTTCAAGGAAGCCGAGTACAAGAGGTACCTCCACGACAAACGGAAGTACCAGGGGCGGATGCACCGTCCCGAGTATCGCAGCCGCGCCCCCAAACCCAATCAGGGGCCTGGCCAGGCGCATGAGCACGGGCGCGAGCACGGCTGAGACCGCTGAACGATATCTTCGAGGTAGGTTGTGGGGGAAGCCGGTTTCGGCTTCCCCCTTTCTTTCGGCCCGTTGACCAGGAAACGCACAAGGTTAAGGGCTGGTGCCGTCTACCCTTGCCCCTTCCAGGGAAGAGGGTGGCCGAAGGCCGGGTGAGGGTGCCACCCCCTACAGCTAACTCCCGCCCCCGCCCGCGAAGTGCGGCGAGGGAGAGTTGGCAGAGGGGGGCGTGACAATGCGAACTGTAAACGGAGAGCATCGGGTGGAGGTGTAAGAGTACCTTTGTGGTTGACAATCTCTTCCGTTGACGTGAAAATGCGCCTTTCGGTCGTGGTAATTAATGAAGCGGGACAGGCACCTACGGAGCCATCCCGGGTGCGGTGAGGTTTAGATGTCGAGTGACGAGCAGCACAAGAGACTGATGCAAGGAAACGAGGCCATGGCGCGGGGGCTGGTGGAAAACGGCTGCGTGGTGGCCGCTTCCTATCCCGGAACTCCCGCCTCGGAGATCCTCTCCGCCGTGCAAGGATGGCAGGCGCAGGAAGGCGTGGAGATGCATGTCGAATGGGCGGTCAACGAGAAGGTCGCGCTGGAGATCGCCTACACAGCCAGCCAGACCGGGCTGCGCGCGGCTACCGCCATGAAGCAGGTGGGGCTCAACGTGGCGAGCGATCCGCTGATGAGTGCGGCCTACCTGGGCGTGGTCGGCGGTTTCCTGGTGGTGAGCGCCGACGACCCCGGCCCGCACTCCTCCCAGACCGAGCAGGATAGCCGCATGATGGCGATGGTGGCCAAGATCCCGGTGCTCGACCCCGATTCCCCCGAGCAGGCCCGCCAGTTGACCGGCACCGCCTTCGAGCTCTCCGAGAAGTTCTCCATTCCCGTCATGCTGCGCCCCACCACCCGCGTCTGCCATGCCTGCCAGGATGTCCAGCTCTTGCCGGTACAGGATCTGAAAAGGGCGGCCGATTTCCAGAAGGAACCCTCCCGCTGGGCGGCCACTCCGAAGTTCCGCTATCAACTCCACCTGGAATTGAACCAGAAGCTCGCCGAGATCGCCGCCTATGAGCCGACCGCGCCGCGCTGCCTGAACCCGCAGGTGAAAAGCCGCAAGGCGGTGGTCGCCTCGGGGCCGGCGGCAAGCTACGTGAAGGAGATCCTGGGTGATCTCGGGCTCTGGGACTCCATCTCCTTCCACCAGGTCATCCAGCCCTATCCGCTCCACAGCGCCTTCGCCGAGACCATCCTCAACGCCTTCGACGAGATACTGGTGCTGGAAGAGACCACCGGCGTCATCGAGATGCAGCTCAGAGACCGCTACAAGGTGCAGGGGAAGCTCTCCGGGATGGTCCCCGAGGCGGGCGAACTGCTGCCGGAGATCGTGGAGCGCATCGTCGCCCGCTTCGCCGGCCTTCCCGCCCCGGCCGAGCCGCCGGCCGCCGCCAAAGGAGGGAGGCGTCCCACCCTTTGCCCCGGCTGCCCGCACCGCGCGAGCTTCTATGCCATCAAGAAGGCGGCGCCCAAGGGGATTTACCCCAGCGACATCGGCTGCTACACGCTGGGTATTAACCTGGGAGGGGTCGATACCGTGCTCTGCATGGGCGCCTCCATCAGCCAGGCGGCCGGCTTCTACCAATCCTACCGGGTGACCGGGCAGCAGCGCGACATCATCGCCACCGTGGGTGACTCCACCTTCTTCCATGCCGGCATCCCGCCGCTCATAGATGCGGTGGCTCAAGGTGCCCGCTTCGTGCTGGTGATCCTCGACAACGTGACTACCGCCATGACCGGCAACCAGCCGACCCCGGCCCACGGCACTCCGGCAGGCCGTCCGGTTGACATCGAAAGCATCGTCAAGGGATGCGGCGTCGGCTTCGTGAAGACCGCCGACCCCCTGGAACTTCCCGCCTTCACCTCCCTTTTGAAAGAGGCGCTCGCCTTCTCGCACACGGCAGGGGTGGCGGTGGTGATCGCCAAGAGCCCCTGCCTGGTCGACCGGAGCGCGCCGCGCCAGAAGCGCCGGCAACCCACAGTCAGCAAGGCCTGCACCGGCTGCCGGGTCTGCGTCGACCGCTTCGAGTGCCCAGCCCTCACCATCCCCCCCGGCGGCACGCAGGTGGTCATCGATCCCATGATCTGCAGCGGCTGCGGTGTCTGCCTCGACGTCTGCCCAGTGAAGGCTATTGAACGGGAGGAGACGCCATGAGAGAGCAACAAATAATCATCTGCGGCCTGGGAGGGCAGGGGATCCTGTTCGTCACCAGGCTGCTTGCCGAGACCGCTATCGCCAAGGGGCTGCCGGTATTGACCAGTGAGACCCACGGGATGGCACAGCGTGGCGGCGTGGTGGTATCCCACCTCAAGGTCGGCGGCTTTACCAGCCCCTTGGTGCGGCCGGGGCAGGCCGACGCCCTGCTGTCGCTCAAGCCCGAGACGGTGCCCCTGCACCTCCACTTCCTGAAGAAGGACGGTTTCATTGCCACCAACGCCAAGGAACAGTTGGAGGAGGGGGCTTCCCATCCCACCGTGACCGTTGACGCCGACGAGCTGGCCCTTTCCCTGGGCGACCCGCAGGCGGTCAACCTGATTGTGCTGGGGCGTGCGCTGGCCGAGCAGGGGCGGCTCTTCTGTACGGCAGAGGAGATCGCCTCTGTCATCAAGCAGAAGATGGCCGGCAAGGAAAAACAATTGGCGCGAGCGCTGGCAGCATTTTCGGCAGGCCTGGGCCAGACCAAGGAGGCATGACCCAGATGCTGAGCAGATTCCCCTCCAAAGCAGCCACCCCCGCCGATCTCGCCACCCATCAATTAGCCGGGCTGAAGTGGACGGTCCGGCACGCTTTCGAAAACTCTCCTTTCTACCGTGAGCAGCTGGAGAAGGCCGGTGTCACCCCTGAGAGCATCGTCTCCCTTCAGGACATCCGGCGCCTCCCCTTCCTTACCGCGCAGGACCTTGCTGCCGGCTACCCGTTCGCCCTGCGCTCCGCACCCTTCGCGGATCTGGTCCGCATCCATGCCTCCTCCGGGACCACCGGGAAGCGCAAGGTCCTCTGCTACACCCAGAAGGACATCGACGACTGGCAGACCATGTTCGCCCGCTGCTATGAGCTGGCCGGGCTCACCCGGGAAGACCGGGTGCAGATCGCGGTGGGCTACGGCCTGTGGACCGCCGGCATCGGTTTCCAGCAGGCCTGCGAGAAGTTCGGGGCGCTCGCCATCCCGGTCGGCCCCGGCAACCTGGAGCTGCAGACCAGCCTGATGATCGACCTGCAGACCACGGTCTTCTGCTGCACCGCCTCCATGGGGCTTCTGCTGGCCGAGGAGGTCCACCGGCAGGGACTGCGCGACAAGCTGAACCTGAAGAAGATCATCTTGGGCGCCGAGCGGAGCAGTTCCGCCATGTTGGATACCATGAGGGAGTGCCTGGGCGTTAAAGACATCTACGACATAACCGGTCTCACCGAGGTGTACGGCCCCGGGACCGGGCTATCCTGCGGGCACGGCAGCGCCATCCACTACTGGGCCGATCACTTCATCCTGGAGATCCTGGATCCCGCCACCTTGGAGCCGGTCGCTCCGGGCGAAGTGGGCGAGATGGTTTTCACCACCCTCTGCAAAGAGGGGGCACCGCTCATCCGCTACCGCTCGCGCGACCTCACCCGCCTGATCGAGGGTGAGTGCGAGTGCGGCTGCACCTTGCCGCGCCACGACCGCATCCTCGGGCGCTCGGACGACGTGGTCATCTTCCGCGGGGTGAACATCTATCCCGGCCAGGTCGACGAGGTGCTTAACCGCGTGGATGGGGTGGGGAGCGAATACCAGGTTCACCTGGGGCACAAGGACGACGGACGCGACTACATGCTGATCAGAGTGGAGCGCGCCAAGGACGGGCAGTTGCCGGACGAGCAGGTCTGCAAGCGGATCATCTCCGGCATCAAGCACACGCTGCTGGTCTCCTGCGAGGTTGAGCTGGTCGAGTACGGCAGCATGCCGCGCTCGGAGAGGAAGACCAAGAGGCTCTTCGACGAGCGGCGCTTCGAATAGCGGGATGGCTGTAAAAAAATTCACAGTTCGTATTTTTACCGTGATAGCGTAAGGTTTTGATTTTGCGTTGCTAATGGTGGTGAGGCCGGCCGACGACAAAATATTCACAGTTTCAGCGCTGTGGGAGGTGCGAAAGGCCGGCTGGTAAATGCCTGATTTTACGAGTGGTTAAAAACATCCAATTTTGGCATGGACCTTGGATGGTGGTTGCAGTGTCCGCGTTGACGAGCCTGATCACGACGGGAGGTACCGCCATGAATGAATATAACCTGATCAACCGTTGCCTTAGCACCCTGAAGTCTTCCAAGATGGACGTAATGAGCAAGCTCAGGATGGAGAGCCTGTTGATCGGCATCAAGATGCTCATGTTGGTCGATATAGCCGGGCAGGACAGCACCCCGGACCTCGAGGAACTCCTGCTGCATGTCAAGGAAGTCTGCACCGGCGAATCTGCCGACGGCGTGAACGGTCTTCTCGAGCACGTGCGCAAGCTGCAGAGCTCGATGGTTTCCTGCCTCGACCTAAGCTGCTGATACAAACTCTAAAGTTTCGGTGGGTCATGGCTGGCGCCCCTTGCGGTGCCGGCCTTTTTTTATTCCCTCCTGCGGAGCCCTAGGCTTTCGGCACCTATCATCACCTACCTAACCCCATCGCCACCTGTAAAAAAATTCACAGTTCACTTTTTTACAGTTGCCGCTAACTTGCCGTTATCGCTAGCGATGACCGAGTCTGATGCCTTGCTGTTAGAAAATTCACACCTTGCGGGTTTTCAGCCGATTTTCCTGTGCAGCGTAAGTGGCTGTTTTACATGAATAGGTGAGCCGCGAATCTTGGCACGGAGCTTGGATATAGGAGAAAGAGTTCGGGGTCCACAGCAAAGACCAAATGGGAGGTACGCCATGAACTATAACGTGATCAATCGCTGCCTCAGCACTCTGAAATCCTCCAGGATCGATGCCATGACGAAACTCAGGATGGAAAACCTGCTGATCGGCATGAAGGTGCTCATGCTGATGGACCCCGATGAGCAGAATGCCATGCCGGAAATCGAAGAGCTCTTCACCCACGTAAACGAAGTCTGCAGCGGCCAGACCACCGACGGCCTCAACGGCCTGATGGCCCACGTCCGGAACCTGCAGAGCTCGATGGCCGCCTGCTTGAACCTCAGCTGCTAATCACACTTCCTCCTTCATTGTTTGCCTTGACCGGCGCCGACAGATTCGGCGCCGGTCTTTTTATTTCTGCGACTAGCAACCGTTCAGTCGATCCCCGATCCCCACTCGATCCACCTCTCCCATGACGTGCAGGAGAGGGTTGGGGTCAAGGAACTATCCTGGAAGATGCGAGGCTTCCCTCACCCCGACCCTCCCGCGGAGGGGGAGGGAGTGTTTGCAGTGGGTGGGAAAGTGTGCGCGCGAGCACATCCGGACAGGCCTGAGCACTTATCAAGCAGGGCCGAAAAGGATTAAAATATCAGTGAACCTCCGTGATTCAGAGAGGATCTGACCGCGAAGAGGACGGCTTTGTGGAAGCTGACTCTTGATGGCTGGCGGCAGTCATCGAGGTGAAGGAGGAACAGATGAAAAGGATTCTGACGGCGGTGGCGATAGCGCTCTTTACCTCGGTTGCTCTCCCGGGGTGCATCGTCGCACCCGCTCCGACAGGTTACGAGGTGGATGTGGCACCACCACTCCCGGGAGTGGTTGTTCTTGGCGATGACCCATACTACTATCACGGCGGCTATCACTACTACTATCATGACGACCGCTGGCATTACGCGAGAGGGCGGGGCGGCCCCTGGCGGGAGTTGCCGAGAGACCGCTGGCCGAGAGAGACGAGGTACGGACGCGGCTACCGCCATTGAGGCCCGAGGATGAATGGCAGTAGCTTGTGATGCATACTGCGGGGGAGTGGTGAAAGAGCGGATTCGGCAGCGCGCCTGTCGGATCCGCTCTTTTCGTCTTCAGCGAGTTTTGGGAACTGAACAGGCGTGTTCCAGCCCTTACCGCCGTTCGCCCTGAGGCTGTCGAAGCCTTCCAGAGTCTGCCGTAGGGGGGGCTTTAATGGCCGGACAAAGGGTGCTTTGATAAGCTCAGCACGAACGGCCGCCAACCTCGTGTCGTGCCGTAAGATGTCGTAAATATAACTGAAATCATCTATAATTAAAATTAACAAGTTTTAAATGTTAAACAGGAAGTATAGAGTCACTAAACTTTTCGTTGACTTTGTGTGCGGAAATGCTACAGTGCGCTGGTTATACAGATTGTTTACCACTCCTAAACTCGGGAGGCTTTCTTGAAGATCGGCGAAAGGTTGAAACGGCTGAGGATGGTTAACTCCCTCACCCAGGAAGAGCTGGCCAGCCGGGCCGACCTTACCAAGGGATTCATCTCGCAGCTGGAAAACGACGCGACCTCGCCTTCCATCGCGACCCTGAAGGACATCGTGGATGTCTTCGGGATCAGCATGCAGGAGTTCTTCTCCGAGGAGACGGACCAGGACATCGTTTTCGGCAAGGACGCCCGCGTTCAGGCGACCGACGACGGCGACAACATCAAGGTGGAGCTCCTGGTGCCGGGCGCCCAGAACCGCGATATGGACCCGGTGCTGGTAACCCTGGAGCCGGGCGGCGAGATGGACGAGCAGCCGATTCACGAGGGCGAGGAGTTCGGCTACGTGATCACCGGCAAGGTGCAGCTCAGGCTGGATGACAAGCTTTATACCGTCAGCAAAGGCGAGTGTTTCTATTTTTCCTCCGACCGCAAGCACGCGGTCAAGAACGTTGGCAAGAGTGCGGCGATGCTGCTCTGGGTGGTGACGCCGCCGACGTTTTATTACTGAGAAGGAGCGTGAGAAAGATATGAGCAAAGTACTGATTATAGGGGCAGGCGGCGTCGGCGGGGTGGTCACCCACAAGTGCGCCCAGGCCAAAGACGTGATTTCCGCTATCACCCTCGCTTCGCGCACCGAATCCAAGTGCCGCGCCATCGCCGAGCAGATCCCGGATTTCCCGGTGAAGACCGCCCAGGTGGACGCCGACAACGTGCCCGAGCTGATCGAGCTCATCAAGCGCGAGCAGCCGAAGCTGGTCATCAACGTGGCGCTCCCCTATCAGGACCTGACCATCATGGACGCCTGCCTGGCGACCGGCGTCGACTATCTGGATACCGCCAACTACGAGCCGCTCGATACCGCCAAGTTCGAGTACAGCTGGCAGTGGGCCTATGAGGACCGCTTCAAGGAGAAGGGGCTGATGGCACTGCTGGGCAGCGGCTTCGATCCGGGCGTCACCAACGTGTTCACCGCGCTGGCCGCCAAGAAGTACCTGGACGAGGTGGTGGAGATCGACATCATCGACGCCAACGCCGGCAACCACGGCCAGCCCTTCGCCACCAACTTCAACCCGGAGATCAACATCCGCGAAGTAACCGCTCCCTGCCGTCACTGGGAGAACGGGGACTGGGTGGAGACCGGTGCGCTCGCCACCAAGCGTAGCTTCGACTTCCCGGACGGCATCGGCCCGATGAACATCTTCCGCATGTACCACGAGGAGATGGAGTCGCTGGTCAAGCACATCCCCTCCATCAAGAAGGCGCAGTTCTGGATGACCTTCTCGGACAACTACCTGAAGCACCTGGAGGTGCTGCAGAACGTGGGGATGACCCGCATCGACGAGGTCGAGTTCAACGGTCAGAAGATCGTCCCGCTGCAGTTCCTGAAAGCCGTGCTTCCGGACCCGGGGAGCCTCGGGCCGCTCACCAAGGGGCGCACCTGCATCGGCGTGATCGCCAAGGGGTACAAGGACGGCAAGAAGAAGCAGGTCTACATCTACAACATCTGCGACCACGAGGCGTGCTACCGCGAGGTGAAGTCGCAGGCGATCAGCTACACCACCGGCGTCCCCGCCGTGGTCGGCGCTCTCATGATGCTCACCAACAAGTGGAGGGGCGAAGGTGTCTTCAACATGGAGCAGTTCGATCCCGAGCCGTTCCTGGAGACCCTCTCCGTCTACGGCCTCCCCAACGTGGTGGTCGAAGAGGATGGCTGGCTGGAGCTCACGTGACCAGGCTGCACGTCGATGAGATGACGCGGCTTGCCCCCTCGCCCGCCTTCGTGGTGGACCTGGGAAGGCTACGTCACAACCTGGCCATCCTGGACGAGGTGCAAAGAAGAAGCGGCGCCAAGATCCTCATGGCGCTGAAGGCGTTCTCCATGTGGAGCGTCTTCCCGATCATCGCCAGGACCCTGCACGGGGTCTGCGCCAGCTCCCCCTGGGAGGCGAGGCTCGGGCGCGAGGAGTTCGGCGGCGAGGTGCACAGCTTCGCGGCGGCCTTCAAGGAAAGCGACGTACAGGAGCTTCTGACCACCTCGAACCACCTGGTGTTCAACTCCTTCAACCAGCTGGAGCGCTTCCGCCCGCTTTGGGAGCAGTACGCCGGCCGCGTCTCGGTGGGCCTTCGGGTCAACCCCGAGCACTCCGAGGGGCACACGCCGATCTACGATCCGGCGGCTCCCAAGTCGCGGCTGGGGATCGTGCGCGCGGAGTTCGAGGGGAAATCGCTCGAGGGTGTGGAGGGGCTGCACTTCCATACCCTCTGCGAGCAGCTCTTCGATCCGCTGGAGCGGACCGCCAAGGCCTTCGAGGAGAAGTTCGGCGAGTTCCTGCCCCAGATGAAGTGGCTGAACCTGGGCGGCGGGCACCACATCACCCGGCAAGGGTACGACATCGATAAGCTGGTCGAACTGGTCCGGTATTTCCGCAAGAAGTACGACCTGGAGATCTACCTGGAGCCGGGCGAGGCGATCGCCATCGGCACCGGCATCCTGGTTTCCGAAGTGATGGACGTGGTGCACAACGAGGTGGATATCGCAATTTTGGACGTCTCGGCCACCTGCCACATGCCGGACATCCTGGAGATGCCCTACCGGCCGGAGATCAAGGGGGGCTTCGACCCCGACGAAAAGCCGCACGGCTACCGGCTGGGCGGCCCGTCCTGTCTGGCCGGCGACGTGATCGGCGACTGGTCTTTCGAGAAGCCGCTTGCCGCCGGAGACCGGCTGGCCTTTCTGGACATGTCGCACTACACCATGGTCAAGACCACCACCTTCAACGGCATACAGCACCCGCACATCTGCACCTACGAGCCGCAGACCGGGGAGCTGAAGGTGGTTCGCAGTTTCGGCTACCAGGACTTCAAAAGTCGGCTGTCGTAGAACCTTTTTGCTGCACTCCCCTCGCCCCTTTAGGGGAGAGGGGGAGGGGGGAGGGCGCGTTTTTTGGCAGCATCGCGGCAACCCTCACCCGCCCTTCGGGCACCCTCTCCCTGAAAGGGCGAGGGTATTTTGAGTTAACCCCTTACACCTTAACTTAATGCATCTGGTGAACTGAACATGGCGAAATGGACCGTTAACGATTCCTCCAAGGTTTACAACATCGACAACTGGGGCGCCGAACTCTTCTCGATCAACAAGAAGGGTAACGTCTGCGTGCATCCCTCCCCCAATTCGAAATACTCCATTGACCTGCGCATGCTGGTGGACGACCTGATCAAGAGGAAGATCAAGCCTCCCATCCTGCTTCGGTTCATGAACATCCTGGAGGGGCGCATCGCCTCCATCAGCCGCGTCTTCAAAAACGCCATCCAGGACAACAACTATCCGGCCAAGTACCAGACCTTCTACCCGATCAAGGTGAACCAGCAGCGCCAGGTGGTGGAGGCGATCGCCAACTTCGGCAAGAAGTACAACATCGGCCTCGAGGTCGGCTCCAAGCCGGAGCTGGTGGCGGCCATCTCCATGTCCACCGGCAGCAACCTCCCCATCATCTGCAACGGCTACAAGGACACCGAGTTCATCGAGACCGTGCTCTTCGCCACCCGCGTCGGCTACGACATCACCATCGTGGTGGAGAAGCTCTTCGAACTGGAGAAGATCGTCGAGGTCGCCAAGCGGACCGGCATCACCCCCAAGCTGGGCATCCGGGTGAAGCTCTCCTCCAAGGGGATCGGCAAGTGGGCCACCTCCGGGGGCGAGGACGCCAAGTTCGGCCTGCGCATCTCCGAGATCATCGCCGCCATCGACATGCTGAAGTCGAAGGGGATGCTCGACTGCGTGAAGCTCTTGCACTTCCACGTGGGAAGCCAGATCACCAAGATCGACAAGATCAAGAACGCCCTCATCGAGGGGACCAGGATCTACGTCGAGATGAGGAAGCTCGGGGTGGGGCTGGATTTCCTGGATATCGGCGGGGGGCTGGGGGTCGACTACGACGGCTCCAAGTCGAGCTACTTCTCCAGTGTCAACTATTCGCTGGACGAGTACGCGAACGACGTCATCTACCAGGTGAAGAACATCTGCGACGAGGCGGGGGTCCCCTGCCCGAACATCATCTCGGAGTCCGGGCGCGCCACCGTCGCGCACTACTCGGTGCTGGTGACCAACGTCCTGAACAACAACCCCAACACGCTGCTGCCGGAGTTCGACTCCATCCTCACCGATCCGGAGAAACTCGCCTCGCTCTCGCCCACCGTGAAGAAACTGGTGGACATCTACAAGAGCATCGACCGGCATTCGCTCAGGGAGGACTACCACGACACCATCCAGCTGATCCAGGAGTCGGTCTCCCTCTTCAACCTGGGCTACCTGAACATGAACGAGCGGGCGAACGCCGAGTGGATCTGCTCCAAGATCATCAGGAAGATCAACTCGATCGTCGAGAAGATCAAGCCGATCCCGGAGGAGCTGCAGAACTTCCAGCTCTCGCTTAGGCAGACCTACTTCACCAACTTCTCGCTCTTCCAGTCGATCCCCGACTCCTGGGCGATCGACCAGCTCTTCCCGATCGTGCCGATCCAGCGGCTGGACGAAAAGCCGGACGTGCTTACCTCCATCGCCGACATCACCTGCGACTCCGACGGCGAGATCACCAGCTTCGTCGGGCAGAACGGGCGGACGAAGGCGCTGCCGCTGCACAAGATCAATGGCGATGACGACTACTTCATCGGTTTCTTCCTGATCGGGGCCTACCAGGAGATCCTGGGGGACATGCACAACCTGTTCGGCGACACCAACGCCGTGCACATCACCTTCAACAAGAAGACCAACTACAAGATCGACACGGTCATCACCGGCGACGCGACTTGGGAGAGTCTCAAGTATGTGCAGTACGACGCCTCCGAGATCCTGAAGCGGGTGCGCAACAACCTGGAGACCAACGTGGCGCTGCAGAAGGTGTCCATCGAGGAGAGCAGCCACTTCCTGGAACTGTTGGACAAGACCCTGCAGTCCTACACGTACCTGGGCGAGTAGCCCGGAACCCCATCCTCACCCTGTCCCTCCCCTTGAAGGGGAGGGGACGTTAGAGTGCCTACTCAAATAGATGAAGTTTCCCCATCGCGTTTCCCCTTGATAAAGGGGGGGCAGCGGGATTGCTTCTGTCGGTGATAGTCGAAACAAACAAAAGCCGTCCTTTCCATAGTGGAGGGACGGCTTTTGTTTTTCTGAGGGAATGGGAAAGGAGAGCGGGGTGACTGGTGACGCCCCCGCACTGTTACAGTTCGTGCAGGTTGCTGAACTCCCGCCACTCCAGGTAGTATTTCGGCCTCATCACGAAGTCACAGATGTTTTCGATGATGTTGTAATGCTTCTTTTCCTCATTGGCCATCTTCAGGTAGAGTTGTACGATTTCGGGATTGGCCTCTTTCGTCGCCATTTCCTCGTAGAGCTTGATGCTGTCGGCCTCCATCTTAAGTCCCACGTGGTAGGCGTCTAAGTCTTCGTGCAGTTCCTTTTCGATCAGATCTTTGTGCTGGATAAGCTCGGTGAAGACGGTTCTGGCATGGTCAATCGCGCGTGAGTTCACCATCTGAAAAGTTTTACCTTCCTTGAGGTCGCGGAAGATATCGAAATGCTTTTGCTCGTCTGCGGCCAACCCGCGGAAGATGGTCCGGAACCCCGGGACCTTGGTGGAGGCGGCCATCTCCTCGTAGCACGCCTTCCCCTGCAACTCCATCTTCATGGCGAAGTCGAATACATTCATCGTGCGTCCTCCCTTGTAAGTCCACTGTGAAACCGGACATTTCTGTGAATTCTCACATAGCGTAAGTCAATGTCAAGGAACCACCTCTCTCTGTCGCCGCTGCAGCCAGCTTGCCGCCAGTGGCTTGAGAGCTTGTGGGACTGTTATTGCCCCGGCTCGATCTGGACAAGAAGAGGCTGAGTGATATCATCCAACGTGGTGCAATACTCTCAGCAGGGCTACTACGCCGACATCTCGTCAGCTTGTCAATGGAGAACGCGGTATGAAAAAGGCACTGATGTCACTAACAGCGGCAGCTTTTCTTATGCTGCCAGTCATGGCGCAGGCCTCCACCTGGAAGATCGACCCGGATCACTCAAGTGTCGGCTTCAAGGTCCGGCACATGATGGTGTCCAATGTCAAAGGGACCTTCCACAAGTTCAGTGGCACGGTCAAGGTGGACGAGAACGACCTTGCCAAATCCTCGGTGACGGCAACCATCGAAACCGCCTCCATAGATACCGGGGTCGGGATGCGGGACAAGGATCTCAAAAGCGACCATTTCCTGGACGTGGCCAAGTATCCCACCATGACCTTCGTTTCCACCGGCGTCGCCAAAAGTGGGGCCGAGGGGCTGAAGGTCACCGGCAACCTGACGCTGCACGGCGTCACCCGCACGGTGGTCCTGGATGTGGAGGGGCCGAGCCAGGAGGTGAAGGATCCTAAAGGAAACGTGAGACGCGGCGCTTCCGCCTCCACCAAGATCGACCGAAAGGATTTCGGCCTCACTTGGAACAAGGTGATGGAGGCCGGCGGAGTGATGGTAGGTGACGAGGTCACCATCAGCATCGAGGTGGAGATGGTGCAGATGGCCGAGCCGTAGTGCCCCCCTGGAAGAAGTGCCCCTTCCTTCTTTTTCCCCTCAGCCTGAAACGCTACTAATTTGACTTAAGTCAAATCTTTTCCCGAAAAATGGAAAGATCATGGATCGCCGTTTCATGACAAACAGAAGCCGTTTCCTCCGGTTCAGCCGGCGGGATGGCGGGAGGTGACGATATGCCGATCTCTGGTGTGCTGCTAACCTGCAATCCGCAAAAATGCACAGCCGCTGCCGAGGCGATCTCCGCCCTGCCGGGTGTGGAGGTGCACGATATCCTGTCGCTGGGGCGGATCGTGGCGGTCATCGAGGCGGACGACGTGGAGCGCGAAGTAGAGCTGGTTTCCAGGATGCACGAGATCGAAGGGGTCAACTCCGTGCGCCTTGCCTACCACAATTTCGAGGATCTCTGAGAGTTCTGCCGTCGCTGCATCGAAGAAGAAAGGGGATTAGTCATGGAAGTCAGCAGGCGCAGTTTTCTCAAAGCCAGTGCGGCGGCTGCGGCCTTGGCCGCTGCCGGAGTCACTCTCCGGCCGGGTTCGGCCCTGGCCGACGAAGCGGGAGTTACCTGGGGCAAGGCCCCCTGCCGGTTCTGCGGCACCGGGTGCGGCGTGCTGGTCGGGGTCAGGGACGGCCGGATAGTGGCCACCAAGGCCGACCCGGAGGCTGACGTCAACAAGGGGCTCAACTGCGTCAAGGGGTACTTCCTGGCCAAGGTGTTATACGGAAAGGACCGGCTGACCACGCCGCTGATCCGGAAAAATGGCCGGCTGGTGGAGGCGAGCTGGGAGGAGGCCATGACCCTGATCGCCTCCAAGTTCAAGGAGTCCATCGACAAGTTCGGTCCTGACTCGGTGGCGATCTACGGTTCCGGGCAGTGGACCATCTTCGAGGGGTATGCCGCCAGCAAGCTCTTCAAGGCCGGCATCGGCACCAACAACATCGAGGCTAACGCCCGTCTCTGCATGGCCTCCGCGGTCACCGGCTTCATGACCACCTTCGCCAGCGACGAGCCGATGGGTTGCTACGACGACCTCGACCATGGCAACACCTTCTTCCTGTGGGGAGCCAACATGGCGGAGTGCCATCCCGTGCTCTTCTCGCGGATGCTCGATAACCGGCTCAACAACCCCGAGGTGAAGATCATCGACTTCGCCACCCGCCGCACGCGCACCTCCCTTATGGCCGACCGCTACGTCCGCTTCAACCCGCAGACCGACCTCGCCCTCCTGAACGCCATGGCGCACGTGATCATCCGGGACGGGCTGCACGATCCGAAGTTCATCGAGAACCACGTGGTCTTCAAGAAGGGGAAGGAGAAGATCGGCTACGGGCTGCAGGACAAGTTCAAGTTCGCCGACGAGCCGCAGTTGATCGACTTCCAGGCCTACCGGGAGTTCTTGAAGCCGTACACGCCGGAGCACGCGGCCTCGCTCTCCGGGGTGCCGGCGCAGACCATCGTGGAACTCGCCCACCTCTACGCCGACAAGAACCGGAAAGTGGTCTCGCTCTGGACCATGGGCTTCAACCAGCACACCCGCGGCACCTGGGTGAACAACCTCGTCTACAACCTGCACCTTTTGACCGGCAAGATCTGCCAGCCCGGTCAAAACCCGATGTCGCTCACTGGCCAGCCCTCCGCCTGCGGCACCACCCGCGAGGTCGGCACCTTCACCCACCGCCTCCCCGCCGACATGGTGGTCAGCAACCCGGAGCACCGGGAGAAGACGGCCAAGATCTGGGGGGTGGACCCCAAGAAGATCCCGGCCAAGCCGACCTATCACGCCGTCGAGATGTTCCGCGCCTTCGACCGGGGGGACATCAAGGTGCTCTGGAGCCAGGTGACCAACCCGTTCCAGTCGCTCCCCAATCTCGCCCGCTACCGCAAGGGGGCGCACAAGGGGGAGGGGCGATTCCTGGTCGTCTCCGACATCTACCCCAACCGCTCCACCGAGCTTGCCGACGTGGTGCTGCCGTCCGCCAGCTGGGTCGAGAAGGAGGGTGCCTTTGGGAACGCCGAGCGCCGCACCCAGCAGTGGTTCAAGATGGTCGATCCTCCCGGTGACGCGAAGAACGATCTCTGGCAGACCATGGAACTGGCCCGCCGCCTGGGGTACGGCTCCCTCTTCCCCTACAGCTATCCGGAGAAGGAGATCTGGGAGGAGTACCGCAAGTTCGGGGAAGGGCAGGGAAAAGAGCTGGCCCCCTACGAGGAGTACGCCAAGCACCGCGGTCTGCGCTGGCCGGTGGTCAACGGCAAGGAGACCCGCTACCGTTACCTTGAGGGGGAGGACCCCTACGTGAAGAGCGGCGAGGGGATCAAGTTCTACAAGAACAAGGCGGACCACTACAAGGCGGTCATCTGGGCTCGCCCCTACGAGCCGGCGCCCGAGGTCCCTGACCACCAGTACCCCTTCTGGCTCTGCACCGGGCGCGTGCTGGAGCACTGGCACACAAGCACCATGACCGGACGGGTGCCCGAGTTGAGGCGCGCCTACCCGGAGGCGGTTTGTGAGATACACCCGGACGACGCGCACAGGCTGGGGATCAAGCACCTGGGCAAGGTGAAGGTGAGCTCCCGGCGGGGCAGCGTCGTGCTGACGGCCGACCTGCACGGCCGGGGGAGGTCGGAGAAGGGGAACGTCTTCGTGGCCTTCTTCGACGAGGCAAAGCTGATCAACGACCTCTGCCTGGACGCCTACTGCCCCATCTCGGGGGAGCCGGACTACAAGAAGTGCGCGGTGAAGCTGGAAAAGGCGTAGGGGCTGGACGCCTGAAAGTACAAAACGGAAGATGTATCGCTGATCAGGATCTGATTTAGGAGGCCTGCCGTGAAGATAGTTGCCTGCTGCTCCTTGTTGTTCTCCCTAATGGTCGCCGCGGCCGTTCCGGCGCTTGCCGCCGACGCCCATCCCAACTACGACGCGGACGCGCGTTTCGCGGAGGGGAACCCGCCGCTCATCCCCCACCGTATCGACGAGGGGATGAAGGCGCCGCAGTGCCTTGGCTGTCACATGCCTCCCGGCAAGGCGACCCTCTGCCCGCACCCGGTCCGGATCGCCTGCACACAATGCCACCTCGGCTCGGTCGCCGACGCGGCTCCCCCGGCAGCGCAGGCTGGAACCCGGGCCAAGGGGAACAAGTGAAGCTGACTCGGAAGCAATTCCTGCGGCAGGGCATCTTCTCCCTCGGCAGCTCGGTGCTGGAGCTGGCAACCGGCCTGCGGGGGGAGCCGGCGGCCGTACCTGTTGAGCAGGAGGAGCCTGAGCTGCAGCCGCGGCCGGACATGGTGGCAGTCCCGGTCGGCTCACTTTGCCTGGCCCGCAACTGCGGCTGTCTCGCCTGCGTGGAACGCTGTGAGGCGGACGCCATAACCCTGGTGCCGGGCAAGGGGATCGTGATCGACCCCGCTTTGTGCACCGGCTGCGGCAACTGCTGCTACCTCTGCCCGGTCACTCCGAAGGCCGTTGCCCTTACCGCTCGGGAGCTCCCGCCGGCTCCCAGATCAAGCACTCTGGAAACCACCGCATAGCCAGCATATACACCCCTTCATTTTCCGATAAATTCATCTTATTTCGGTTACTTATCCCAGATTGTCATTCCAGCTATTCTCTGCCGGTCCTGCAGGTGTATCCTGCCGCTATACAACCCGCTCCAGCCTCTCTGGACAAGCAGCTGCTGGTTTAAAGCAAAACCGCGCAATTACGATATCTTACCTCTGGTGACTCGACATCCCTCGCAGTCGGCACGCTTAATGCTAACCAGTAGACATCGAGCTGTTGATCATTCGGACCAAGAGGAGGATGTCATGAAAGCACCTATCAACGTACTCGTCGCGATGGCAGCGTCCGCAACGTCGGCTTTCGCCGCAAACGGTGCGCAGGCCGATGAGCCTGGCATCCTCTGCTGGGCCTTCATGGGCTTTTGCGCCGTCATCATCGCCGGGCAACTGGTTCCAGCCGCCATGCTGGTCATCGGCGCCGCAAAGGCGCTGGTCGGCAAGCAGGAGACGGTGAAGGGGAGGGCCATCGGTAGCTAGCGCACACGCCCAGTAGAGAGCACGGAAAGACCGGGGAGCCGCTCGAAAGAGCGGCTCTTTCTTTTGCCTTCAGCGAACAAGGACCGCCTCCCTTCAGATCTGACAACTCCTCGCACTTTTCGTCGATGGCCTGTGTCTAATTGGTAATACATCTGTGCAAACCTTTGCTCCTCTCCTCGTTTCACACCACCTGTCCCGGCTCCCAGCGCGAAAACATCATAAGAGAAAACTGTTTTAAAAATGTTGTCCAGGCCCGGCTCCATCTTCAGGATCCCCTGCCAACAGGGGCTGCCGTTGTTTTACCGCAATTTATATGACCAAACTACAACTTTGTTTAAC
>NZ_DATFBA010000018.1:0-7561 GCF_035254065.1 Geomonas sp.
GTCCTCGAGTTCAACGGCCGTTTCGGCGACCCGGAGACCCAGCCCCAGATGGTCCGCCTCGAGAGCGACCTCGTCGATCTCCTCGAGGCGGCGATCGACGGCGACGTCCTGAAGGCCGATGTGCGCTGGTCGACGAAGCCGTCGGGCTGCGTCGTCGTGGCCTCGGGCGGCTATCCCCTCCACTACGAGAAGGGCAAGGTCATCACCGGCCTCGACGAGGCCGAGGACGTGCCGGGCGTCTCGATCTTCCACGCCGGGACGAAGTGCGAGGGCGGGCGGTACCTGACGACCGGCGGGCGCGTTCTCGGGGTCTGCGCGTCCGAGGACACGCTGGCCTCGACGATGCGGAAGATCTACGAGGCCTGCGGCCGGATCTATTTCGAAGCCATGTACTATCGCCGCGACATCGGCGCGGTCAAGGAGGCGCGGACATGACGGTTATGATCTTCCTCGGGAGCGAGTCGGACGCCGGGACGATCGAGGACGCCCTCGGGGTCCTCAAGGAGTTCGGGGTCCCCTACGGGATCGAGGTGACCTCGGCCCACCGCTCGCCCGAGCGGACCGCGAAGCTCGCCCACGAAGCGGCCGGCCGCGGCATCCAGCTGATCATCGCCGCCGCCGGCATGGCCGCCCACCTGGCGGGGGTGGTCGCCGCGGAGACCACCCTGCCGGTGATCGGCGTGCCGATGGGGGGAGGACCGCTCTCCGGCATGGATGCCCTCTACGCCACGGTGCAGATGCCGGGCGGCATCCCGGTGGCCACCATGGCGATCGGCAAGGCGGGGGCCAAAAACGCCGCCCTCTTCGCCGTGCAGATCCTCTCCCTCACCGACCCCTCCCTGCGCGAGAAGTTCGCCGCCTACCGGGCCAACATGGCGGTGGAGGTCGAGCAGAAGGACCAGGCGCTGCAGGCCGCCAGGAGGTCCTAGCCCGGCCCTCGGAGCCCCTTTTCTCTTGACAAGCGGGAGGCCGAAGTATAATTTCCGCTTAAATTTTTATTTTTAATTATGGAGGATGCTCATGGATAAAATTCTCGCCGCGATCGCGCTGACCTTGGCATGCGCGGTTTCCGCATTTGCCGCCGATACCGTCGTCTTCCCCGCCAAAAACGGCAACGTCACCTTCAATCACAAGGCGCACAGCGCCAAGCTCGAGTGCAAGCTTTGCCACGGCGCGGGAGCCCCCTCCAAAATCGAGATGAACAGGGACAAGGCACACGTACTTTGCAAGGGTTGCCACACGGAGAAGAAGGCCGGCCCCACCAAGTGCGGCGATTGCCACAAAAAATAACCTTTTAGCTCGGCGTGCAAAGAACTTGCAGGGACGAAAGGGGTAACAGCAACGAGGTGTTACCCCTTTTTTGCGGCCGACAGGCGATTAGTAAATTTTATTTTGCGCTTATTGCCAATTTGTCTATAATGGCTAGCTTGATTGACCTCGAAGTGCCCAATCACCTTTTCGGGAGACTGCCTTGACAACGAATAAACGCGGAGTTGCGCAACAGCTGTGGGATTTTTTCTGTTCATTACGCCTGACCATCTTCCTGCTCATCGGACTTGCCATCGTCTCCATCATAGGAACCGTCATTCCGCAGGGCCCCCCCCGTGAATATCTCGCCACCATCAGCGAAACCAAGGCCCAGGTGTACAGCTCCCTCGGCTTCTTCGATATGTACCACTCCTGGTGGTTCATCCTGCTCCTCTACCTGCTCACCCTCAACCTGATCTGCTGCTCCATCAAGAGGCTTCCCCGCGTCTGGAAGATCGTGTCGGAGCCGGTGCTGGTCATGGACGAGCGCTACGAGGCGAGCCTTTCCAACACCGCCGAGCTTAAGGTGAAAGGGAGCAAGCATGAACTGAAGGACAAGATGGTCGCCGCCCTCAAGGCGGAGTTCGCCCAGCCGGTGATCACCGAAAAGGACGGCGAGATCCACCTCTTCGCCCAGAGAAACCCCTGGTGCCGGCTCGGCGTCTACGTGGTCCATTTCTCCATCATCATCGTTTTTATAGGCGCCCTGATCGGCTCCTTTTTCGGATACAAGGCCTATGCGACCATCCCCGAAGGCACCGCCATCACCCAGGTGCAGGCCAGAAACGGCAAGACCATCGATCTCGGCTTCGGGCTGCGCTGCGAGAAGTTCTCGGTCTCCTTCTACGACACCGGCGCCCCCAGGGAATTCAAGAGCATCCTGACCGTGCTCGAGAACGGCCAGCCGGTCAAGGGGTACCAGAACATCCCCTGCATCGTCAACGAGCCGCTCACCTACAAAGGGGTCACCTTCTACCAGTCGAGCTACGGCCAGGCGGAGGAGGGCGCGCTCTACCACCTGACCGTCCGTAACCGCAACGGTGGCCCCGCCCAGCACTTCGACGCCCGCCAGGGCGAGCGGATCTCCCTGCCGGGTGGCGCCTTCGTCTCGGTGATGGACGCCGCTCCCGACGTCCACCCCTTCATGAAGGAGTTCGACGGCCCCGGCGCCCAGGTGGAATTCACCCCGGCCGGCGGCCAGCCGCAGTCCTTCGTGATCCTGTCGCCCAAATACGACTCCTTCAACGCCCAGCACGGCGGCGACCTGGTGCTCACCTTCGACGGCATGGATCAGAAGTTCTTCACGGGTCTGCAGGTGGCCAGGGACCCGGGCGTCTGGGTGGTGTGGTTTGGGTGCTTCCTGATGGTGGCCGGCATCGTGATGGCCTTCTTCATGTCTCACACGCGGGTCTGGGCCCGGATCACCAACGAAGGGGTGACCTTGGGCGGTTCCGCGAGCAAGAACCCCGCCGGCTTCGAGATGAAGTTCGATGAGCTGGTGGAAAAGCTTAACAAGGCATAAAGTCTGGGGCACTGCCCCATCGTCGCCACACTGAACCCCGACCGGAGGATTACATCGATGTCCAGTTCCATGCTGTTCAACGTGACAATGGTCACCTATCTGGTTTCAACCTGCATATTCTTTGCCTATCTCGCCTCGCGCAGCAAGGCGGTAGGGCTTGCCGGTACCCTTTCCGCGCTGTTCGGTTTCCTGGTGCACACCGCCGCCATCGCGCTGCGCTGGAAGGAGTCCTATGACCAGGGGCACGGACACGCGCCGCTCTCCAACCTGTTCGAATCGGTGGTCTTCTTCGCCTGGACCATCCTGCTCATCTTCCTGATCATCGACTTCAAGTACAAGTACCGCGCAGTCGGCTTCTTCGTGCTCCCCTTCGCGCTGTTCGGTATGGCCTGGGCCAACCTGAGCCTGGACAGCAACATCGAGCCGCTGGTTCCCGCGCTGCAGAGCAACTGGCTCATGTACCACGTCATCACCTGCTTCCTGGGCTACGCGGCCTTCGCGGTCGCCTGCGGCATCTCCATCATGTACCTGATCCGGGAGAAGATAGAGCAGGGAGGCGGCAACGCTGCCGCCGGCGGGCTTCTGTCCATGTTCCCGGCCATCAGGGTGCTGGACGACCTGAACTACAAGGCGATCATGGTCGGCTTCCCGCTGCTGACCCTGGGGATCGTGACCGGCGCCGCCTGGGCCAACTACGCCTGGGGCACCTACTGGAGCTGGGACCCCAAGGAGACCTGGTCGCTGATCGTCTGGTTCGTGTACGCAGCCTTCCTGCACGCCCGCATCACCCGCGGCTGGGTGGGGCGCAGGGCCGCCATCCTTTCGGTGATCGGTTTCGCTGCCACCATCTTCTGCTACCTGGGCGTCAACCTCTTCCTGTCCGGCCTGCACAGCTACGGGAAGTAAAGCCAAAAGAAGGGGACAGGCACCTGCGGAGCCAGTCCCCTGCGGAACGGAAAGTAGGGGGGGGGCTGGGCCCGCAAGGAGCCAGTCCCCTTACCCGACCCGAAGCAATAGGTAGCTCCCGCGTTTCTCGTTGCGCGTCTCACCGGGCGAGTCAGCGTCGCGCTTCGCTCATCGCAGTGTCTTCATTTCCAAACCAGTGCACGCAAAGGTGAATACACCTCTGCGTGCTTTTTACCGTCCGAGCGGGAAGCCGCCCAGTCGGCACGCCTGTTCTCGAAAGGGGCTTGCCAAACGTCGCAACAGCTAACGTGAAACTAACCACAGTTTCCAGGGGATTGACCATGCGTTCCTTCCTTCGCTCGAATTCCTCGGCAATCGTCCTCGTCCTGCTTGGTCTTTTGCTCCTTCCGGGCGCGGCCCAGGCGGCCTTCAAGTGCAGTTCCTGTCACCGCCACCTGGCCGACAAGGCGGTCAACCACAAGCCGGTGGCAGATGGCGAGTGTCTGAGCTGTCACAAGCAGCTGTCCGACGCTCACCCGCTGGAGAAGGGAAGCATGAGCTTCGTGGTCCCCAAGGAGAAGCTCTGCCTCTCCTGCCATACCACCCTGCTGAGCAAGCCGAGGCTGCACAAGCCGGTTGCCGAGGGGAAGTGCACCGACTGCCACCTGCACCACAGCTCCAACAACAAGTCGCTCCTGAAGGATCCCCCCCCCGTCCTCTGCTTCCGCTGCCACGACAAGGCGCGCTACTCCGGCGCCTCTCACAGCCACAAGCCGGTCGCCAACGGGCAGTGCCTGCTCTGCCACGACGCCCACCAGGCGGAAGGCCCGTCCCTGCTCAAAAAGCCCGGTTCGGGGCTTTGTTTCATGTGCCACGATCCGAAACTGGGGCAGGGGAAATCGCTGCACGGCCCGGTGAAGACCGGCGAATGCGTCAAGTGCCACAAGCCGCACGGCTCCGAATACCGCAAGATGCTGATCGCCGACTACCCGACCGCGCTGTACAAGCCGTTCTCCGCCGACGCCTGGCCGCTTTGCTTCGCCTGCCACAACCCCGCGCTGGCCGCGGAGGCAAAGACCGAGCGGGCGACCAACTTCAGAAACGGCTCCCGCAACCTCCACGCCGTGCACGTCAACAAGGCTGGCAAGGGGCGCGGCTGCCGGATGTGCCACAACCCCCACTCATCCGCGCAGGATCGCCTGATCTACACGCAGGCGCCCGGCTTCGGCGCTTGGGACATCCCCATCAACTACACCAAGACGGAAACCGGCGGCAGCTGCTCGGTCGGCTGTCACCGCAAGTATTACTACGACCGCCTCAAGCCGTTTGACAACTTTGCCAAGCCTGCGCACTCCCTCGCGAAGTAGCAGGTCGGGCACCCTCACCCGATGACGCTGCCCAAGGTGTCGATAATCATCCCGGTGAAGCCGGGGGGGAGGGTGCGCGCCCTCGCCGCGCTATCCCGCCTGCGCTACCCCGCCGAGCTGTTCGAGGTGCTGATCGCCTACGGCCGGGTGCCGAGCGCCCAGCGCAACCTCGCCGCGGCCGAGGCGAGCGGCGAGCTCCTCTATTTCCTGGACGACGATTCCCGGGTGGCCCCCGGCTTCCTGGAGGCCGCCGTCCACCATTTCGAGGATGCCGCGGTCGCCGCCGTCGGCGGCCCCTCGCTGACGCCCGAGAGCGACTCGCCGCTGCAGAGGGCGATCGGGATTGCCTTCGCCTCGGCAGTGGGAGGGGGCGGTGTCCGCAACCGTTACCGACAGATCGGCAAGGCCCGGTCGACCAGCGACAGCGAGCTGATCCTCTGCAACCTCGGCTTTCGGCGCGAGGTCTTCCTCTCCCACGGCGGGCTGGATGCGCGGCTCTACCCCAACGAGGAAAACGAGCTGATGGACCGCCTGCAGCAGGAGGGGTACCGGCTGATACACGACCCGCAGCTCGCCGTGTACCGCAGCCAGCGTGCCACCTACCGGGCTTACCTGAGACAGATGTACAGCTACGGCAGGGGGCGCGGCGAACAGACGCGTCTGGCAGGGAAGCTGAAGCCCGTCTCGCTTGCCCCCTCCCTGCTGCTTGCGTACATCCTTTCGCTGCCCCTGGTGCGCTGTACACCCTACGCGCTCCCCTTCTTCGGCTACTTGGCTGCCATGGTGGCCGCCAGCGTGCTGGGTTCTCTGTCCGGCCGCGACCTCTCCCTGCTGCCGCGGCTGTTGGCCGTTTTCCCGGCGCTGCACCTCGTGTACGGCGCGGGGGTCATCCGGGGGCTGGTGGCGCCGCGCTACCGGCAAGGGACGCGCGAGTCGGGGGAGATCGAGGTCAGAAGGGTCAAGGCGTTCGAGGAAACGGTAGAACCTTTGGCCGCCGAAGAAACCTGAGCTGATCGGAGAAGCTGGAGTGAACGTGGATTTAAGTATCGTAGTACCGATTTACAACGAGGAAGAGAACATCCCGGTCCTGCACAGCCGGATCAGCGAGGCCCTGGCCGACACCAGGCTGGCGTACGAACTGATCCTGGTGGATGACGGCTCCGCCGACAACTCCTACTCCTCCCTGAAGGTGCTGGCCGGCAAGGACAGCCGCGTCAAGGTGGTGAAGCTGCGCAGAAACTTCGGCCAGACCGCCGCCATGGCGGCCGGTTTCGATCTCGCCTCGGGCCGGGTGGTGATCCCCATGGACGGCGACCTGCAGAACGACCCGCTCGACATCCCGCTTCTGCTCAACAAGATCGACGAGGGGTACGACGTGGTCTCCGGCTGGCGCAAGGATAGGAAGGACACCTTCATCAACCGCAAACTCCCCTCCATGATCGCCAACGGCTTCATCTCCAAGATGACCGGCGTGCACCTGCACGACTACGGCTGCACTCTCAAGGCCTACCGGCGCGAGGTGCTGGAGGACGTGAACCTCTACGGCGAGATGCACCGCTTCGTCCCCGCCCTGGCCCACCAGGTCGGGGCCAGGGTGACCGAGATGCCGGTCCGCCATCACGAGCGGCTGCATGGCGTCAGCAAGTACGGCATCTCCCGCACCATGAAGGTCATCCTGGACCTGATGACCGTCACCTTCCTGTTGAGCTATTCGACCAAGCCGATCCAGCTCTTCGGCCGCTGGGGGATCTACACCCTGTGCGCCGGCTTCCTGAGCGGTGCGCTCACCCTCTACATGAAATTCTTCGAGCACACCAGCATGAACCGCAACCCGCTGCTCATCCTGACCGCCTTCCTCATCTTCATGGGGGTGCAGTTCATCGTGATGGGGCTCTTGGCCGAGCTGGTCGCGCGCACCTACTACGAGGCGCAGGGGAAACCGATCTACAACATCAAGGAAAAGGTCAACTTTGGGTGACGCTCCCCTGAAAGTGCTGGTGCTGGCACCTACCCCGTATTTCGCGGACCGTGGCTGCCACGTGCGCATACTGGAGGAGGCGCGCGCGGCCATCGGCGAGGGGGTGCGACTCCACCTGGTCACCTATCACCTCGGCCGCGACGCAGGCGGCTTCCCCATCGATCGCATCCCCAAGATCCCCTGGTATGGAAAACTGGGTGCCGGACCCTCCTGGCACAAGCCGTACCTCGACCTGCTCCTGCTCTGCAAGGCGCTCAAGGTCGCCCGGGAGTTCAAGCCGGACCTGATCCACGCCCATCTCCACGAAGGGGCCTTCATCGGCGCACTCCTCAAGAAGATCCTGCGCATCCCGCTGCTCTTCGACTGCCAGGGGAGCCTGACCGGGGAGATCACCGACCACAAGTTCGTCCGGCAAGGCTCCTTGCTTGCGCGCCTCTTCGCCCTCCTGGAGCGCTGGATCAACCTGAGCGCCGACTACAT
>NZ_DATFBA010000019.1:0-21490 GCF_035254065.1 Geomonas sp.
CTTAGGTACCGGGAAGCCCCAGCTAAGCTCCCGGAAGACCAGGGAAGCGGGATCGCCCAGGTCCCAGAGACCGCCGGGGTGATGGGCTGCCGAGGGGTTTCTCAGGGTGAGCTCGACGGAGACCACGCTGCGGCCGGCGTAGAAATGGAGCCGGCAGTTGAAGAGCGCCCGGGCGGGAGCCTGGAAGCGCCCCTGGAGGCGCAGGGTGGTGCGCAGCCCGCCGCGTCTCTCCAGGGTGAGGCTTTCCACCAGGGCGCCGTGCCGGGTGCCGTCGGCCAGGGTCAGCTGGAGACCCTCCCCGGCCGCCACCCCCAACTCCCCCGGCCTCAGGTAGGCGGCGAAGGGGAGAAGCCGCCTGGTGTCGACCAGGAAGCAGCCGGCGCCGGTGTCGACCCGCCAGGACTCTCTGCCGGAGCCGACCTCGATGCCGACCGGCAGGGGGGAGGGGTCCGGGGAGGTGTGCAGGGTGTAGAGCGCGCGGCCCAGGGGGGGCGCCGAGGCGGAGAAATCGCACAAAAGCCACTTCACCGAACCGTCCGGCCAGCGCATCACCGGTTCCCACTGAACCGGGCAGTTGCGTCCCTGCGCATCGAGCAGCCGCACCCCCCCTCCAGGGGGGAGTTCACCCCTGACCAGGGGGACCGAGACGGTGACCGGCTCGGCGACCCGCGCCGCCCCTTGGCTCTCGATGACCCAGATCTCTTTTTCTTTCATCGCTCAACACCCCCACCTGCCGGCTCCGGCAGCGGGCCGGCGCCGGCAAACCAGGCATAGTAGCGCTCAAGCCACCTCACCCGGCCGTCGAAGTCGAAATGGCGCTCCACCCTGAGTCTCGAGCTGGCGCCGAAGCGCTCCCTCAAGGCGGGCGAGCGCAAAAGCGAGAGTACGTGGCCGGCCAGCTCCTCGGCGGCGCCGGCCGGGGCGAGGTACCCCTGGGTGCCGTGCTCCAGGAGCTCCGGGATCCCCCCCACCGAGGTGGCCACGGTCGGCAACCCCATGGCCATCGCCTCCAGCAGGGTGTTGGGCATCCCTTCGGAGAGCGAGCTCATCAAGAAGACGTCGAAGGAGGCGTAGACATCGGCCAGGTCCTCCCGGTGCCCGGTGAAACGGATCACCTTCGCCAAGCCGAGCGCGGCCACCTCGCGTCTGGCCAGCTCCAGCTCGTTGCCGTAGCCGTCCCCCACCACCGCGAAGAGCGTCCCCGGCAGCTGGCTGACCACCGCGGAGGCGGTGCGGTAGAAGGTGGCCAGGTCCTTTTCCGGCGTGATGCGGGCCACGGTCCCCACCAGCAGGCCCTCCGGGCCTACCCCCAGCTCCCGCCTGAGCACCGGGGTGGCATGGCGGCGGCTCCAGACGGTGGTGTCTATCCCGTTGGGGAGCACCGCGATCTCCCCTTCGGCGAGCCCGCTGGCGACCAGCCGGCGCTTGGTGTCGTTGGAGACGGTGAGCACCGGCTTGAGGAAGCGCTGCATCAGGAAGATCAGCACCCGCTGGCGCGCCTTGAAGGCGAGGAAGTCGGCCAGCGACCGGAAATCGGGGCGGCTCGCCACGGCGTGGGAGTGGCAGGTGAAAAGGATCCGCAGCCCCGGCCTGACCAGGCTCAGCAGCCAGCCGTAGAGAAGGGTCTTGTCGTCGTGGGCGTGCAGCACCGAGATCTGGTGGGCGTCCAGAAGGCCGGCCAGCCGACGCAGGCAGTCGGGATCCAGCAGCCCGCCGTCCTCCAGGTCGAGGTAGCGGATCCCCAAGCGCCTGGCCTGGGACGGGATGGAGAACTGGTCGTCCTTGGGCTGGCGCAGGTAGACCACCAGGACCTGGACCTTGTCGGGGTCGTGACGGGCGGCCGAGTTGAGCACCGTCTTGTCGGGCCCTCCCCCCCCCTTGTAGGTCCCCCGGAGGTCCATGACCCGGATCCCGTTCCCCTCTCCGTATGGCTGTACCGACTGTTCGTTTTTCATTCGATCCTTCCGTCCGGATATCTGAGCCGGCACTTGGCCCCCAGCGCGGTGGCTCCCACCGGCATGTCCCGGGTGACCACCGAATTGGCGCCGATCACGCAGCGGTCGCCGATGGTGACCTCCCCGATGATCTTGGCCCCCGCGCCGATCAGCACCCCGTCGCCGATCACCGCCGCCTTGCCGCTGCCGCCGCGGTCGCCGATGGTTACCCCGTGGTAGATGGTGCAGTTCTCGCCCAGCACGGCGGTGGGATGGAAGACGATGCCGCCGAAGTGGTGGATCCTGAGCCCCTTGCCGATCCGGCAGGCGGCGGGAATGGAGATGCCGGTGGTCACCTCGATGAAGCGCTCGCAGAAGAAGCGGAGCGGCTGGCTGGGGAGGCGGTGCCGGTCCAGCCAGCTGAAAAGGCGGTAGACCAGGATGGCCTGCAGTCCCTGCGAGCAGAGCCCGGCCAGCAGGGTGCGCAGCGAGGAAGAGGCCGGCTTTTGCAGACGTTCAAGATCCCCCCTGATCAGCTCGAACATGACTCGCCTCCCATGTACTCCCGGTGCCAGAGCGCGAACATCAAGAGCGCCCACAACACGGTGCCGTGATCCCACTGGCCCTCTTGATGCTCCCGCCAAATCCTGCGAACCTCAGGGATGCTGAGGTACTCCCCCAGCTCGGGACGCCCCAGCAGGGACTCCTCGGCAAGTTCCCTCAGATCCTGGCGAAGCCAGGCGCGCAGCGGCACCGTGAACCCCTGCTTGCGGCGGCTCAAGACCGTTGCCGGGAGCACCCTGGCCAGGGTGCTTTTCAGGATGATCTTCTGCCGCCCGGCGGCAAGCTTCAGGGAGCTGGGGAGCCTGGCCGCGAACTCGACCACCCGGTAATCCAGAAAGGGAGCCCTCACCTCCAGGGAGTGCGCCATGCTCATGCGGTCCACCTTGACCAGGATGTCGCCCGGCAGGTAGGTCTTCAGGTCGGTGTACAGCATGGAGGTCAGGTGGTCGGCGCCGGCGGTCTTGTCCCAGAAGCGGGTCGTGTAGCCTCCGGGGTCGTAGCCTGTGCAGGCCCGCCGGACCGGCTCGGCAAGCAGCGCCGCCAGCTCGGCGTCCTCGATGAAGGTGTTGGTCCGGTAAAAGGCCCGCGCCGGCTGACAGAGGGCGCTGGTGGCGAGCGAGCCGGCCTTGCAGAAGAGGGGGTGGCGGGACCAGGAGGCGGAGGCCTGCAGCAGCGACAAGACCGGGGTCGGCAGCAGCCGTCTGGCCAGTTCCTCCTTCATCTCGGTCACGTACTTCCCGTAGCCGGCGAAGTTCTCGTCACCGCCGTCTCCTGCCAGCGCGACGGTCACCAGCTGCCGGGCCAGCCGCGATACGTGGTAGGTGGGGAGCGCGGAGGAGTCGGCAAACGGCTCGTCCAGGAAGTGCGGCAGGAGCGCCACGGTCTGCGGCAACCCCTCCTGGACCCGGTACTCGTGGTGGTCGGTGGCAAAGAGCTCGGCCACCTCCCTGGCGTAGAGGGTCTCGTCGTGCTCACGGTCGGCAAAACCGATGGAGCAGGTCTTCACCCCCTTCCCCGCCGCTCGGGACATGAAGGCCACCACCGCACTGGAGTCGATGCCGCCGCTTAAAAAGGCACCCAGCGGGACATCGGCGACCATCCGGCAGGAGGTCGCCTCCTGCAGGAGTTCCAAGAGCGCCTCCTGCGCCTCCCCGGCGGAAAGATTCGAGCCGGAGGAGAAATCGACGTCCCAGTACTCGCTCAGCCGGGGTTCCCCTCCCGCCTCCAGCTCCAGGAGGTGCGCCGGCGGCAGCTTGTAGATGCCGCGGTAGATGCTCTTGGGAGCCGGTACGTAGAGGTACTTGAAGTAGTCGGCCAGGGCGGTCGGCTCGATCTCCGGGCGGATGCCCGGCAGGCGCAGAAGCGGCTTGATCTCCGAGGCGAAGGCCAGACGGTCGCCGCCGGCGTGCCAGTAGTAGAGCGGCTTCTTGCCGATGCGGTCACGCGCCAGCACAAGCTTCCTCTCCAGCCGATCCCAAAGCGCGAGCGCGAACATACCGTTCAGCAGGGGGATGGCGCGGGCGCCATGTTTCGCGTAGAGGGCGAGGATCACCTCGGTGTCGGTCCTGGTCCGGAACTGAACGCCTTCGGCCTCCAGCTCTGCACGCAGCTCCCTGAAGTTGTAGATCTCCCCGTTGAAGACGATCAGGTAGCGGCCGCAGGAGGAGGCCATCGGCTGATCGCCCAGCGTGGAGAGGTCCAGGATGCTGAGCCTGCGGTGGGCGAGGCCGATCAAGGGATCCAGGTATTCCCCGGAGGCGTCGGGTCCCCGGTGGCGGATCTCATCCCCCATCCGGCGCAAAAGCCCCGCGTCGGCATCGCGGACCAGGCTGCGCGTGAAACCGGCGATCCCGCACATCAGTTGCCTCCCCGCCAGGAACTGCCCGGCGCCTGGGAACGGACCGTGGACCAGGTGGTGATGGTCCGCCCCCGCAGCCGATGATAGATGCCCAGCGCCATGGCGAGGTTCATCAGCACGAAGTAATAGGGAAGAAACCAGACCTTCCCCCCGTGGGCGCGTCCCCGTAACAGCCAGCCGATGCCGGCCGCCGCCAGCATCCCGGCCGCGGAGGTCAGGCTGACCAGGTCGAGGAGATGGCGGCCGCCCCGCACGGTGTCGTGCAGCATCAGCACGAGCAGCGTGGCAGCCAGGTAGGGGGAGAACCAGCGCAGGAGCTTGTGGGAGACCAACTGCCAGGAGAAGAAGCCGACCCGCACGGGGTTCAACGCCTGACGGACCCTGAGCAGCCCGTTGAAGCTGCGGTTGACGATGCGGACCTTGCGCCCGAACTCCTTGTCGAAGGCGCCGGCCGGCTGCTCGTAGCAGACGGCGCGAGGCTCGAAGACGCCGCGGTACCCCTTGGCCACGATCTGCAGGGGGTTCACGAAGTCGTTGATGTCGCTCTCCAAAAGCGGCTCGTACAGCGAGCGCCGGATGGCGTAGATGGCGCCGTCTCCCCCGACCACCGACGAAAAGGCCGACTCCCACAGCTTGATGCGGGTCTCCAGGTCCCAGTACAGGGACTCCGTCCCCCCGGCAGCACTCTCCTTCTCCTCCCGGTAACGGGCGTGGCCGACCACGTAGCCTATCCTGTCATCGGAGAAGTGGCGGACCAGCTGACGGATGGCGTCCTGCTGGTAGATGGCGTTGGCGTCGGAGAAGATCACCAGCTCGCTGGTGGTGGCGGCCAGCGCCAGGTTGAGGGCCGCCGTCTTGCCGCGGTGCTCCGGCGCCCGCAGCAGGCGGATGCCGAGGTCGGCATAACGGCAGACCAGCTGGTCGGTACCGTCGTCGGAACAGTCGGAAACCACCAGGACGGTGAGCTTCTCCCTCGGGTAGTCGAGGGCGAGCGAGTTGACGATCTTCTCCTCGATCACCTGGGCCTCGTTGTAGGCGGAGATGATGAGGGTGACGCTGGGGCGGTATTTGAGGTCGCAGCGGTGGCTCTTCGGGAAGAGCCGCGCAAGGAGCCACAAGAGCAGCGGATACCCCAGGTAGGTGTAGCCGAGCAGCAGCACCAGCAACAATATGAAGAGACGGTCCTCAGCCATGGGCGAACCTCAGGGTATCTTTCGTACGATCGGCGGTCCCAGCACCTTGGTCAGTGCTACCGGCAGCCGCTGCCAGAGCCTGATGGCCAGCCGGTACTTCGGGTTGCTCGGGGAGAGCTCGGGAAGCGGCTCCCCCTCATTCATCAGGTACTGCCAGTACAACTGGACCGGCTGCGCCCCCCACTGCTTCTTGAAGCGGTAGGTCCCCTCCCCCACCGTGGAGCGCCCGAAGTCGAAAGTGGCGCCCCCCCTCCTGATGGCGAACCGGATGGCCTCCCAGTAGAGCAGGTTGTTCGGGCAAAGCGGCCTGTGCTCGGCAAGCGAGGAGGCCCAGGGCATCTCCACGACCTCGCCGCTCGCCGTGGCTATGCCGGCCGCCACCGTGAGCTCGCCGAGGTCGACCGTCAGCACGCGGGCCCCCTCGTCCAGAGCCGCGGTCACCTCCCGGAAGAAGGATTTGGAGTAGACCGGGGTGCCGAGGTCGCGCATGTTGTGGGCGAAGACCCGGTAGAAGTCGTCCAGCAGTTCCGCTCCCCCCATCCGGAAGCTGAGGCCGCTCTTCAGGGCCTTGCGGATCTGGTTGCGCACCTTGGGGTCGAGCCTTTCCCACTGCTCATCCTCGCTTCCCGCCAGGGGAAGGAGCATGGTGACCTTGCGGCTGCTGGTGGGGAGCCCGGCTACCGGGCGCCCGAAGTGACGGAGCTCGACGTAGCGCGCACCCAGCCGGCGGCGCAGCCGCTCGGCCTCCACGAGCAGCTCCCGTTCGGCAAGCTCGCTGCGGCAGAGCAGGCCTCCGTAGTTGACGAAGGGGACCGAAATGAGGAAGTTGCCGAAGAGGGCGCTCTTGACGTGGAAGAGCGGGAGCACCCCCTGCGCCTTCCCGGCCTGGTCGAGGGCCGCCAGGTAATGGGACTGGTGCCCGAAACTCCGCTCGATCACCCCCCTCCAGGCATAGCGGTGATAGGCGCTCGCCTCGGAGCAACTGGTGACGAAGGAGTCCCAGCTCGCCTGGTCGAGATCGCTGCTGATGTGGTAGGGTTGGGCGGTCATAGGTCGAGCACCTTGGCCATGGTTCCGAAGCTGTGCGCCCCCAACAGGTGGCGCAGCTTTGCCTCGGTCCTGGCGAGATTGAAGTAGTGCCTGAGCCGGGACTTGAAGCCGGCCGGGATGCGCGGCTGGTCCGGGTCGATCTCCCACGGGTGGAGGTAGAGGACCGCCGGCTTCAGCTCCACGGTGTTGATCCTGGTGATCCCGCGATCGATGACGGCGGCCGGGATGAAGCGCAGGTACCCCCCGCCGGCGATGGGAAAGTTGTAGTTGCGCCCGGCGAGCTTCATGGGGAGGGTGCTCATCGGGAACTCCCAAAGCTTCATCCCCTTGCGCTCCAGAAGATGGGGGAACCTGGGGGCGTCCGGCATGCCGTAGACGTCGTGATGGATGGGGAAGATGCTGGAATCGTAGCTGAACCCCTCCTCCGCCAGGATATCGAGCGCCCACAGCGAACGTTCGGTGATCGAATAGCTGGGGGCCCGGTAACCGTGCACCGCCACGCCGACCATCTCCTCGAGGACCTGCTTGGACCTGCGCACGTCCTGCCGGAAACGGGTCTCCCCGATGTTGTGGATCAGTTCGTGGCCGTAGCCGTGGCAGGCGATCTCGTGCCCCCGCCGCTGGATCTCCAGCACCAGTGAGCGGTGGCGCTCCGCCACCCAGCCCAGGATGAAGAAGGTTCCCTTCACCTCGAAGTCGTCCAGGATGTCCAGCAGCCGCCGGGTGTTGTCGGAGACCCGCGGCGGCATGTGGTCCCAATCCTCCTTGGAGAGCGCCCTCTCGAAGGCGGTCACCTGGAAGTAGTCTTCAACGTCGACTGTCAGGGCGTTCAGCATCGCTCTATCCCCCAGCGCCCCGCTCCTTCCTTGGGCGCCTTTGATATTAAATGAGGCTAACATGCCTGCGGAAGCGGGACATCCATCAGAAGTTCATTTAAAATGTGGGTCAACCGGGTGGCACAAAGGTAATAGTTGAAACGGCCGAAGGTATTAATACTGAGACGGGGGACGATCTGGAAAGGCGAAGAGCCTGCGGGCGGACGATGTCCCCCAAAGGGGGTAAAAGCGGGTCGGAAACGATGGGCAGGATGCTCTGATCGACCGGGTGGGAAAATATCTCGCTGGCTTTTCTGGGGATTTGCGATAATTATTAAGAGATATTTATCTTACCCGATCCGAGGAAACGCGCAGCACACGATGGCAGCTTACTCGGGGGCAGTATGCCTATCTATACCAGCGACAGGTGTGACGGCAGGATGCAGCCCATCAAGGTCCTCATCAGCCTCAGCAACCAGCTCCTCTGCCGCGGGCTGCAAGGGCTGCTGGTTGATGAGAGCGGGGCGTACTGCGCGAGGATCGCGACCGGCGCCGAAGAGTTCACCGGCTTCGACCCGGATGAGATCCTGGTAGATTCCCACACCCTGATCCCCGCCTACCAGCAGCGCTGGCCGCAGGCAAAGGTTATCCTCATCGACACGGGCCTCACCGACGAGGAGCTGATCTACCTGCTGCTGAACCATAAGATAGACGGCGTCATCTCCACCAGCACGGACGAGTACCTCTTCCGGAAGGCTCTGCAGGCGATCCTGAACGGCGAGATCTGGATAGACAACGGCAAGCTGAAGGTGTTGATGAACAGCCTGATGCGCTACTCCTCCAACCGGACCAAGGAATCGCTCAGCAAGAAGGAGCGGGACATCGTGCTCTGCATCGCGGAAGGGCTGAAGAACAAGAAGATCGCGGAACGGCTGAACATCAGCGAGCAGACGGTGAAGACCCACATCGGCCGCATCTTCAGGAAGGCCAACGTCTCCTCCCGCTCCCAGCTGGTCCCCCTGGCCCTCACCATGAAGCCCCCCTTTTCACACTGACCTTTCGGCAAATGGCCAGCATCCCTCGGTAGGCACAAAAAAAAGCCCTGATCACTCAGGGCTCTTTTTTTATCACCGATTATCTCTGCTTCAATCCCAGGCAAAGGCCGCCATGGAGATCACCCCGTAGGTGAAGCCGTCGTGCAGCAGCCTTCCCTTGCCGCCGGCGCCCAGCGCGGTGAAGAGGGGGAGGAAATGCTCAGGCGTGGGGTGGTTACGCAGCGCATGCGGCGCACGCAGCTGGAAATCGAGCAGTTCCTCGCGCCGGTCGTTCTCCACCTTGTCGACCACCCAGTCGGCGAACTCCCGTGCGTACGGGAGCGGCTCGGCGTTGAGCTCCCTGCCGAAGAAATCCATCAGGTTATGGGTCAGCGCCCCACTGGCCAGAAGCAGGATACCTTCCTCCCGCAGCGGCTTCAGCGCCTCGCCCATGGCGAGGTGGTGCCGCGGCCCCAGTTGAGGCTGGACCGAGAGCTGGAACACCGGGATGTCGGCCTCCGGGTACATGAGCATGAGCGGTGACCAGGCACCGTGGTCGTACCCCCGGGAACTGTCCTTGCCGCCGGGCCCGATCCCGTTATCCTGCAAAAGCGACAGGACGCGGCCAGCCAGCAGCGGGTCGCCGGGAGCAGGGTAGCTCAGGGTGTAGAGCTCCTCGGCGAAGCCGCCGAAGTCGTGGATGGTCGCGGGGTGGGGATTGGTGGTGACCCGCGGCTCAGCCGTGGTCCAGTGGGCGGAGATCGAAACGATCCCCCTGGGCCTGCCGATCTCGCTCCCCAGCCGCTTGAGGAAGTCACGGCTCGGGGATTCCTCCAAGATGAGGCTGGGGGCCCCGTGTGAGACAAAGAGCGCTGGAAAGGTAGTGGCCATGATCGTCCCCTTTGGTCGTGCCAAGCGACCGCCATCCCGCCGGAAACCTCTTCGGAACCTGCCGGAAGGGTGCTAAAAACCGGCCGGGAGGAGTCTGCTGCCTCCCGGCCCCCTGCAGAGCTGTTACTTCCTGACCATCTCCGCTTCCAGAATGATGGTGACCTCCTCGCCTACCGCCACCCCGCCGGTTTCCAGGGCCTTGTTCCAGACCAGCCCGAAGTCCTTGCGGTTGATCTTGGCAGTAGCGGTGGCACCTTTGCGGATGTTCCCCCACGGGTCCTTAGTGTCAGCGGAGGGGCCTTCCACCTCGAGCACCACCTCCTTGGTGACGCCGTGCAGGGTGAGATTGCCGGTCACTTTCAGCTTGTCCTTGCCAGCCTTGACCACTTTCTTGGAAACAAAGGTCATGGTCGGGTATTTGGCGACATCGAAGAAATCGGGGCTGCGCAGATGATCGTCACGCTTTTGCACGTTGGTGTTGATGGAGTTGGTGTCGATGCTGACCTGCACGCTGGACTTGGTGATGTCCTTGTCGTCGATGTTGATGGTCCCGGAGAACTTGTCGAAGTTCCCCTTCACGTTGGAGACCATCAGGTGGCGGACCTTGAAGCCGACGTTGGAGTGGTCCGGGTCCAGGTTCCAGGTGGAGGCGAGTGCCATAGCCGGTACGGAGAGGGCTGTCAGGGTGGCAAGCAAAGTAACGAAGCGTTTCATGGTGTTTCTCCTTTCGATGGACGTTGGATAGTTTAACGTTGAACTTGTCCGGCAAATTTTTTTCCGCTCAGACTTTTCCGGTCGTTCCTCCTTTCAATCCCAGTTTCTTGCACAGTGCTCCCAGAGCTTCCTGCTCCGTTTCACTGAGGACTGACATATCGTTGACAATGGCCGCTTCCACCTCTGCAAAGGCCCTGGTGATCAGTTCCCTTCCCTGCTCGGTGAGATGGACGGTCAGGAAGCGGCGGTCTTCGTTGTCGCGCACCCTTTGCACCAGGCCGCTTTTCTCGAGGTTGTCGATCACCATGGTGATGTTGCCGGTACTCTTGAGGATCTTGGCCGCGATGTCCCGCTGGCAAAGCGGTCCCTTGTGGTAGAGAGCCTCCAGCACGCCGAACTGGCTCAGGGTCAGATTGGCGGCCGACATCACCCGGCTGGTCCGGCTGGTGACCGATTCGGCAGCCCTCATCAGCTTGGTGTAGGTGTTGAGGGCGAGGTAGGTGGGGTTCGTGTTAGTCATGGTCTCTCTCGTAGCTCAATGTCATATAGTTTAATATAAAACTAAATCCTCGCAGCCATGCTGTCAACCACTTTTTTTCCTGCCCCGGAAAAGTATACAGTTTGGACCTGGGGCGCGATATCGGCTAACATCCCTGATTCTATGGATCTCAGCCACCTCAACGACATACCCCTTTTCTCAGGCCTGCTCCCCGGCGAAATGGCACTCATCGTCAACCGCCTGCAGGAGCGCGAGTTTGCCGAGGGTGAACTGGTGCTGACCAGGGACCTGCCCCCCCAGGAACTCTTCATCATCCTGGAAGGTCGGGCGCGGGTAGAACTTCCGGCAGACGAGGAGCAGGTGATCAACCTGACCGAGCTGGGCCCGGGACGGCTGATCGGCGAGCGCACCATGCTGACCGGACAGAGGCGCACCGCTGATGTGCGGGCCATCTCGCTGCTGCGGGCCGCCCGGCTCTCCCGGGAGGATTTCGAGCAACTGCTGGGGGAGATACCGACACTCTACGCCAATCTCTGCCGCATCCTCGCCGGACAGCTCGGCAGCTGGGCGCAACGTCACCGGCGCGAGGAGAGCGAGCACCGCGAGTTGATGAGCTCCATCATCGGCAGCCGGCTCTTCCCTGAGTACGACCGTTATCCGGGCAACTCACCGTGGGTGCGGGAGATCAACCAGCGCCTGGCCACCGTGGGCGCCAGCCGCCGGGACGTGCTGATCGTCGGGGAACCGGGGACCTGGAAGGATCTGGCCGCCCGGCTGATCCACGAGCACTCCATCTCCGCCGGCCCCGTGCTCTTTCTGGACTGCGGGGCGCCGCCGGTGACCTTTACGGCCGGTGAGAGCCTTGCCGATCCCGGTCCGGCGGGGGAGCTGGCTCTCGCGCAGCAGAACGCGCTCTTCGGTACCGCCTCCCTTCCGGACGGCTCCTCGCACCGGAGCAGAAGGGGGATGGTCGAGATGGCCGACGGGGGCGACCTGATCCTGCGGCACGTAGACCGGCTGGCGCCACAGGTGCAGGAAGAGCTGGCGAGCTTCCTGAAGACCGGCGAATTCAGGCGGGGATGGGACAGCCGCGCCCGCAGCTCCCGGGTCAGGATCATCGCCAGCAGCGGCAAGCCGCTGCACCTTTTGGCCCAGGCGGGGCAGTTCCACCCCGACCTCTACGCGAGGCTGAGCCGCGAAACGGTGCACCTGCTACCCTTCCGGGAGCGCAGAAAGGACCTCCCGGGGGTGGCCCGGGAGCTTTTGCGCACCGTCTGCGCCAAGCACCGGACCAAGGTGCCCCGGCTCTCCCAGGACGCGCTCAACCTGCTGGTGGAACACGACTGGCCCCTGAACGGCACCGAACTGTACCAGGTGCTGAGCCGCGCGGTGCTGGTCTGCGGCGAGGGGGAGATCCATCCCGAGCACATCTCCCTGCAGGGCCAGCAGGCCGGCGAGGGTCGCTTCAACCTGCTGGGGCTCCCCACGGTGGAGCGGCTCGCGCACTCCCCTACCCTGCACGGAAAGCTGCGCTGGGTCAGCGTCGCCCTCTTCCTGGCGCTGCTCCTCTTTCTCCTGTGGGGACCCGGCGAGGATAACCCTGCCAACCTGGCGGCCTGGACCCTGGGCTGGCCCGCGCTGGTGATGGCCACCTTCTTCTTCGCCCGCGGCTGGTGCGGCATCTGCCCGCTGGAGGCGATCGGCTCGCTGCTGGGGAGGTCAGGGGACGCCGTGCACCGGCGGGGGCGCCGTCTGCGCAGTTGGGGGGCCGCCTTCAGCTTCGCCGGCCTCATCGCCATCCTGCTCCTGGAACAGGGGGTCGGGATGCTGGCACGTCCGCGGACGACCGGAGTTCTGCTGGGAGGAATACTGGCGGCGACGGTGCTGGGCGACCTGCTTTTGGGGCGTCGCGGCTGGTGCAAGTTCCTCTGTCCGCTCGGGCGGGTGGTGGGGCTGGTGGCGCGCATCTCCCTGCTGGAGATGCACAGCAATCACACCGTCTGCCTGAGCAGGTGCCGGGTAGAGGAATGCGTAAAGGAAAAGGGTTGCCCGATGGGGCTGCACCCGTCGGGCCTGGACGGCTCGGACCACTGCGTGCTCTGCATGCAGTGCCTGCGCAACTGCCCGCACCGCTCCATGCAGCTCGACCTGCGTCACCCCTCCTCGGGGTTGCTGGGACGCACCCGGCATGCGACCGGTGATGCGCTGCTCTGTGTGACGCTGGTGGCGGTGGTACTGGCCTTGAAGGGGGTATCGCTGGTGGTGGGTGTTGGCGGCGGGGTGGAGCGGGCCCCGCTGTGGGGGCTCCATGAGTATCTAGTTGCCCTGGCGGTGCTGGTGGGGTATCCCTCCCTGGTGCTGGCCGGCTGCCTCCCCGGCCGCCCCCTGCGCTGGAGGAGGGTCTTCGCCAGTTGCGGACTGGCCTACCTGCCACTTGCGGCGGTCGGTCTCTTCATGCTCTACTTCCGGCCGCTGGTGGAGTACGGGGCGCGGCTGGTCCCTGAACTGCTGGTCCTTTCGAGGTTGGATACCCTGCTCGACCCGGCGCTCCTCACCCCGGAACTGGGGACGCTGCGCCTTCTGTTCTACCCGCTGATCCTGGCCGCCGGAGCCTTCTCCTGGCACACCCTCGGCAAGCTCCGGAAGCTGGACATCCCGGCAACCGGCACCTTCTACTGCCAGCGCTTGTTGATCCTGGTAACCACTGCCCTCTTTCTTTTTGTCCTGTAGGTCAAGACCGCCCCACCGTTTCCCGGTCCTATTACCCATCAGCCAGGCCTGGTGAAAACCTGGGGAAGACCCTGGCGCCGTGCGCCCTACACTCCAGTGACGGTAAAAGTGACCGCGGTATTGGCGGTTGCCGGAGCGAGCAACACGGAACCGGCTGGCACCTGGATACTGCCGGTTATTAAGGTCGCCACCCCGTTGGGAGGAGTGAACGTGGTGCCGGAAGGTACTATGATACTCTGGCCGGAAGCTATGATAGCCGACGATGCGGGAGCCAGTGTGATGGTAGACGTACTGCTCACCACCAGGGAAAGACTCTGTGTGCTGGTGGTTGCGGGGGTCGACGAGTCGGTCACGGTAACGGAGAACGTGAAGGTGCCGGCGGTGGTGGGAGTCCCGGAAAGGACACCGGTGCTGCTGAGCGTCAGGCCGGCTGGCAGCGTGCTCCCGCTGGCAACAGTCCAGGTGTAGGGCGCCGTTCCGCCGTTGGCTGTCAGGGTTTGGGAATAGGCGGTATTGATGGCTGCGTTTGGCAAGGTGGTGGTCGTGATCATTACGACAGGGGAGGCACCCGGAAACCAATCAGCGCCACATCCGGTGAGGCAGGCGACCAGGAAGAAAATGGTGGCAATCAGGACATTTTTCATGGGTACGCGTTTCCTTTTCGATGGCGCTCTGGCAAAGCAATAGCCCCTGAGCCGGGCGGAGCAAGCGATGTGGCCTGACGAGCTGGAGGAATAACCGACTGAGTTTTTGCTTATACCATCGTCCGGGATTAAATACCATAAATATTTAATCGTGTTCAGGTTTCATCTCTGCCCTGTACTTTCAAAGGGGTTACCCTGCACATCAGTGGTAGAGATACCTCGCTGCCATGATCGCCACCACCACCCCGATGACATCGCCGATCAGGCAGACCGGGACCAGGTAGCGGCTGTTTTTGATGTTCACCGCGCCAAGGTAGACGGCCAGCACGTAAAAGGTCGTCTCGGCGCTCCCGATGATCACCGCGCTCATCTTGGTGGCCATGGAGTCGGGCCCGGTGGTCTTGACGATGTCGGTAAACATGGCGGTGGAAGCGCTTCCGGACAGCGGCTTGATGAAGGAAATCGAGATCACCTCAATGGGGATGTCGAGGAAGGAGAACAGCTGGTAGAAGCCGTTCTTCAAAAAGTCGAAGGCGCCGGAGGCCTGAAACCCCTTGATCGCCACCAAAATGGCGAGCAGGTACGGAAAAATGTTCAGGACGACGCGCGGCCCCTCCTTGGCGCCGGCCACAAAAGAGTCGTAGACGCGGACTTTTCTGAAGAAACCGTAGAGCACCGCGCCCAGGATGAACAGGGGGGTGATGAGCAGGGAAAGGTAGCTGATGGAATCGATCATTTCAGGACCCTCCGGAATCCGAAGAGCACCAAGAGCGCGGAGCAGGCGTGGATGACGGTAGCCACCATGACCGGGAGCACGATGGCCGCCGGGTTCTTCGCGTGGAAGCTCGCCAGGATCCCTATCAGCGAGAAGGGCACCAGCTGGATGCTCGCGGTATTGACCACCATGAAGACCATCATCTCGAAGGAGATGGTCTCACTGTGTCCGTTGAGCTCGCCAAGCTCCTGCATCGCCTTGATCCCCAAAGGGGTCGCGGCATTGCCAAGGCCGAACATGTTGGCCAAGAGGTTCAGCGTGATAGCCGAGATGGCAGGATGATCACCGGGCACCTGCGGGAACAGCCTGCCGACAACCGGCTTGAAAACGTGGGCGATGCGGTAGATCAGCCCGGAATCTTCCAGTATCCTGGTGATCCCCATCCAGACCGAGATGATCCCCAAAAGGAAAAGAGATACCTCCACCGCAGCCTTGGCGCCATCGAAAATGGCCTTGGTGAAGGGCTCGAGGTTGCCGGTAAAGATGGCGGATACGATGCTGATGCAGATCAACAGGAGCCAGATTATGTTCACCCAACACCCCCCGGAGTGGCGATCGAGGTTATCACCAGCGACTTTTTGTTCGTATCGATCTCGACGCCGGCGCCTATCGGCAGCGTTATCATGTTGAGGACATGCCCGATGAAAGGACAGTGCACCACCGGTATGCTGATTTCCATCTGCGAGGCGAGGATATGGTAAACCGCACGGCTTTTGAGGCCGAAATCGCCGAGTATCAGCGCCTGCACCCCGCTGAATTTCCCGGCCAGGATCCACTGCGTCAGGTAGCGATCCACGCGGTACAGCTTTTCATCCACGTCTTCGAGAAACACGATCGCCCCCTCCAGATTTACATCCCAGTCAGTATCGATGAGGGCGCTCATGGTTGTCAGATTGCCGCCCTTGAGTACGCCGCTGGCCTTGCCGTGATGGTAGACCTTGACCGGCGCCCCCCGGAACAGGTTCTTTTCGGGAAAACCCTGCAGTGCGTTCTGAAAGGATTTCAGGGTGAACTCGGTAGGATCATGCAGGTTGATCACCATGGGGGCGTGCAGCGTCACCAGGCCGGTACGGTCGTAAATTGGATTGAGCAGCGCGGTCAGGTCGCTGAAGCCCGCCAGGATTTTCGGGTGCTTGCCGATCAGCTCGAAGTCGAGATGGGGAAGCACCTTCATGGCGCTGTAGCCCCCTCGCTGCGCCAATACGATGTCGACATTGGGATCGCTGAACGCTGCGTGTAACTGCTCAGCCTTCGCCTGCGGCGTCGGAAGTTTCCGTACAAACTCCGGATTCAGCACCCGGTATCCCTGCTTTTCGAGCTGCCTGATTCCCTTGTCGTGATCGCTCTTCTTCTTGATCAGGTAACTCGGCGTCACTATGGCGATGTTCTTCAAAGTTTCTCCGATTCCGTCTGGCTTTTTCCGGAAACTGCGAACGGCCGCACCGACTGGTATATTGGCATCCACGAACATCTTTGACAACTTGCAATCTTTCTGCTCTCGAAAGAGGAGAGCCTCATCGGTAGCGCCCCTGGGTGAAGAGTACCCACCTCGCCGCCACCGGTGAGGTGGCTGGTCGCCAGCACCAGGACAACTGTCGCGTTACCAGCTTATAGTAACCTCCACCGTCGTTGCCTCTTCATCCCTTGGCGGTGGAGATTTCTGTATGGTGCCGATCTTGGCGAGCAGTTTTGAGAGGGAGGAGAGTTTAGCCGCTTCCACGCGCACCACCAGGCGATGGTGCAACGCTTCGTAGGAACGCTTGACGATGGTGCCGCCACAGCGAATGACGGCCGGCTCGACGGAGTCAACGGCGGCCACAGGATCGCTCACCGTAAGTGCAATCTCCAGCCCTGCGGCAGTGGGGACCATCCCCGCCTGCCCGCTTTCTTCCTGCAGAAAGCCGGGGAGAGAGGCTTCGGCGTCGGCCCTCCCCGGTGGCACCGCCTGCCGGGACAGCGCGGCTCCTCCCTTCTGCCGTGACGCTTCCGAAGAGCCCCGCTCATACTGCTCGTTGGCCTTCAGCTGCTCGGCCCCCTTCTTCGCAGCTGCCCGGTGCTGGTGCCCCTCGGGGGTGGGGGCGTCAGTTTCCGGGGCAAGCGTGCCCATCAGAGAAAGGGGAGCCTGCGAAACGGACGCGTCAAAAGAGGGCGCATGGGAGCGTGCTGTGCGCTGAACGGCTGCCGGGGCAGCGGGGGCCTCGGAAGGAGGCGCCGGTGCAGGAAGCGGAGGTTTTGAAGCGGCCGCCTCTTGTGCAGCCGACGGTATCACAGGCTTCGGTTGAGGCGCCGCCTGGCGAGGTGCGGGGTGAAGATATTTTGGTTGACCGGCGCCCACCGGGACTTTCCTGGCAGCCGGGGCAGGCGCAGGCGCAGGTGCAGCCGCAGGAGCAGGAGCAGGAGCAGGAACTGGAGCAGCCGGAGCCTCAGCAGGCCGGGCCGACTCCTCGCTGGCGGGAAGCGGGGCTGACGGCGACGCCAGATGGGCGTTATTGCGGGCGAGGTAATAGCCCATGATGCAGATGAAAAGGATGGCAAAAGCCTCCACCGGCAGCTTCACGTGGAGCGGCAGGAAGAGGCGGCGCCACAGGCTCGGTCGGGCAGCCTCGTCACCCACCTTCGCCATGATCTTTGCGGTCATCCAGGGGGGTGGCTCCACCTCAGGGAGTGCCTTCACAAGGGCGATGGTCTTCCCCAGCTCGGCCAGCGCCTTACGACACTGCTCGCACTCCGCCAGGTGCGCCTCGATCGCCCTCCTCTCCGCGTCGGTGACCGCATCGTCCAGAAAATCGGACAGCTTGCGCCTTATCTCAGTGTGCTCCATCACAGCTCACCCACCGCCCGTTTCAGGCATCCCTTCACCGCCTCCCGGGCCCTGAACAGGCGGGACTTGATCGTCCCTTCCCGGACCTGGAGTGTGGCGCACATCTCGTCGTAGGAAAAGTCCTGCATGTCCCGTAGCACGATGACCTCGCGGAACTCGGAGGCCAGGGCCTTTATACACCCTTCCAGCTTCTCATGCAGGTCGAGTCGCTCCAACCTCTCCAGGGGAGACGGGGCAGGCGACCTCTGCTCATGATGAACACCGCCCTCACCAGGTGTCGGCGCATCGACCGAGGAAAAATTGTTGTGTCTCCCGGCCTGCTGGAGCCGGTTCCTCGACAGGTTGATGGCGATGCTCGTCAGCCAGGTGGAGAACCTGGACTCCCTCCGGAAGGAGGCGATCCCCCGGTAGGCGGCGAGGAAGGAATCCTGCACCACTTCACAGGCATCCTCGTAATCGCCCGTTATCCGAAAAGCGATATTGAGTAACCGCTTCTGGTGCTTGCGCACGAGCAGCTCGAAAGCCGAAAGCTCACCGCTTAGCCAGGAAGCCACCAGTTCGGCATCCTCGTCGGCGATGGTCTCCCGGTCGCCAATCGTATAATCTGACAGCTCTGCCACGCGGCGGTCCACCTGGGTGAATTCGGAGAGTATCGAGAAGCAGACGCAAAATACCATGCATGGCCTCAGCGGTCACTGAAAATTGCTCCATTCCTCGGTGACTGGACGCCAAAAAGCCGCTTAACTGTCGTTACACGGCTTGAACCATCTGCCGGCTCCGTCTATGCCTGCGGAGCCATCTCCCCTGGAAACAGAAAAGCCCAAGAGAAACGTTCTCCCTTGGGCTTTCAGCCAACTCCCGGCGAGCGGCTACTTTCTGCCCGATGCCGTCCGCTCCTTCATCTCGGTCACCTTTTCGCCGATCTGCTGCAGCAACTGCGGCTGCATGTACTTGGTGCAGCCCGGGAATACCTTTTTCTCCTCATCCTGGACATGATGCAACACCCCTTCCTGCATCTTGGTGAAGCTCTTTAGCCACTCCTTGGTGGTGATGTGCATATTCTCCAGTTCCGAGAGGAATTTCTTGGTCTTCTCGTGCTCCTCGATGGCGTCACTGGCCAGGTCCTTCAATTCACTGATTTTCTTCACCTCCGGGTAAAAAAGCTTTTCCTCCATCTGCATGTGCTTTTGCAGGGCATCCCGCAGGGTTTCGAAGAGGTCCTGCCTTTGCTCCTGCCCCCCCTCGGCTATCTGCGTCATCAACTTTTCCGCCTGCCGATGGTCCCGCTTCAAGATTTCGAACGCTTTCTGTGGCATGAATTCCTCCTTTGTTGTGGGAATGATCTGTTCAGGCCCTGTACGATTAGGGGACTTTAACATGGATCATGCTCAATACAAGGCCACCACTACAGGTTGGTTGCCCTCACCTGATCCGGATTCCCAAGCGGCCCCGGGGATACCTATGACATTGCTGCATCCAGGCTGAACAGCATGCGGGGAGTCCTGGTCACCATGAACAGGGATGAGCCAGTTACGGCAATCAAGCACGGTAATTAGTTAATATTGCTAAGCCAGCAAAATGTGCAGCATGTTGCAGCTCCCCCCCTTGACACCGAAAAAGTGCGTACTTATTTTTCGATCAGTAATCACTACTCGAAAGGAGGTAACTCACATGGCAACCTGGGATGTATTCAAAGAACTCGACAGCCTCAGAAGGGAACTCGATGATGCCTTCAGTGGCGCTGGTTTCGGTCGCCCATTTGGGCCGACATTCCTTTCGCCGGTGACCGCGCGCCGTTTCCCGCTGGTCAACTTCAGCGAGGACGAGGGGAATTTCTACGTGGAAGCCATGGTGCCCGGCGTCGACGCCAAGGAGATCGAGCTAAGCGTGCTGCGCAACACGCTGACCATCAGCGGTGAGCGCAAACCGTTCGCCGAGAGGCGGGGCCAGATCGTGCACCGCTCCGAGCTCGGCTCAGGCAGATTCTCCCGCACCATCGAACTGCCCGTCGACATCGATCCCGACAGGATCACCGCCAACTATAAGGACGGCATCATGCTTGTGACCATGGCCAAGGCGGAACACGCCAAACCGAAAAAGATCGACCTGATCGTCTCCTGACAGGGAAGACACGACACGGAAAGGAGGTAAAAACCATGTCAGCGAACAGCTTGACCGCAACCAACGAGCAAGGCAATGTGCAGACCCGTGAAGATACCCGGTCCAACGAGCGCTTCATCCGCCCGGCGGTGAACATCATCGAGGATGAAGAAAGCCTGGTCCTGACGGCGGACCTCCCGGGGACGACCAAGGAATCGGTCAACCTGCACATAGAAAAAGGAATCCTCACCATCAGCGCACCGGCCCGTCACCAACTCTCCGGTACCTTCGTCCACCGCGAGTTCGAACTGGACAACTACTACCGCCAGTTCACCATTCCGGAGAGCCTGGACCATGAGAAAGCCCGGGCCGACTACGTCAACGGCATCCTTACCATCCGGATACCGAAGGCGGAGGCGGCCAAACCGAGACGGATCGCCGTACAGGTCGGGTAAGAGAAGTGCTAGGAGGTGATCACCATGTCAAACCTGTTGCCCGAAAAGTGGAGGGAGGTACTGGAGCCGGTACAGGAGAAAGTCGGCCAAGCGCTGGCGAATCTCATCCCCTGGAAACGGAGGAGACTTCTCCGGAGGGGATGACGGCCGACACCCTCCCCGCCTTCATGCAGCGGATCGGCGGCCCGCTGCTCGACATGCAGGAAACAGCTGATGAACTGGTTGTCAGGGCAGAAGTGCCGGGACTGAAGAAAGATGAGTTCTCCGTCGAGCTTCTCGGCAGACGGCCGACCATACGAGGAGAGAAGAAAGTCGTCCAGGAACGGAAAGGAGGTGATGGGTTCCTTTTTTCAGAATGCCGATACGGCAGCTTCTCCAGAACAGTGCAATTGCCTTATGAGGTCGACAGCGGTACCGTCAATGCGGACCTCAAACACGGGGTCCTCACCATCCGGCTGCCCAAGCCGGAGCAAGGACGGCACGCGGGTTACCGGGTGCCGGTATCCTGAACCAGCGAGGGTTGTGAGGGCCGCCAGCGCGGCCCTCACTGGTTCGTCGGCAGAGTCGTGATTTCTTTCCAGCGATATAGTGAGGAGGGATAGATGAAAGGTAAAGGAATCAACCCCCTGCGCATAGTTCAAGAGCATGTAAAGGAGCTGCATCAACAATACAGGACCATCGCAGACCCGCAGAAAAAGGAAGTTTTGGAGAAAAGACTGACCAACCTCTACAACGTGCTCCGGTTTCTCTCAGGAAGAGAGGAGGGGTCCGGAAACGTTGGCCATTTCGCCTAGCGCTGTTGCACGAGCAGGCTGGGCCGCTCCCCTTGTTACCCAGGCGTGGCCGGGGCCGGTAGGGAAGGCCCGAGCACGTCCATAAGTTCGGCAAAATCAAGCGGCTTCCGAATTATCGCCGATACCCCAGCCTGCACCGCCGGCACGATGATATCCTGCAGATTGCTTCCGGTCACCATCACGACCTGCATATCCGGATGCTGGGCTCTCACCTCAATCGCCAATTCGACACCGCTCATCCTCGGCATCTCGAAATCGGTAATCAGCATGCCGAAGCGATCAAGCTTCATCATTTCCAGGGCCTGCGTGCCATCAGACACTGCCCGGACGCGGTACCCCCTGCTCTCCAGCATCATGCTGAGGATGCGCAGAGAATGAAGGTCGTCATCGACCAGCAGGATTGACCCTCGACTCATAACCACTCCTATCTAACGTGCCGTGCCGGTGCAGGCAGTGGCGCAACCTGGCTGCCCAAATACCTTTCACGATAAACCTCGTTTCTTATCCAACAGTTCCTCAATAGAGGCGGCAGGTTGTGCTCTCTGTCCTGTTGGTGGTGGAAAAGTCCCCGCCCCCAGGAAGGAAGGACTCTAAAGAGCCGGGGCAGGGGGAACCGTTG
>NZ_DATFBA010000020.1:0-27060 GCF_035254065.1 Geomonas sp.
TCGATCAGGCCTCGGAGCAGGCGGAGAGCGCCATCGTCGCCGATTTCCAGCGCAGCCACCGCAACGTGATCTCCCTGAGAATCGCCGCAGCCCACGGGCGACATGCGGGGGTCGACCTGGCGGTGAGGATGGCGTCCGGCCGTTTCATCACCGTTCTCGACGCCGCTGACCGGATGAGCGAGGATGCCTACCGGCTGTTGTCGGCAGCGCTGGAGCAGCATCCGGAGGCGATGATGGCTTACGGGGATACCTGCTTCACCACCGTCCCCCACGAGTGCTTCGCCAACCACACCAGTTACGGGAAGATGATGTGGCCGGATTACAACCAGCAGCAGCTTGCCCGGGCTTCCGAGGTGGCCCCGCACCCGATGTGGCGCAGAGAACTCCATGACACGGTGGGAGGGTTCGCCGCGACCGACGACGGGCTGCACGACCTGATGCTGAGGACGGCCGCCCGCTTCTCGATGCTGCACGTTCCTTCCTTCACCGGACTGCAGCTCTTCGCAGGGGAAACCGGACAGCACAGCGCGACGGCGGCAGCACAGCACCAGCACCGGGAGGCCCCGCCGCAGCAAGCCGCCGCTCCCCAGCCGGCGAAGATATCCATGCCGCAGCCCACACCCGAGCAGAACGCGGACGAGGCGTACCTGCAACTCCAGCACATGGTGAACGGAGATGACCAGCAGCAGGCCGCGCAGGCGCTGGAGAGGCACCTGGAGTGCTACCCCGGGCACGCCGTGGCCCACAACGACCTGGCCGCCACCTATTACCGCCTGGGAGAGAAGGAGAGATCGCTTAGCCATTATCGCCGCGCGGTAGAGCTGAGCCCGGAGGAGAGCACCTATCAGAAGAACCTTGCCGACATGCTGTACGTGGAGACGGGCGAGGTCAACGAGGCCATCGGCATCTACCTGGAACTGCACCGGAAAGATCCCCGCGACGTGGAGACGCTGCTCAACCTGGGCATCATCTCGGTCGGAGTCGGCCAGCCGGAGGAAGCGGAGTCCTTCCTGCAGAGGGCGCTAGAGATTGGATTTTAATGTTGGGCGGGATCTCGTTGTGGGAGATCACCGCGAGGTTGGGCAGGTAGCGTTCAGTCAGCTTCTTGACATGGCGCCGGATAGTCGGCGATGCCATCAAGACCGGCAGCGAGCCCGCCGAGTCGAACTGCTCGGCGTTGCGCCTGATGGCCTGCAGGATGCGCTGGGCCTGGTGGGGGTCGATGGCCAGGTAGCTCCCCTGCTCGGAGAGCTGCACCGCGTCGGCCACGGTCTCCTCGACCTCGCGCTCCATGGTAAGCACGCAGAGGGTGTCGTCCTCGCGCTTGTACTGCTCCACGATGTAGCGCCCCAGGCTCTGCCGCACGAACTCGGTCAGCATGTCGGGGTCCTTGGTGACCCCGCCGTAGTCGGCCAGGGTCTCCAGGATGGAGCGGAGGTCGCGGATGGAGACGTTCTCCTTCAACAGGTTCTTGACCACCCGCAGCACGGTGCCCAGGGAAAGCAGCGAGGGAACCAGCTCCTCCACCACCTTGGGGAGGGTGGCGGCGATGCCGTCCAAAAGCTGCTGCAGCTCCTGGCGCCCCACCAGCTCGTGGGCGTGTTTCTTGATGATCTCGCTGATGTGGGTAGCCAGGATGGTGGTGTTGTCCACCACCGTGTAACCCGACACCTGGGCGCGCTCCCGCTCTTTCCCCTTGATCCAGATGGCGGGGAGCCCGAAGACCGGCTCGGTGGTGCGGATGCCGTCCAACTGGCCGGTGGCCCCGCCAGAGTCCATGGCCAGGTACTGCCCGGAGAGCTCGCCGCCCCCCACTTTGGCGCCGTTGATCAGGATGTTGTACTCGTAGGGCTTCAGCTGCAGGTTGTCGTGGATGTGGATGGGGGGAACGATGAAGCCCATGCGGTCCGCCACCTGCTTCCTGATGGAGCGGATGCGGTCCAAAAGCTCCCCCTGCTGGTTGGCGTCCACCATGGGGACCAGGCCGTAGCCCACCTCCAGCTCCAGCATGTCCAGGGGCCTGATCGAGCTGATCTGGTCCAGCTCCTCGTCGGCCACCTGCGCCGCGGCCGCCTCCTCCACCTGCTCCACCTTCTTCTCGACCGCCAGCTTGGAGACCAGGTAGGCGATGCCGGAGAGAAGCAGGAAGGCGAAGTGGGGAAGCCCCGGGATGATGGCGAACAGGAAGAGCACGCCGGAGGCCACCATGAAGGCCTTCGGGTAGTTCAATAGCTGGCCGGCGATCTCGTGGCCGAAGTTGTTCTCGTCAGCCGATCGGGTCACGATGACGCCGGCCGCGGTGGAGATGATGAGCGCCGGCACCTGGGCGACCAGCCCCTCGCCGATGGTCAAAAGCGTGTAGTTGGAGAGGGCGTCGGTGAGCGGCATCCCCTTCTGCCAGACCCCGATCACGAAGCCCCCCACGATGTTGACCAGCATGATCATGATGCCGGCCACCGCGTCCCCGCGCACGAACTTGGAGGCACCGTCCATGGAGCCGTAGAAGTCGGCCTCGCGGGCGATGTTCTTCCTGCGGAGCTTGGCCTCCTTGTCGGTCAATAGCCCGTTGGAGAGGTCGGCGTCGATCGCCATCTGCTTGCCGGGCATGGCGTCCAGGGTGAACCTGGCGGCCACCTCGGCGACGCGCCCGGCGCCCTTGGTGATGACCACGAAGTTGATGATCACCAGGATCAGGAAGATGACCGCGCCCACCACGTAGTTGCCGCCCACCACGAACTGCCCGAAGGCCTTGATCACCCCGCCCGCCGCCTCGGTCCCCTCGTTGCCGTGCAAAAGGATGAGACGGGTGGAGGCGATGTTCAGGGCCAGCCTGAAGAGCGTGGTGACCAAGAGGATGGACGGGAAGACCGAGAAGTCGAGCGGCTGGATGGTGTAGAGGCAGACCAGCAGGATGACCAGGGCCATGGTGATGTTGGCCGCCAGGAAGAGGTCGAGCAGAAACGCCGGCAGCGGGATGATCATCAGGGACAGTATGCCGATCAGGGCTACCGCCAGGTAGATATCCGAATTTCTGCCGGCCGGGGCCGTCAGGGTATGCGCTGCGGTTGTGGACATACGGATAGCTTCCTCGCCAAAAGTGGGTTTTGCTGTGGCAGGTAGTGCAACCGGTATGCCATCCTCCGGGAAAGGCCGGGGCCGCCAAGGTGCAGCGGGGATGAGCGGGGAGATGAGAGTTCCGGGAGGGGTGAGCTGGAGGGATGCGGGAGGCCGCACACGTCATTTTAACCGATACGAGTCAACATTTTGACCTGGGCGACGCAGGTTACCACCCCGTTGAGACCAGTACCAGTGGCATTTTTTTGTTGTCAAAACCTCCGCAACCCGCTATGTTCTTTCAATTTTTTGGATGTGACTTCATGCTCGCCAGGCTCCTCGTAACATGCATGCTGCTGGTCGCCCTCTTGACCGGCTGCACCAGCTATCTCCCCCCCGGCAGTGTCCCCATCTCGCCGCTCTCCGAGCAGAACGTGAAAGTGGTGACCATCCCGCTCCCCGCCATCTCCGCCAATCCCAACGAGGGGATCACCTACGGCGCGCTGGCCGCCTTCCTGCTCCACAACGACAAGGACGAGGTCTGCACGCTGCTCGCGCCCCAGGTCAACTACAACGACCTCTACGGCACCACCGGCACCGTCTACGGGGCGTACTATCCCTCCCGCGACCGCAGCTACGAGTGGAACATCTCGCAGTCGGCCAAGATCAACTTCGATTACGAGCTGAGGCTGCGCGACCAGACCCTGATGGACAAGAAGCTGGAGCTGAACGCCTTCCTCTACACCTTCGCCGACGGCTCCGCCCGCTTCTACGGCTTCCAGGACAGCAAGAAGCAGATGGAGACCAACTACGCCGACCAGGAAACCGGCTTCACCGTCACGGCCGGCTATCCTCTCCCCTTCGACCATACCCAGGTCGTGTTCGGCGAGCGCCTGAGGATCGTGGACATCGATCCCGGCGCGGTCACCAGCGTCCCCTACATCCTCCCCCGGTTCGCCAACGTCCCCGGCGTCCACGGCTTCGTGGCGCACGCACAGTCGCTGGGCGTGGTTTACAACACGCTGGACTCCAACACCATGCCGACCACCGGCATCCGGCTCAAGGTCTCCATCGACAACAATGCCCAGGCCCTGGGGGGAAGCGCCGATTACCGTCACTACGACACCGAAGTGAAAGGATACCTTCCCCTCATGGACGCCCGCTTCATCAGCGTGGCCAGGTTCGAATACAGCCAGACCCTGGGCGAGGACGTCCCCTTCCTGGAGAGAAGCTCTTTGGGCGGCGAGAACACCCTCAGGGGGTACGGCCGCAACCGTTTTATCGACAGCAGCTTCCTGCTGCTCAACCTGGAGGAGAGGATCAGGCTGTTCCGGTGGGAGCTGTTCGGGGTGACCGCCGACTGGGAGATGGCCCCTTTCATCGACCTGGGGAGCGTGATGACCTCGCTGGTGGAGGCCAACTCCAGGGCGTTCCAGTTCAACCCCGGGCTGGGGCTGCGGGCCGTCATCCGCCCCAACATCGTGGGCCGCATCGACGTGGGGGTCGGCAAAGAGGGCCCCGCGGTATTCGTGGGGCTGGGATATCCGTTCTAGCCCGCCACCCGTCGTGGGGAAAATGTGACTATGGCAACATGGTCATAACGACGGGAGGTGTGCCATGGCGCGTACCGTATCCAAATCCCAGTTCAAGCCACGTTCGCTGGAATATTTCCGGAAGATAGAGCAGACCGGGGAGGAACTGATCATCACCGACCATGGTCGTCCCGTCCTGAAAGTCGTCCCCTACACACAGGACCCTGAGGCGTGCTTCCGGGGGTTGCGCAACACCGTCCTGGAATATCGTGATCCATTTGAGCCGGTTGCCGTCGATGAATGGGAAGCACTGAAGTGATCGTGCTGGATACCCACATCCTCCTCTGGTGGATCAACGATCCTTCCGTCTTGAGCGCCTCTGCAAAAACGGCAATCGACAGTGCCCTCCATGCCGGCTCCATCCGTGTCTCGACTATCAGCTCCTGGGAAATCGCCCTGCTGGTAGAGCGCCGGCGACTGAAACTCGCCCTCGATGTCCGCGACTGGCTTTGTCGCTGCGAAGCTCTCCCCTTCCTTTCCTTTGTGCCGATAACCAGCGCCATTGCCGTTGAGGCTGTCAGGCTGCCGGATTTCCCTCACCCCCATCCCGCCGATCGCATCATCGCCGCCACAGCGCTTTCGCTGGGGGCAGAACTCGTCACCAAAGACGACAAGCTGCGCAGCTACCCCCACCTGAAGACCATCTGGTAAAGCGCCCCCACACGCTCCGTCCTCGCAGTAAAAGGTGACTTCACCGCCATCCCCTATCAATTCGGTTATACTCACTCAGTATTAATACGAACTCATAACCGGAGTCGTTATGACATCTTATTCGAATGGCGCAAACGATTGCGAATACATCGTGGTCGGCTCGGGCGCGGGCGGGGGGACGGTGGCGGCGCGGCTGGCCGAGGCGGGGCATAGGGTGCTCCTGCTGGAGGCGGGTGGCGATCCTCGCGCACTCTCCGGCGGGGCACCCATCGAGCCGGGTCGGAACCGCCTGCCGGCCGACTACGACGTCCCCTGTTTCCACCCCTTCGCCTCCGAGAACGAGGCGATGAAGTGGGACTTCTTCGTCCGCCACTACGGCGACGATAAGCTGCAACGCTGCGACCCCAAGTACCTGGAGGAGTGGCAGGGCAAACGGGTGGAGGGGGTCCTCTACCCCCGGGCCGGCACCCTGGGAGGCTGCACCGCCCACAACGCCATGTTCTTCCTCTACCCCCACGATGCCGACTGGGACGGCATCGCCGCTCTCACCGGCGACTCCAGCTGGAGTGCCGAGCGGATGCGCGACTACTTCCAGCGTCTGGAAAACTGCCATCACCGCCCCTTCCAGCGCCTGCTGTCCAAGGTTGGCATCAACCCTTCCCGGCACGGCTTCAGCGGCTGGCTCAGCACCGAAAAAGCCATCCCCATGGTCCCCCTTTCCAATGCGGATCTGCTGGAGACGCTGCTGATGTCCACCGATGCCGCCATGGAGAACATCGGCAACCGCGCGGACCGGGTCCGCTGGCTGGCCCAGGGGCTGCTCGACCCTAACGACTGGCGGACGGTGAAGGAGAACGCCTTCGGCATCCGCTACATCCCGCTTTCCACCAGGAAGCACGGTCGGGCGGGGGCGCGCGAGAGGGCCCTGGAGGTGGTCGAGAGATACCCTGAGCGGCTGCGCATCGAGCTGAACACGCTCGCCACCCGCGTCATCCTGGATGAAAACGGACGTGCAATCGGAGTCGAATACCTGAAAGGGGAGCGGCTGTACCGGGCCAGTGGCCGGCCCAGCGAGATATCCGGCGAACCCGGCAGAGCGTATGCCTCGCGTGAGGTCATCCTCTCGGGCGGGGCCTTCAATACCCCGCAGTTGCTGATGCTGTCGGGGATCGGGCCGCGCCAGGAGCTCACCCGGCACGGCATCGAGGTAAAGGTCGATCTTCCGGGCGTCGGCAAAAACCTGCAGGACCGCTACGAAGTCGGCGTCGTCAGCCGTATGAACTTCGAGGCGTGGCACATCTTCCACGGTGCCCATTTCACCACCGACGACCCGCAGTACCGGGAATGGGAAGAGTACCGGATGGGTCCCTACATCACCAACGGCGCAACGCTCGCCCTCTTCAAGCGGTCAGCACCCGAGCGGCCGCTCCCCGATCTCTTCTGCGTCGCCTTCCTCGGCCGGTTCGAAGGTTATTACCCCAATTATTCCAGCCTCTTCGCCAAGGACCTCAACTGTTTGACCTGGGCCATCCTCAAAGGGCACACCAACAACCGGGCCGGCGAGGTCACCTTGCGCTCGGGCGACCCGCGGGACATGCCGGAGATAAACTTCCGCTACTTCGACGAGGGTACCGAGGACGGCAAGGAAGACCTGGACTCGGTGGTGGAAGGGATCCGCTTCGTCCGGAAACTGACCGAGCCGCTGGAGCGACAGGGACTGGTCGCCAAGGAAGAGATGCCGGGCAAGGAGGTAGAGAGTGAGGAGGAACTGAGGGATTTCGTGCGCGCCCACGCCTGGGGCCACCATGCCTCCTGCAGTTGCGCCATCGGGCCGCGGGATCAGCAGGGAGTCCTCGACAGCAACTTCCGCGTCTACGGCGTGCAAGGTCTGCGGGTGGTGGACGCCTCAATATTCCCGCGCATACCTGGCTTCTTCATCATGAGTTCGGTGTACATGGTGGGCGAGAAGGCCGCCGAGGCCATCCTGGCCGACGCGGCAGGGGCGCCAACCGCACCGCCGTCCTGATCCTGCCCCCTTTGGGCTATCCACCTTTTCCGGACACTCAAAAACTCTCCCTCCCCCTACGGGGGAGGGTAGGGGTGAGGGAAACCCCGCATCTTCGTGGATAGTCCCCTCACCCCGGCCTTCTCCCGCAGGGAGAGGGAGAGCTGGCAGAGGGGGATTGAGTTAGTGCACGTCCTTACCGGACAATGCTGGAGACAGAGGGATACCTTTTTGAATCCGTCAAAGCGGCTCCAGCTGTACTCTTTAACGGAGCTCAGACTGTCACAGCGGCCATCTCCCCTGGCCTATCAGCACCACCTCCCGCACCGCTGTTCTCACAGCTAAACCTTCTCCGTCACTGCCAACTCACACCCGCTGACATATCTCGCTTGACATCTGCGCAATCCAGTTTAATAGTTATTTTTAATTTAATTTTACACACGTTTATTGTCCGCTGTCATTCACACTGAACACCTTAAGGAGAGAGACCATGCCCTACACAGCATCGCAGCTTCTGGCAATGACCCAGCAGGAACTGGACGACCTTTTCTCAAAGAGTCCGGCAGGCGAGATCCCCAACGGTGAAGCGGACGGGACCGCCATCATCGCCCCCGGCACCAGCTTCAACTCAACCATCGCCTCCATCATCGAGATCTTCGGCTGGAAAGGGAAGACCTTCAACGCGGCAAAAGGAACCCTCACCAACCGGATCCTTCCTCTCGGAGTGAACGCCATCGTGGCCGAAGTCTACAAAGGGGAGAGCTGGTACGACAACAAGGAGTGCATCGTTCTGGACTACTCGAAAACGTCCATCGTTGCCAAACACATACGCGACGAGATCCGGCAGATAGCGCCGGGCACCTACCTCGGCATCGTGTTCTGGGACAAGGAGCGGACCATCCATTTCTCTCTGCAGTTCGGGAACAACTCGAGACCGTAAGAGGGCAGCGCCGGTTCCATAGCCGTCGGGGTGCGGCAACTCACGGAGCATTATATCCCCTCGCCCCCCGGGAGAGGGTGCCCGAAGGGCGGGTGAGGGAAGCCCGCATTCGGCAGGCAGCCTGCATGCGCAGAGTTCCCTCATCCCGACCCTCTAGGGGGAGGGAGGATATGAACAGCGCAAGGATCTTCGCCATGAGCAGAAATCCTGATCGTCCAGTACCCCATGCCAACACGGGGTCAGGCTTCCTGAACCTGATAGCGAACGCCTCCATGACCTTTGTCCACGTCGTCAGGCGCCTGGATCCCTTCGTGCGTCCCGCTTTCGACGCGCTCTTGCGCGATCCCATCGCCAGGGGGGTGACCGCGCTGATCAACGCGCAACGCAAGGATGACGGACTGAAGCTCGCCGAGGAGCGGATACAACCCGACGAGGAGGCGCATCTGGAGTCGATCATCTCCAGCTTCGACGTCCAGATGCGCGGGCTGTGGCAGCCGGGCCGCTTCGAACGGGGAGGCAACACCAAAACGCACGGCATCGTGCAGGGCGAGTTCATCGTTCACGAGAACCTCCCCGGGCAGTTCCGCCACGGCATCTTCGCCAAGCCCCGCACCTACCAGGCCTGGGTCAGGTTCTCCGGCCCCGGCCCCTACATCACGCCCGATATCGACGACGTCGGCTTCATGAGCATCAGCGTCAAGTTGATGGGTGTCCCGGGGCCCAAGCTGACCGACCAGGAGAAGCACACCCAGGACTTCCTGGGGGTGGTCACCCCGACCTTCGTCACCCCGGACACCAAGGCCAACGCCCAGTTGCAGATCCAGAGCCTGAAAAACGCACAGATCTTCTACTTCCTGAACCTGCATCATCCGCACGTGCTCGACCTGATCATGCAGTCCTTGTGGATCAAGACCCAGACGAGCCCCTTCGAGGCCCCCTACTTCAGCTGCGTTCCCTACCTTCTGGGAGAAGGGCAGGCCATGCAGTACTCCTTCTGGCCGAAGTGGCAGCACCGCACGCCGATCCCGAGGCTGCCGCTTCGCCCGCCGGATGACTACCTCAGAAACGCCATGGTTGCCGCTTTGGACAAAGGTGACGTGGAGTTCGACATGCGGCTGCAGTTGCAGACCGACCCGTTCCTGATGCCGATCGAGAACGCGGCGGTGCTCTGGCCGGAGAAGCTCTCGCCCAGGGTTTCGGTGGCGACCCTGCGACTGCCGCGTCAGAAGTTCGACTCGCCGGCCCAGCTCGATTTCGACCGGCGGCTCACCTTCACCCCTTGGCACTGCATCCCGGAGCACCGGCCGCTTGGCAACCAGAGCCGTGCGCGGCGCAGGATGTACGAGACCCTGGCCAAGTTGCGCCACACCATGAACAACGAGCCTTTCTACGAGCCGACCGGAGACGAGGTATTCGACCAGCCATGATGCCCCAATCCTCCTTCATGATCGTTGCCGACATCGACCGCAGGCAGGAAACGGCCCTGCGGCGGTTATTGGCGACCATGAACAGCGGGCCAGGGGTAGTGGATCCTTTCAACGCGCTGGTCCCCTTCGCCAGATTTGAAAATCTCCACTTCGCGCGCTTCGTCATCCTGGACGACGAGACCGCCAACGACATCACGGTCTACGGTCTGCCGCGCCCCGACTATCCCCTCTACCTGGTATTCCTGGGGGATGTGGATGGAGATGCCCACGATTTCCTTGAGCAACTGCTTGAGAAGGCAGGCGACGGTCTCCGGCAGATTTTCTCGCACTGCAAATCGTTCAATGGCACCACCGATCTCCTGGGGTGGATGATCGTCCGCCAGAAGGCTCCGGCAGCCAGCTATGTGAACTGGATCGGGAGAACTGCACGACAGGTCGACGAGGAGGAGGCGCTGCATCAGGCGCTTCAGCGTTACCTGCGTGAGCATGAGGCGTCATTGAGCACCCTGGCGCCACGCAAGCTTTACGAGACAGTGAGAAGCCATGTCGACGCGGAGCGGAGCGCCGGGCGGATCGTGCTGACACCGCGACCGCCCACGCCGATGGGATGGCGAGTGAAGAATCTCCTCCACCTGGTCGGGGTGCCGCTGCTACTGCTGCTGGCGCTCCCCTTCCTGCTCATCTACCTTCCCTTCTTCCTCGTCGAACTCCGCCGGCAGGAGAAAAGCGCCCCCGTCATCGCGCCGAGGGTCGATCCCGCCCACGCCGACCAACTCGCCTCGCAGGAAGACCGGGAGGTGACCAACCAGTTCACCGCGTTCGGGAGCCTCAAGCCCGGCTTCTTCCGGCTTTCCACCATCGCCTTCTTCTTCCTGTTGATCGATTACGCCGCCCGGCACGTCTTCAACCGGGGCCGGCTGGCTCGCGTAACCACCATCCACTTCGCCCGCTGGGTCTTCCTCGACAACCATAAGAGGGTACTGTTCGCCAGCAACTACGACGGCAGCCTGGAAAGCTACATGGATGATTTCATCAACAAGGTCGGCTTCGGGCTCAACCTCGCCTTCAGTAACGGCCTCGGCTATCCGAGGACCAACTGGCTGATTCTGGACGGCGCCAAGGACGAGCTCAACTTCAAGAGATATCTCCGGCGGCACCAGTTGCCGACCCAGGTCTGGTACAACGCCCACCCCGGCCTGACCGCCATGGACAAGCGCAGGAACATGCTGATCCGAGAGGGATTGGAGAAGTCCTCGATGAGTGATGCGCAAATCCAGCAGTGGCTCGACCTCTTCTAGAGATGCCAACTCGTAGCCTTGCCCCCTCCCCCTCCGGGGGAGGGTCGGGGTGAGGGAGAGTGGGCAGGAGCTTGATCCCTCACCCCTTCAGGGGAGAGGGGGGCCGAAGGCCGGTTGAGGGAGAGTCGGAAGAAAGAACGAGGTGACGGCAGCTATGACTGTATCGCCAGTCGATTACAAGGACATCCAGGGGATCGTCCGCTTCGGGTATCACAAACTCTCCGAAGCATGCTTCCTGTTGCTGAAGATCCGCCATGCCGGAGCCGCGCGCGCCTGGCTGGCCGAGGCACCGGTTTCGACCGCGGAAACGTTGTCATCTCCCCCTGAAACTGCCCTGCAGGTGGCGTTCAGCGCGGAAGGGCTGCGGACGCTGGGGGTCCCGCAGGATATCTTGGGAGGCTTTTCGCCGGAGTTCCTCGCCGGGATGGCTGGTCACGAAAGCCGCTCCCGTCGCCTTGGTGATGTGGGGGCCAACGCGCCGCAAAACTGGCAGTGGGGGGGAGCGGGCAAAACGGTGGACCTGGTGATCATGTTGTACGCCCAACCAGGCCGCCTCCAGGTCTGGATGGAGCAACTGCAAACCGCCACCTGGAAGGATGCCTTCGAGGTGCTGGACTGTCTCACCACCTCCGACCTGGACGGGATCGAACCGTTTGGATTCGCCGACGGTATCAGCCAGCCGACCATCGACTGGGAGCGGCAACTGCCTACCGGCAAGGACCGGCTCTCCTATGAAAACCTGGCCTCCCTGGGCGAATTTCTGCTTGGATATCCCAATGAGTACGGCAGATACACCGACCGCCCCTTGCTCGATCCTGCCCAGCCCCAAGCCGGCCTGCTCCCCGAAGCAGAAGATGTACCCGATAAACGCGACCTTGGGCGAAACGGAAGCTACCTGGTGTTCCGGCATCTGCAGCAGGACGTCCGCGGCTTCTGGCGTTTCCTTGATGCAAAGACCGGCTCCGATCCGAGAGCACGGGAGGCCCTGGCGGAAAAGATGGTCGGCCGGAAGATGAACGGCGATCCGCTGGTGTCCCATTCCATCGCACCCATCGAAGGTGTCGACAAGGCAGACTTCGTGAAAAACGGTTTCACCTACGATGCCGACCCCAGGGGTACCCGTTGCCCCTTCGGCGCACATATTCGGCGGGCCAACCCGCGCAACCCCGATCTGCCCGGCCACCCGGAGGGGCTGATCGCCAAACTGCTCCGAACGCTGGGTTTCGGGGCCAAGGCGTTTCGCGATGACGTGGAGGCCTCCGCCCGTTTCCATCGCCTGCTGAGGCGTGGGAGGGAATACGGACCGGGGCTTTCTCCCGAGCAGGCGGTGGCGGATGTCCCGGATACCGGCGAGCATGGCATCCACTTTATCTGCCTTGCCGCCAACATCCTCCGCCAGTTCGAGTTTGTCCAGAACGCCTGGGTGATGAACACCAAGTTCAATGCCCTGACCGAGGAGAGCGATCCCCTGCTCGGCAACCGGGAAAAGGTCACGGGGAACCCGGTGACGGACACCTTCTCGGTGCCCAAGGAAAACGGGCTGCCCGAGCGTCTGACAGATCTGCCGCAGTTTGTGACGGTGCGGGGAGGAGGCTACTTCTTCCTCCCCAGCCTGAGCGCCCTGCGCTATTTCTCCCGACTAAGCTAACTGACCCGTCCGACATCCCCTCTCCCGAAGGGGGAGGGCTAGGGAGGGGGAGCTCACTCCCATTTCAGGACGCGGCCTCCCCTCCATTGAGACATTGCTCCCCCCACCCGACCTCCCCCCTCCGGGAGGAGGAGAGCCGGTAAAGGAGGTTTCAGATGATGACACTAGTTCGTCGTACCTGTCTTCTGTGCGGCCTCATCGCCGCCCTCTCGGTCATCGGCTGCAATAAAGGACCGCAAACCGGTTATGTCAAGGATGAGGCCCGCCTCGCCGGCCGGGAGGCATCTTCCTTCCCCGCCGCCGACGAGGATTACTTCCACGACATGGACGGCGGTATCCAGCTTTCGCCGGAGGAGATCAAGGGGCGCAACATGTGGCTCGTCTGGACCGGCGGCGAGGACAAGTTCTGGGACACCCTTTCCGTCACCAGCATGGGGACCGTCGACCTGCTGAAAACGATCTCCTCCTATCCCGGGCTAGCCGGCTCGCGCGCCAACCGCTGGAACTACATGGGCCTGGTCAACGAGCCCTGCTTCAAGCAGGCCACCGGTCCCGATCCCAACCGTTTCGGGCTCTGGCTTGACGCGCGCGACCCGGCCTGCCCCGCCGACCCCTTCGAGAACGAGCAGAAGTATCCAGGCGTGAAGATCGGAGCACGCGGCAAGAACCTGCCCATCGGTTCCTACTACGGCTACGCCACCGGGGTGGTCGGTCTTCGCCTCTTCCCCAATCCCGACTTCGACGAAGCAGCGGCCAAAAGATGGGACCCGAAGCGCTACTACACCGATCCTTCCTATTACAACGATAAGAAGCTGATCAAGCCGTACCGCGTCGCCATGTCCTGCGCCTTCTGCCATGTCGGTCCCAGCCCGGTAAAGCCGCCGGACGATCCCAACAACCCGAAGTGGGAGAACATCTGCTCCAACGTGGGCGCCCAGTACTTCTGGGTCTCGCGCGTACTGGCCTGGAAACACGACCTGACGAACTTCCCGCTCCAGCTCTTCTACACCTCGCGACCCGGCACGCTGGACACCTCGCTCATCTCCAGCGACAACATCAACAACCCGCGCACCATGAACTCGGTCTACGCCTTTGGTGCGCGCATGGCGATGGCCCAGCGCTGGGGCAAGGAGACGCTTGCCGGCGGCGGCCTGAACAACAAGCAGCTGAACGACTTCATCAAATCGGGGCCGCTCACCCAATTTTTCCAAGCCCCCGACACGGTCTACACCCCGCGCGTCCTCAAGGACGGCTCCGACTCGGTCGGCGTGCTGGGCGCCTTGAACCGCGTCTACCTCAACATCGGCCTGTTCAGCGAGGAATGGCTGCTCCATTTCCGCGCCCTGGTCGGCGGCCAGACCATCACCCCCATCAAGATCGCCGACGCCAACCGGAACTCGGCGTACTGGGAAGCGACCCAGCAGCAGACCCCCAACATGGCTCTCTTCTTCCTGAACCCCAAGGTGACCAAGCCCCATCATTTGCAGGAGGCACCGGGAGGGGCGGCATACCTCAGTACTGACCGTGCCACCCTGCAACGAGGGAAGATCGTCTTTGCCGAGCGCTGCGCACGTTGCCACTCGAGCAAACTGCCGACGCCCGCCCCGGGACTCGATCCCGGCGGCTGCTCCGGGAAGGATTACCTCGCCTGCTGGAATAAGTACTGGGAATGGACCAAAACTGAAGATTTCAAAGCGAAGATGAGGACCATCGTGCTGCAGCCCGATTTCCTCGACAACAACTTCCTCTCCACCGATCAGCGCGTGCCGGTCACCCTGCTGCAGACCAACGCCTGCAGCCCCCTGGCGACCAACGCCATCGCCGGCAACATCTGGGACAATTTCTCCGCGCAGACCTACAAGGACCTCCCCTCAGTCGGGACCATCACCGTCTACGACCCGTACAACGGGCAGCCTCTTTCCTACAAGATGCCGGCCGGCGGGCGTGGCTACACGCGCCCCGCTTCCCTGGCCAGCCTCTGGTCGTCGGCCCCCTTCCTCCTCAACAACTCGGTGGGGCTGTTCGATCCAAGGCCGTCGGTGGAGGGACGGATGCACTCCTTCCAGAATTCCATCGAGCAGATGCTCTGGCCGGAAAAACGCGCCAAGGACCTCCTGCTTCCGGACAAGGTGCCGGGGTTGATGGATCGGACCACCGAGACGAGTTACATCCGGATCGCGACCGGATTCCTGCCCGACTATCTGAAACCGCTCATCGAACCGGGGCAGCGGTGGCTGCCGGCCTTCTTCGACTACGACGGGTTGGTGCTGGGGCCGATTCCGAAGGGGACGCCGATCAACCTGCTGGCGAACCTGGATCTGAAGGGAGAGGGATTAGTGGGGGAGGCGAAACTGAAGCACGAGAAGAGGGTGTTCGCGCTGCTGATCAAGATGAAGCATGACCTCGCCGAGCTGGCGGTGCATCCCGACGAAGCAAAGAACCGCCGGGTCTTCGCCAACCTGGTGCCCGACCTGTTCGCGTTGAGCAAATGCCCGGATTTCGTCGTCAATCGCGGCCACTACTTCGGCACCAGCTTCTTCGCCGAAGAGCCACCGCTGACCGATCCCGACAAGCGGGCGCTGATCGAGTTCCTCAAGACGTTTTAGCCTATTGCCGTTCCGCGGTGGTCACTTTCAATTGACCTTCAGTCAGCTTTAGTTTACATTTTGCAGTGTAAACTAAAGCTGACTGGAGACAAACGATGATAGCCACAGCAAAAGAGCTCAGGTTCCACTCCAAGGAACTATTGGACACCGTCAACAGGGGTGAAGAGGTCATCATAACGTTTCGGGGACGACCTTGCGCCAAACTGGTTCCTTATTCCGAACCGGGCAGCAAAGCAGAAAAAAGTGAACTCTTTGGCATCTGGAAGGACCGTGAAGAGACTGCCGATGTTGATGCATATGTGAGAAACCTGAGAAAGGGAAGATTCTAAATGCTGCTGGTCGATTCGGATGTTCTGATCTGGTATATGCGGGGCAATGAAAGGGCCTACGATTTCATCGAAGGCTTAGCGGGGTTCTCAATCTCCGTCATTACCTACATGGAACTTGTCCAAGGTATGCGAAATAAGAGGGAACTATACAAACTGCGACAGTCCCTTCACCGGTGGAACGCTAGGATCGTCTACTTGACGGAGGAAATTTCAGCTAAAGCCATGTTCTTTGTTGAACAACGTTATCTCAGCCATTCTGTCGAGATAGCTGACGCCTTAATTGGGGCATCTGCTGTAGCCTGCGGTTTTCCTCTGTTAACAGGGAATGACAAGCACTACAAAGCGATGAGCGGAGTCGAGATCAAGAAATTCTCCCCTTAAACACACTCCCCTGCCGGCTTCCCCTTCTTTTCAACTCGTTATCGATGCAGTTAAGCACCTCGAACTTGTGCAGCGACCAGAGCGGGGCGATCAGATCCTGGCGATTGCCGTCGCCGGTCAGGCGCTGCACGACGATCTTCGGATCCAGCCGCTCCAGGTAATCGCAGACCAATCCTACGTACCGATCACGATCCATTTCCCGCACCTCTCCTTGCTGGTACTGGTCCGCCAGCCTCGTCCCGCGCATCACGTGGAGCAGATGAAGCTTCACCCCGTCCACGCCGATCCCGTTCAGAAACTCGGCCCCCGCCAGCATCTCCTCCCGGCTCTCACCCGGCAGCCCCAGGATCACATGGGCGCAGACCCTGATCCCCCGCTTCTTGCATTCCTCCACCGCCGTTGTGAAGGAGGCGACGTCGTGCCCCCTGCCGATAGCGGAAAGGGTCCGGTCCAGCGGCGACTGCAGGCCCAGTTCCAGCCAGAAGTAGCAGCGTTCGGCATATGAGGCGAGGAGATCGAGAGTATCCGGGGGGAGGCAGTCCGGCCTGGTACCAACTATGAGCCCAACCACGTCCGGGACGGAGAGAGCTTCGTCGTAAAGAGCTTTGAGGTGATCGACCGGGGCGTAGGTGTTGGAGTAGGACTGGAAGTAGGCGATGAAACGGGAAGCCTTGTACTTACGGACCATCACTTCCTTGGCGTGTTCGAGCTGTTCCGCCACACCGGCGCCGCGCAGGATGCCATACGATCCGGAGCCCTTGCCGCCGCAGAAGATGCACCCCTCCGAGCCGAGGCTGCCGTCGCGGTTGGGGCAGGTAAATCCGGCATCAACCGAGAGCCTCTGCACCTTGCAGCCGAAGACCCGTTTCAACTCATCCGAAAAAGCGTTGTAACGATGCATCCATCCTCCAGCCTCCTCTTCTATCACATCTGCAGGGAAATAGGGAACCGTCTGTACGTAAGCTTTTTCGGCTCCCTCCGCTGGAGTTATGGCAGCCACAGTTCTCGCGTCACGGCTGAACAAGGAGTATTTCGCCGCTTATTGTGTAGCTTCGGCAACCCGCTATCGCAGGCAAAAGGGTTATGGCCAGCAAGAAGTCGGAGAAGTTCCACTTCGCGATGATGTTATCCGCGGCGTTCCCCCCCAGGCTGTTGAGATGTGACTTGACCACGGGAAGAACCAGATCACTATCGGACCATTCCTGAACGTAGAGGCCGCACGCGGTACTATCCTCGGTGAACTTGCCGAGGAATTTGAGTTTGCCGTTGTTCGCTGCCGCCTGAACCTGGGCTTTGGAGTACTTTTCCGAATAGAAGCCGTTGCCAAGTACGTAGGGCATTGATGGTGCACAGGCAGAGGTCATCATGGCTATCAGCACCGCCACCACGGCACAGCGTCCCAATCCCCAAATACGCATGCTCACCTCCCAAAAGCTGGCATCTTCAGTACGGTCTAAGCTGCTCGCCGCTGCCGATGTGCCAGTGCAGATGCTTGGAGGACTGGTAATCCCCCAGGTTGGTATAGACTCGGGCTGCCCCGAAACGGGCCATGAAATCACCGGCGATCATCTTCGCAGTCCGCATCAGCTCCAGCAGCAGATCGTTGTCGGCTTCCTCCAAGGCGAGGAGGGATTCGATGTGCTTCTTGGGAAGCAGGACGACGTGGTTCTCCCAGAGAGGGTTGGTGTGGTGAAAGGCGAAGACCTGGTCGTTTTCGAAATAAACGGGAACGCTCAGTTCGCCTGTGAGGATCTTACCGCAATAAAAATCACAGCTGGGTTCTGGCATAGTTGATTTTCCTTTATGAAGGTTGAACGGCATGAGCATACGTACTTGAGGGTTTGCTTGCAAGAGGTAAAAGAAGGGATTGCGCCCGTCGCCTAAACCCTGTATTTTCAAAGGCTATGCAAAAGTCTTTTACAGCCAATGCCATCGAGCAGATGCGAGATGCTATCCGCCAAGCCGACGGCAATGAAGTCTTTTTCCTGGGTCGTACCGATGAAGCTCGCGTGGTCGTGGAGGTCGAGGCCCTCGCCCGCGGCAACCGCGACGCGGTCCCTGCCATCATGATCGCCTGCACCTTCGGCGACGTCGTGATCCACAACCACCCCTCCGGTAACCTCACCCCCTCCCAGGCCGACGTGGAAATCGCCTCGCTGCTCGGCAACCAGGGTGTCGGCTTCTACATCGTCGATAACCAGGCCCAGCGCTGTAACCAGGTCGTCGCCCCTTTCCAGCGCAAGAACGTGGAACGCCTCTCCTATGCGGAGATCGAAGATTTCTACGCACCCGAAGGAGTCCTCTCCAGGAAGCTTCCGGGATACGAGCACCGGACTGAGCAGACCCGGATGGCCGTTACGGTTGCCGAGGCGTTCAACGAGGAGCGGGTCGACGTCATCGAGGCGGGCACCGGGACGGGAAAATCTTTGGCGTACCTGCTGCCGGCAGCCCTCTGGTCGGTCCGCAACAAGGAGCGGGTGGTGGTCTCCACCAACACCATCAACCTCCAGGAGCAGCTGGTCCAGAAGGATATCCCCTTCCTGCAGCAACATGCCGAGGTGAAATTCCGGGCGGTGCTGGTGAAGGGGCGCGGCAACTACCTCTGCCTGCGCAAGCTCTACGTGAACGCCGCCGACTCCTCTCTTTTCAAGGACGAGACCGCCGTGGAACTGGACGCCATCGTCTCGTGGAGCAAGCAGACCGAAGACGGCTGCCGCAGCGACCTCTCCTTCATCCCCAAGGATGAGGTGTGGGAGGAGCTTTGCTGCGAGGCGGACCAGTGCAGTCGCGTGAAATGCGCCTACTACGCACGCTGCTTCTTCTACAAGGCACGTCGCGAGGCCGCTGGCGCCGACCTCCTGGTGGTCAACCACGCCCTGCTGATGGCCGACCTCTCGGTGCGCCAGGAGACCGGCTACGACAACACCGCCATCCTTCCTCCGTTCACCCGCCTGATCTTCGATGAAGGACACCACCTCGAGGATGTCGCCACCAACTTCCTCTCCAGCCAGGTCTCCCGCCTTGCCTTGGTGAAGCTGTTCGGCAAGCTGCAGCACCCGAAGAAGGCGCACCGCGGCGTGCTGCCCCAGCTCTCCACCCAACTTGCCGCCGCAGTCCCCGAGGAGCAGGACGACCTCTACCTGGAACTCGCCGAGGTGCTGGAGGGGAAACTGATCCCGAAGCGAGTCGCCGTGCTGAACTCGGTCACGCGCGGGATGGACGCGATCGCCGATGCCCTGCTGAAATACCTGAAGAAGGACGGTTTCGAGCAGAAGCTGCGGTTGATCCCTTCCACCTACAGCACCCCGCTTTGGACCGAGGTGATCGTGCACGTCGAGGAGATGTGCAAGGAACTCGGTGACTACGCCGTGAATATCCAGGCCTTCCTGAAAGGATGCGGGAGGCTTTCGGACAAAATCCTGGAAAAGCTGGCAGGCCCGCTCACCGATCTCCACGGGATACAGGGAAGGCTCGAATTGACCGTGGAGGCCTTGCGGTTTTTCACCGCCCGTGACGAGGATTTCTGCCGCTGGTTCGAGCTGAAGAAGGGTCCGGTTGCCAAGCTCTGCTCCTCGCCGCTGGAAGTTGCCGACTCGATTCGCAAGGCGATCCTCGACAAGTTCAAAACCGTGGTGGTTACTTCGGCAACCCTCGCGGTGGGTGAGAAATTCGATTTTCTGAAGCGAAGGACAGGTATTGATCTGCTGGTCAAGGAAAGGGTCGCTGAACTGCTGCTCCCTTCTCCGTTCGACTATGCCAAGCAGGCCTTCGTGGCGGTCCCCTCCGACATGCCGGAGCCGACCTCCCCGATGTTCGAGGCACGCCTGTGCGAGCACCTGCTGAAGGCGCTCAAGATCTCGCAGGGGCGCGCCTTCGTGCTGTTCACCTCCTACGACCTGCTGATCAAGGTCAGCAACAGGCTGAACGGGCCGCTCAAGGCGGCCGGCCTGACCCCGATGCGCCAGGGTGACACCAACCGCCACCTCCTTCTGACCAGGTACCGGACCGCCGTCAATCCGGTTCTCTTCGGCACCGATTCGTTTTGGGAGGGGGTGGACGTACAGGGGAAAGGGCTGGAACTGGTAGTGATCACCAGGCTCCCCTTCCGAGTCCCCACCGAGCCGATCCTGGAGGCGAGGAGCGAGCACATTACAGCGATGGGGGGCGATCCCTTCATGAGCTACACGGTGCCGCAGGCGGTCATCAAGTTCAAGCAGGGCTTCGGGAGATTGATCAGGAGCAAGGAGGACCGCGGCGCCGTGCTGATCCTCGACTCGCGGGTGCTGACCAAGAACTACGGCAAGGTTTTCCTCACTGCGCTGCACGGGGTGACCGTGGTGAAGGGAGCCGAGGAAACGCTCTGTGAGCAGCTGGAAGCCTTCTTCGGGCCGATGTAGATAGGAGTCAGTTTCCCCTCGCCCCCTCGGGGGAGAGGGGGCAGGGGTGAGGGCGGGGGCTGAAGGGGCGAGGGTATATCGGCTCTAGTAGGACGATACCCTTTACTGCTGCACCCCGCGCGCGACGGTGACGGCAGAGACCGCAGCCACGCCCCCCTCCCGCAGCGCTTCCGCACACGCACGTATGGTGCTCCCCGTGGTCAGCACATCGTCCACCAGCAGCACCCGCTTTCCCGCCAGCCGTTTCCCATTCATCACCGCAAACGCATCGTGCACGTTATCCATCCGGGACTGGGCGTCCAGCGTTATCTGCGGTTCCGTCCAACGTATCCGCTGCAGATTTCCTATTTCCAGCGGCACCCGCCAGCGCTTGGAAAGTTCGTTGCCGAGCAGCTGGGATTGGTTGAACCCGCGCTGCCGCAACCTCTTGCGATGCAGAGGGACGGGGATGATCAGATCGGGCGCGGCCTCCTCGAAAAAGGGAGCCAGTGTCGTTGCTGTCAGGATGCCCAGCGGGTGAGAAAGGTGCACGCGGTAGCTGTACTTGAACCGGTGGATCAGCTCCTGGACTGGTCCCCCCAGGATGGTGGCCGAACGGCAGGTGTGGAAGGGAGGGCTGGTGAGACAGGCGCCGCAGGTATGGTCCAGGCCGCCTTGGGTGGCGAAGGGTGTGCCGCAGGTGGTGCAAAGGGGAGAGACGAGGAAGGAGATCTTATCGAGGCAGTCGGCGCAGATGAGCAGGTCGCCCGCCTGCGGGATGAACGCCTTGCAGGCATGGCAAAGTGGAGGGAAGAGGAGATCCAGCAGGGCACGAAACGGCATGCTGCCTCCTAAAGACAAGGTCAAAAGCCGACCACAGAGGAGACGGAGGATGCACGGGGGACACGGAGGAAAGTCTATATTTTTAGATTCTCCTCTGTGTCCTCTGCCAATCCTCCGTCTCCTCTGTGGTAATGCTTTTAGTTTTTAAAGTCCCATATCCTCGTTCACCACCAGCACCCTGATGTCGGTGTTGCGCGGCTTCTTCTCGATTACGGTGGTGACCCGGCAAATCCGCTGCGGCGAGTTGCAGTCGGAGCAGAAACCGGTGGTGGCGCACGGCGTGGCGAGGCTCAGCCGTTTGGAGTTGGGAGGGGCGGCATAGCTCTTGATCCGGTTGATCGCGTCCTGCACGGTCCCGTCGACCAGCTTGTTCCTGCCGACCACCACGATGACCTTCAGGGGGCCGAAGAACATGGCTGCCACGCGGTTGCCGTTACCGTCGATGTTGACCAGTTCGCCTTTCAGGGTCACCGCGTTGCTGGCGGTCAGGAACAGATCGCAGGTCAGCTGGCGGCGGCAGATGGCGAGCTTCTCTTCCGGGCTGAGCCCCGGCTCGCCGTGGTTGAGGATTTCCTTCCCCATGCTCTTCAGCTTGTCGGCCAGCTTCAGCTCGGAAATGGACATCGATCCGCCGAATCCGATGCTCTTCGCTTCTGCGGCCTCATTGAGGATGTAGTGGAAGACCTCTTCGCCGCTTTTGCAGTAGACCGCCTCGAAGCCGTTCTTTTTCAGGCCCTCGATGGCCTTTTCACACTTGAGGGCGAAGGCCCAGTCGTTCAGTTCATCGGTTTTGCTCATTCGTTACCTCCGTAGTCAGTCTGCGGGCGAACCCCATCCTCACCCCTGCCCTCCCCTTGAAGGGGAGGGAGTGATGGAGGAGTGCATTAATTTGAAATCAGCGGCTGGCGAGGTACTCGCGCTCGTAGGGCCACCACTCGCCCATCATGTTGATCAGATAGGCCATCCTGGCCTTGAAGGCGAGTCGAAACTCGTCCTGTTCCGGGAAGTGACGCCCCTCCTGAACGGCGGCGCACAGGTCCCTCCCCAGCGCCCGGGCCTTCTCGAAGAGCGCTTCCTGATCCGGGAACATCCGGGGGCCGGCTCCGGGGGAGCCGATCTTGCCGACGCACTGGGCACCGTAGGAATTGACGATCCGCTGCATGTAGTTGAGGACCTCTTCGTCCTCTCCGCCGCCGGAGCTCTCCACGACCACCGCGTATTTCCCTTCCAAAGCAGTGCGATGGGCGAGGCCGTTGCAACGGTCGACAAAGGCCTTCATCTGGGCGGTGATGCTGAAGATGTAGTTCGGGCTGGCCAGGATGAAGGCGTCGCATGCCTCCAGCTTGGCCTTGATGATCTCGTAGTCGTCCTTTATCGGGCAGGTGCCTACCTTGTGGCAGAGGTCGCAGGCGACGCACGGCTGAATGGGCGTTTGGGAGAGGCAGACGATATCGACCTCGACGCCGGCTTCCCGGGCGCCGGCGATCACTTCTTCCAACAGTCTCCCGGTGGTTCCGGCCATGCCGCGGGGGCTTCCGTTAATGGCTACGATTTTCACGTTACATTTCCTCTTTTGCAGGGTGGACGGTGCCGATTCGACACCGATTGTTACGGATCTTCAAGCAAAAGCATTGACCACGGATGACGCGGATTGAGCGGATCTTCACGGAAGTAAAAACTTTTTGAAGTAAGATTTTAATCCGCCTTTACCGCGTTCATCCCTGTTAAAGCCTTTGATTCTATTTTTTCTTTCAAGCTTGTGCCACTGTTGCTTTACCCGCGAAAACCCGTCGCATCCGTGTCATCCGCGGGCTAAGCCTTTGACTCTTTATCCGTCGTCTTTTACCCCGCGATGAGGCTCTTGCCGGTCATCTCCTTGGGCTGCGGGAGCCCGAGTATCTCCAGCATGGTCGGGGCCAGGTCGGCCAGCACACCATCCTTGCGGAGCTTCACCCCTTTGCGGCTGTCATCCACCAGCACCAGCGGCGCCATGTCGCAGGTGTGCGCGGTGTGCGGTCCGCCGGTGGTCTCGTCCACCATCATCTCGGCGTTGCCGTGGTCAGCGGTGATCAGAGCCACGCCCCCTTTCTCCCGAACCTTCTCGATTAGCTTGCCGACGCATTCGTCGACCGCCTCTACCGCACGGATGGCGGCCTCCATGATGCCGGTGTGGCCGACCATGTCGGCGTTGGCGAAGTTGAGGATGATCACGTCGTACTTGTCCTCGTCCAGCCGCCTCAAGAGCTCTTCGGTCACCTGGTAGGCGCTCATCTCCGGCTTCTCGTCGTAGGTGGCCACCTCCTTGGGAGAGGGGATCAGCGCGCGGTCCTCGCCCGGGAAGGGGGTCTCCCTGCCGCCGTTAAAGAAGAAGGTGACGTGGGCGTACTTCTCGGTTTCCGCGATCCTCAACTGGGTGAGCCCGGCGTTGCCGATCACCTCCGGGAAGATGTTGGTCAGCTCCTGCACGCCGTAGGCGACCGGCAGCCCGAAGGTCTCGTCGTAGGTTGTCATGCAGACGTAGGAGGAGAGTTTCGGCCACACCTCGCGCTGGAAGCCGTTGAAGGCGGCGTCGGTGAAGGCGCGGGTGATCTCGCGGGCGCGGTCGGAGCGGAAATTGAAGAAGATGAAGGCATCCCCCTCCCCCAGCCTGCCGATGGCGTCGGCGGTGCCGTCCAGCATCACGCTCGGCGCCACGAACTCGTCAGTGACCCCTTCGGCATAGCTCGCCTTGATGGCTTCCTCTGCCGAGGAATAACGGTTCCCTTCGCCGAGCACGATGGCGCGGTACGCCTTCTCCACCCTCTCCCAGCGGTTGTCGCGGTCCATGGCGTAGAAGCGGCCGATCACGGTGGCGATCTTGCCTGCGCCGATCTTGCCGATCTCCGTCTCCAGGTTGGCCAGGTACTGCGCACCGCTTTGCGGCGGGGTGTCGCGGCCATCCATCAGGCAGTGCACGAAGATATCCTTCACCCCCTGGCGCTTGGCCATCTCGATCAGGGCGTAGAGATGGGTGTCGTGTGAGTGCACGCCGCCGTCGGAGAGGAGCCCCGCCAGGTGGAGCCTGCCGCTCCCCGCCTTGCACTTCTCCATGCAGTCGATGAGCACCGGGTTCTCGAAGAAGTCGCCATCCGCGATCGACTTGCTGATGCGGGTGAGGTCCTGGTAGACCACGCGCCCGGCGCCGATGTTGGTGTGGCCGACCTCGGAGTTCCCCATCTGGCCGGAGGGAAGCCCCACCGCCATCCCCGAGCCGTCGATCTCGCCGGAGGGGTACTCGGCGTAAAGCTTGGTCATGTTGGGGGTCTTCGCCTTGGCTACGGCGTTGTGTTCCTGGTCGGGGTTGATGCCCCAGCCGTCAAGGATCATCAAGAGCAGCGGTTTTTTTGCCATGGTCGTCTCCCTGGTGAGCGAAATAAAAAAGGTGAAGAGGACTTCACCTTGATTTCATACGTCGTGCTACTCGTGGTGGTACGGCTCGCCGTTGATGATGGTGAAGCCGCGGTAGATCTGTTCCAGCAGAAATACCCGCACCATCTGGTGGGTGAGCGTCATTTTGGAGAGCGATATCGATTTGAAGGCCTGGCCGCGGAAGCTGTCGGTGAAGCCGTAAGCCCCGCCGATGGCGAACACCAGGTCGGAGATCCCCTGGTCGCGGCTCTTGGAGAGGAAGGAGGCGAACTCGGGGGAGGTCATCGACTCCCCCCGCTCGTCCAACACCACCAGCCGGGCACCCTTGGGGAGGAGCTTGGCGAGGCGTTCGCACTCCCGCTCCCGCATGGCCGGGGCCGCGGCCCCCTTCTCCTCGCGGGCCTCCAGGATCTCCAGCGGCATGTAGCGCCTAATCCTCCCGGCATACTCGTCGATGCCGGTCCGCACCCAGGCCTCCTGGGTCTTGCCGACCCAAAGGAGCTTCAGCCTCACTTCGGCTCTTTATTTTCCCAGAGGAACTCCTCCGGAATCTCTACTTCGCGGGCCCTGTCCCACAGCTCGTCGAGGTTGTAGATGGCGCGCACTTCCTCCTGGAAGATGTGCACGATGATGTCGCCGTAGTCGACCACCACCCAGCGCCCTTCGTCGTAACCTTCCGTGTCGAGCACCTGGTCGAAGGGCCTCAAGCCCTGCTTTACCGAGTCCGCGATCGCCTGCACCTGGCGGTCGGAACGGCCGCTGGCGAACACGAGATAATCGGCGATGCTGGAGAGTTTCCTGATCTCCAGCACCCTGACGTCGAGGGCCTTCTTGTCCAATGCGAATGCCGCGCATTTGACCGCACGCTCTTCCGCCGAAATAACTACCTTACCTTCCATCGATGTATAACCTTTGTTCCTTAATGTAGTGATCGACCGCATCTGGGACCAGATACCTGATCGATCGCCGCCCCCTTACCAGCTGGCGGATGTGGCTGGACGAGATGTCCAGCAGGACCCCGTCCAGTGCGTAGACGCAATGGCCGGAGCTGTGATTGAGACGCTTAGCCGCGGAATCATAACAGAACTGCGGTGCCATGGCAACAGGGAGGGCCTTGGCGAGGCTCTTGATGGTGGAGCCGGGGCGCTGCACGCAGACCAGGTTGCAGAGGGTGAAGATCGCGGCGTACTCGCGCCAGGTCGAGATGTCGTTGAAGGAGTCGGCCCCCACGATGAAGTAGAGCTCGTCGTCCGGGAACTCCGCCTTCAATGCGCGCAACGTGTCGATCGAGTAGGAGCGCCCTCCGCGTTGGCCCTCCATGTCAGAGGCCGAGAAGCTCGGATTGTCGGCGATGGCGAGGCGCACCATGTCAAGACGGCTGGCGAAGGAGAGCTCTCCCACATGCGGCTTGTGCGGCGGGGTGGCTGCCGGGATGAACATCACCCTGTCCAGCTGGAAGACGTCCCGGGCCTCCTCGGCGATCCTAAGGTGCGCGTTATGGATCGGGTTGAAGGTCCCGCCCAGTATGCCAATCTTCACGATGCTTTGCTCCGGGTTTGAATCTCTACTAAGACACCACCCTGTTTAAACGCTCCCCCCTTTATCAAGGGGGACTTTTTAGGCTCCCCTACCCCCTCACCTGTCCGTCGCCGTACACGATGAACTTGGTGGTGGTCAGGTCGGTCAGCCCCATCGGGCCGAAGGAGTGGAGCTTGGTGGTGGAGATGCCGATCTCGGCGCCCAGCCCCAGCTGGTTGCCGTCCGAGAAACGGGTGGAGGCGTTCACCATGACCACGCCGGAGTTGACCTCGCGGATGAAGCGCTGAGCGTTGCCGTAATCGCCGGTGATGATCGACTCGGTGTGCAGCGACCCGTAGCGGTTGATGTGCTCGATGGCCGCGTCCATGTCGTCCACCACCGCCACGGCCAGGATCAGGTCGAGGAACTCGGCCTCGAAATCCTCCTCGGTCGCCTTCTTCGCCTTGGGCGCAAACTGCCGGAAGGTCTCGTCCCCCCGCAGCTCCACCTTCAGTCCGTGCAGCACGTCGTAGATGAAGGGGGCGAAGCTCTCGGCGACGTCGCGGTGGATCAAGAGCGTCTCCAGGGCGTTGCAGACGCCGGGGCGCTGGGTCTTGGAGTTGATGATGATCTCGCGCGCCATCTCGAAGTCGGCGGTGGCGTCCACGAAGATGTGGCAGACCCCCTTGTAGTGCTTGATCACCGGGATCCGGGATTTCTCCGAAACGCTCCGGATGAGCCCTTCCCCTCCCCGGGGGATGACGAGGTCCACGTATTCCTCTTTCGTGAGGAGAACGTCGATCGCGGCGCGGTCGGTCCGCGGAACGAGGGAAACGGCGCACTCCGGGAGGCCGGCCGAGACGAGCGCCTCCCGCAGGATCCCGGCGATCGCCGCGTTCGACCGGATCGCCTCCGATCCCCCGCGCAGGATCACGGCGTTTCCGGACTTGACGCACAGCGCCGCCGCGTCCGCGGTGACGTTCG
>NZ_DATFBA010000021.1:0-19300 GCF_035254065.1 Geomonas sp.
GCCAATCGAGTGTCTGCACCTTGATTGCTTTGGCTTCAGTCGTGGTGCAGCCGCAGCCCGGAACTTCATACATGCTGCCATTCTAAGACATGAGGATACGCTGAAAGACAGATTGCAATCCAGCGACCATCGTGTCAGTGCGGTTAAAGTCAAGTTCGCGGGACTATACGACACCGTTGCCTCACATGGGTTTCTTTCAGGCAACGACACCCGCGTAAACTTCCCCTGAAAAGAGACACTTGAAAAGTAGAGCTTTCTGGCATTATAAAATGCCAGGAGGCTGCAATGAAGAAATCCAGATTCACTGAGACCCAGATCGTCTCGATCCTCAAGGAGGCCGACGCCGGCGTGCCGGTGAAGGACATCTGCCGCAAGCACGGCATCTCGGAACCCACCTACTACAATTGGAAGTCCAAGTACGGCGGCATGGAGGCTTCCGATCTGAAGCGTATCAAGGAGATGGAGTCTGAGCTCTCCCGGCTCAAGCGCATGTACGCAGACCTCGCGCTTGAAAACCACGCGCTGAAGGATTTGCTTGAAAAAAAGCTTTAGGGCCGCCTGAGAAGCGTGAAGCTGTCGTTTACCTGGTCGAGCAGCGTAAGCTGACAATACAGCGAAGCTGCTCCTGCGTCGGCATCTCCCGGGCGGCCTTCTACCGAATTCCTAAACCTGCCTCTGAGCGTGATGCCAATGTCATTGATGCTCTGAATGGCCTGATGGAGCGCCATCCTCGATGGGGCTTCTGGAAATCCTTCAAAGCATTGCGTCGGACGGGTCACAGATGGAACCACAAGCGCGTCTATCGGGTCTACTGTGACCTTCGCCTCAACCTGAAGCGCCGCGCCAAGAAGCGGCTGCCTAAGCGGATTAAACAGCCCCTTTGGGTACCTCAGCAGCCGAACAAGGTCTGGTCGGCGGATTTTATGAGCGACACGCTCTACTGCGGCAAGACTTTCCGTACCTTCAACGTCATCGACGATTTCAACCGGGAATGTCTGACCGTCGAAATTGATACCTCAATCACCGGAAAGCGGCTGATCCGTGTCTTTGAGCGACTAAAGCAGGAACGTGGACTTCCTGACGTGCTTCGGACCGATAACGGGCCGGAGTTTCTCAGCGGTGATTTTGTTGCCTGGGCGGAAGCGGCCGGCATGATGATCCACTACATCCAACCTGGAGAGCCGAACCAGAACGCCTACATCGAGAGGTTCAACCGCACGTATCGGGAGGAGGTGCTCAGCGTGTACCTCTTCCAGAGCTTGAGAGAGGTCCGGGAGACCACCTACTGGTGGATGACCGATTACAACGATGTTCGTCCTCACGACGCTCTAGGGGATCTGACACCATCCGATTTGATGCTCAACTACACCAGAAACTCTACTTTTGAAATGTCTACTTGACGGGGAAGCTTACGCTAACAGGATCGAAAAAGATCCGACCAAGTTGAAGGACTTCGCAGTGCCTTGCCAATGCCTCTTCTAGCTCAAAAATAAAGTATCGCTGGACTCGCATCATCACTCGGCCAAGGTGCCGGTGGAGTTATCGTGAAAAGATGTACCCTGTTTACGGCTCGAGTGCGCAAAAAAGCCGGGTGCCATAAATATCGGTCGATTGATATTGTCGGCAACCCGGCTGTCTCCTGGAGACCCTAGGCTTTCCGTCCCATCCTCGCGAATGGTTTAGTATTGTCGGATATCGTGAATTATTTTTGTGTAACATAAGACCAAGGATGAAAAAAATCAATAGAAAAATTTAATTTTCTGCCAACCTGCTCTTGCCCAACACCTGCGGCCGGAGGACGGTGTGGTGTTGGCGATTGGACACATTTGTGGTAGTGTCAGGCGGAATCGCTGGCATTGACCATTGACAGTGTAAATTCAAACCAGCCCCGGGTTGCCTACAAGAGAGGTCACAATGTACAAGCTTCGTTTCTTAGCGGCACTGCTGCTGGTGTTTTTGGGGGTATCCACCTCGTCAGCGCTCACGCGTGACGAGGCCACCTCGGTGGTCACCGGCGCTTACCGGGTCACTACCCGCGCGTTTCTCGGCGATGTGAAGGAGCCCGGCAGCGTGCTGACACCACGCCGGGAGGGATTGCGGGCCAACCGTCCGAGCAAAGAGTTCAAGGCGACCGTGATTGAGAACCACCAAATCGTTGTGACCGGCGGCGGCGATCTCCCGCTAACCGGCCGTGATGGGGCGCTTAAACCGGGCGAGCGGCTTTACCTTTATGATGTCAGGGCGGAAGACGATTACGTACAGCTCGATCTGTACACCGTCACCAGCTATCACATCCCTGGTGTCAGGTGGTCCACTCCGCTGCAGGCCTCGGTCCGTTTCCGTTACAAGGGGGGGATTGCCGGCATCTCCTCCCGGCAGTTACTCGACGACATCGCCGAGTGGGTAGTCGCTGAAGGATCATCTGGTCCGGCCGCAAAGGAAAGTCGTCCCGCCGCCTCTCCCGACAAGGAAGGGAGAACAACAGAGACAGTCCACCTCGGCCAGACCCAGCAGGAAGTCATCGCGATCCTGGGGCCCCCGCAGAAGCAGATCCTGCTCGGCCCAAAGGCTATTTTCATCTACCCCGAACTCAAGATAATTTTCATGGATGGAAAAGTAACCGACGCCGAATAGCCGGGAGTGTGATGAAATCGGGGGGTAGCTTGTAGAAGTCGAGACTGCCCCCCAGTTATCTTCCCGAGTAGCTGAAGAAAAGAAGGCCCCGAACAGATCGGGGCCTTCTTTGTCGTGCCGAGGTGGGTCAGGGGGCCAATATATACAAAACCACGGGATGTGGTACATTCTTTATCACCAAATCTTGAAGGGGGTGGTGAGGTGAGACTCCAAATCAGCGACAGATTGGTGAATGCGACGACCCACTGCGAGAATGGTTTTAGCTGTCTGAAGGAAGGGAGGGGGCACTGTTGCCATGTCGTCGAACTGGATCCCCAAGGCACCCTGTATGTCGAGTGCAACAAGCCGGTAAATCCTCACTGCTATTATTCCTACCACCTCGGCAACAAGCCGGCCTGCACCTGTCCCGTACGAAAGGAACTGTACCTCAAGTACAAAGTCTGAGTGACCTCGGTCGCTCAGGATGACGCATGCTCTTCTCGCTGCGCGCTTCCACTCTCCTTTCGCGTTGCCAGTTTCCTTTCCTGACTGGCTCGCTCCCCTGTGTCGGCAAGATCAGGTCTCCGCTACGCCTTTTTTTGTGTATACCATGCGAAGTTGGAAAGAAGTGGCCACCCTGCAATCGCTATGTTAGATTGCATCCGTGCGGAGCAGGCGCTCACGACGTTCAGGCGCCGCTTTAACGGCCGCAGTGGAGCGGGCGGTGACCAGACGCCGGAAGTGCGGCATGGACTGAAAGGGAACCCGAAATACGGGCAAGGGAGGGAGCCAGGTAACGATGCTGACCATGCGCGAAGTCAAGGAACACTACTTCTTTACCGACCACGACGCCACGCTGTTGAACGATCTGCTTCCCCTGGCGCGGCAAAACAGCGAGCGGATGCGGGACGAGTTCTACGAGTACCTCCTCAAGATGCCGGACACGGCAAAGTATCTGCGCGACGAAAAGAGCCTGCAGAGGCTTAAGGATACCCACACCGAGTGGTTCCTCTCCCTCTTCTCGGGCAGGTACGATGAAACCTATCTCGCCAGGTTGCAGCGGATCGGCCACGCGCACGTCCATATCGGGCTGAACGCCCACTACGTGAACGCGGCCATGAACGTGGTGCGCAGGTTCCTGATCGAGCTTCTGCAGAGCACCTTCCCCCAGATCGAAGAGCGGCGCAAGTACCGGATCGCGGTCGAAAAGATCCTCGACATCAACCTCGACATCATGAGCACCTCCTACCAGGAGGAGGAGCTCAGCAAGGTCTTCCTTTCCCACCGGCTGGAAACCAAGCTGATCCGCGGCGCCGAGCGCTTCACCTACGGCCTCAACCTCATCCTGGTCATCGCCCTTTCGGGAGTCTCCCTGTCGGTCGTCGCGCTCTTCGTCTGGGACCTGGTCCACATCTTCGTGCACGGTGACTTCGAGAAGGGGATCCTGTCGGCGCTCGGTTCTCTGCTCATTCTCTGGATGATGATCGAGTTGATGGACAACGAAATAAAGACGCTGAAGGGCGGAAAGTTCAACATTTTAATCTTTATCGGTGTTATTATCGTCGCTCTGATCCGTGAAATTCTGATCTCCACCCTGCGCCACGACGCGCTCACCACCCAGGTGTTCCTGGCCGGCACGCTGCTCATCCTGGGGATCGTCTACTACCTGGTGGCGAGGAGCCAGAACAGCACACTATAACCTTGAGACCCTGGCCGGCGGCCATGGTTCAATACAAACCTGTTGAAAGCTTTTGTTGGTTACTGTAAGGTGTCCGAAAAGGAAAAAACGGGGGGTGCTGAATGTCGAAGAGGATCCTTATCGCCGATGATCAGATGGCAACCAGAGAAGCCCTGAGCAAGTTCGCCACCATGCAGGGGTACGAGGTGGTGACGGTTGACAACGGGGCCGCGCTTCTGTCCGTCGTTGAGAGTGAGGAATTTGACGCGGTGATCACCGACCTGGTCATGCCCGGCCTCAACGGTGTGTCCGCCGCCGAAATCCTGAAGCTGCACGGCTCCTCAATCCCCGTGATCGCCCTGACCGGGATTCCCAAGCAGGACGTCGGTCCCTACCAGGACAAGTTCACCAAGATCTACCACAAGCCGGTGAACGCCAGTGCGCTGCTTGACTACGTAGCGTCGCTGCTGGCCAAGTAGCAAAATCCCGCGCGTCACCTGCCCATCCCGGGCGCGAGGGGGTAAAGTTCCCTTGCGCCCCGATACCATTTCACGCTTGCCACCGCTGCCGTTGTCCTATCTGGGCGGCCTGCCTGCCGCTGGGCCGAACTCCGTCATCGCATCACCGCGGTCAGCAAATCGTTTCGCCCGCAGCTACTTGACCAGTCGCGGGTAAAATGGTTACCTTTTCTGCAGGGCCTCCGGATACCTACAGACGAGGTGCTGACATGAAAGTCCGCGACGATGAAGAGACCCGGCACTGGCTGACCACTCTGTCCTGGACGGACAAACTGATCGCTCGCCTTTTCCCCAACTTCTTCAGGAACTATGCCCCGCCGGAAATTCAGAAGCAGTGGGAGGAGCACCAGCGGAAAAAGCACTCGCCAAACTCTTAACCCTTACCGTCCACTCCGACTAAAAGATCCCTGCTCTAAAATGTTTTGGGGCAGATTTTAGGCTGCCAAAGCCGCTGTAGGCTGTAAGGCAATTCGGGAGGCATAGCAGGAAATGGAAACAGTCGTCGTTGGTAGTTGGGAGGAACTGCAGTCGGAGCTGTTTGCGGACTCTTGGAACGAAAACCTGCGCCGCTTTCGGTCGCGCTTCGCGTTCAGGGGACTTTCGGATGCCGACTACCGCCTGGAAACGACCCTGATCAGACTGGGCGGCTGCTATGCGGATCTTGAGCGCCACCTGCTGCGCAACTTCAAGAAGTACGCGCACCGCACCGTGGTGGAGCGCGATTCCCTCTGGCATTGGCTCTCGGTGGCCCAGCACTACGGCCTTCCCACCCGGGTCCTCGACTGGACCTATTCTCCCTTCATCGCCATGCACTTCGCCACCGCCAACATCGACAAGTTCGACAAGGATGGCGTGATCTGGGCAGTGAATTACGTGAAGGCCCATGAACTGCTGCCGGAGAGGCTGAAAAAAACGCTCTTCGACGAGGGGGCGAACGTCATGACCGTAGAGCTCCTCTCGGAGTCGATCAACTCGCTCGCCGAACTGGACGAGTTGGCCGCCGAAAAGGTCGCCATCTTCTTCGAGCCCCCCTCCATCGACGACCGGATCGTCAATCAATACGCCTTCTGCTCGGTGATGTCCGATCCCAGTATGGTGCTCGACGACTGGCTGGCAACCCACCGGGGGATATCGAGGAGGATCGTGATCCCGGCGCGGCTGAAATGGGAGATTCGCGACAAGCTGGATCAGGCCAACATGAACGAACGGGTGCTGTTCCCCGGTCTCGATGGACTCAGCCGCTGGCTCAAGCGGCATTACAGCCCGAGGAGCTCTGATAGCGAGGCGTCCTAACTGCCTGATAAGGTAGGGGAAGGTAATGCCGCGCAGGTGGTGGTTGAAGTAGGAAAGGTCCGCGTGATAGGATAATACGAGTGAGGAGCCACTCAAATGAAAACCTTCTCGTATGTCGTCTATCAGACCGGAAAGTACTACGTCTCTCAATGTCTCAACATGAATGTGTCCAGTTTCGGCCGGACCATTGATGAGGCGGTAAAGAACCTGGAAGAGACGGTCCTTTTCTACCTGCGCGACGACCACTACAACGCCTGAGTTGCTTTTGCTGGAGCATTTCGGCCATCCTTTCCCGCGGGACGCGGGTGTAGGGGGGGGCTCTCTGGCAGGTCCGGCTGCTTGTTTTGCTAATGTATTCATTTCTTTAGGAGGTTTTTCCCGGTGTTTTCCTTCTTTCCCACCCCCGGTTTCGCAAACAAGATGCACAAGATCCAGAAACATGACCCGCCTGGGCACGTGCGCATCATGCAGGTGATCGACCGCCTGCTGGAGAACCCCGGTGACGCCGACGGCTGGATGCACGGGGAACACCACGGCCGGCTCAAAAAGTACGTGGGCCGTCGGGATTACCGTCTCATCTACCACTGGTGCGAGTTGTGCCGAAAGGAAGGGAGGAAGCTGGAGGATCAATGCGGCTTCTGCCATGAGGTGCAGGATAACTCGGTCATCTTCTTCGACATCTATCACAAGAACGAGGCCAACAGGATCTAGGGCGGGGCAGGGGGATCAACTGGATGGACAAGAGGGATGGACCGGTGGCCAGTACAGGCACCGGTCCATCCCTGTTTTCGTTTGCCGCTCAGGAAGGGATGGCGGGCGGGGCGATCGGCACGACCTTCTCGGCCTCGCTGTGCATCAGTACCATCTGGGCCGGGATGGGAGGCGGGAAGCCGCCGGCGATCAGCGTCTCACGGATGGCGCGGTTGCCGTCGAAGTAGACCTGCCAGTAATTGTCGTTGTGACAGAAGGGGCGCACCGCCAACACGGGGCCGACCAGGTTGAACTCCAGTATCTCGACCTGCACCGGCGGATCGGTCAGCACGTTGGCGACCTTACCGACTTCCTGCCGCAACAGCTGCATGGCGGCCACATGGTCGACGCCGCCGTTTAGCTGGCATTTCAGCTCCACCCGGCGGAAGGGGTTGGCGGTGAAGTTCTGGATGGTATCGGTGAAGATCTTGCCGTTGCCGACCAGGGTCAGCACGTTTTCCGGGGTGTTGAGGGCGGTGACGAAGAGACCGATCTCCCTGACGGTGCCGGTCACCCCCCCCACGGTGACGAAATCCCCCACCTTGAACGGATGCAGCACGACCAGGAAGATGCCGGAGGCCAGGTTGGTCAGCAGCCCTCCCCAGGCGGCGCCGATCGCTATGCCGATACCGGCTACCAGTGCCGCGAAGGTGGTCGTTTCGATGCCGCAGTAGCCGAGGATGGCGACCACCAGGATGATGTTCAGCGTAACGGCGAGGAAGTTGCCGAGATAGCGGATCAGCGTCGGATCGATCTTCTGTCTCTCAAGCACCGCCGCCAGCATGCGCCCCACCAGCCCGATCAGCCAGCGGCCGATGATCCAGAAAAGGATGACTGCCACCAGTTTCGTTCCGTACACCGTGATGAAATTAACTGCCGTCTGCTGGTACTGCCCGAGGTTTTCCATCACTTCCTCCCGTACCGATGTCATAGGTGCCCCATTTCGTGGCCAACCCTCACATTATACCCGATGTTTTCCAGCAAGCGCCTCGGGAGCCACTCCCTTTCGATGTCGGTTGGCGAACATGCGGAGCGCAAGGTAGACGACCGGCAAAATGCCGATGATGAAGAGGGCGTCGCCGGGGAAACGCAGCCACTCGAACAGACGCACCAGAGGCAGGTTGAAAAAGTCGGGCTGCCTCCCCTGAAAATAGGAGGTGGCCAGGATGGTGTTCATCTGCAGAAGCCCCACCGGGAAGAGGTTGATGAAGAGCATCCAGGCGAGGCCGAGGTTGGTGCACCAGAAGGCGATAGCCATGGCCCGGTCGGCGGCCTTGTCCAGGGGGACGAAGTAGCGTGCCACGAACATGAAGAAGCCGAGCGACAGCATGCCGTACACCCCCATCAGCGCGCCGTGCCCGTGGTTGGCGGTCCACTGGGTGCCGATCTCGTAGTAACTCACGATGGGGAGGTTGATCAGGAAGCCGAATACCCCGGCGCCCAGGAAGTTCCAGAAGCCGACCGCGATCAGGAACATGACCGCCCACTTGTGGGGGAAGATGTTGCCGGCGGTGCTCAGCATGGAGACCCCGGCCGGTGCCCCCAGTTTCATGAACCGCCACGCCTCGTAGGTCAGAAGAAGCAGCGGGATCACCTCCATGGCGGAGAAGAAGGCGCCGTAGGCCATGTGCATCTCGGGGGTGCCGCTGAAGTAGAGATGGTGCATGGTGCCGATCACGCCGCCCACCGAGTAGAGGATGATGTCGAAGTAGACGATGGTGGTGGCCACCCGGATCCGCACCACCCCCAGCAAGAGGAAGACGTAGGCCACCATGATGGTGGTGAAGAGCTCCAGGAAATCCTCCACCCAGAGATGGACCACCCAGAACCTCCAGAATTCCACCTGCACGAAATGGCTCGTCTGGCTGTACAGCATGCCGGCGGCGTAGAAGAGCGGGATGGAGATGGCGGAATAGATAAAGAGCCAGGGCATGTTGCCGGGGTGCTCCCCCTTCAAGCGGTCCTTCATGCCGCGCACCAGGATGAACAGCCAAAGCAGCATCCCCACCGTCAACAGGAGCTGCCAGAGCCTCCCCAGGTCGAGGTATTCCCACCCCTGTGAGCCGATCCAGAACCAGGGGGCGCTGCCGGGGAGAACACCCTTCAGGCTGATCGCCTCGCCGGTGAGGCTCCCCGCCACGACCACCACCAGGGCCGCCAGCAGGACGAGGGCCAGCTTGTCCTGGTGGCGGGGTTCGGTGCCGCCGATGAGCGGGGTCAGGAAGATCCCCATCGCCACGAAGCTGGAGGCCACGAAGAAGAGGGCAACCTGCACGTGCCACATCCTGGAGAGGTTGTAGGGAAGGATGTTGGCGAGCGAATAGCCGTAAAAGCCGCCGGTCTCCACGTGGTAGTGGGCATTCACCCCTCCCAGCAGGCCGAGCACCAAAAAGAGCAGGGACACCACCAGGAAGTACCAGGTCACCGTCCGCTGCGAAGGGGTGAGCGGTGCCTCCTCCGGCAGAGGATAGGCGCCCTCGGGCGCCTCCTCCATGGCATGCCACCCCAGCCACTCGAAACGGCCGAAGAGGAAGAAGATGACGCCGGCTCCGCAGAGCAGGGCGACCAGGCTGAGCACGCTCCACATCAGGATGCCGGGGGTGGGGCGGTTGGCGGCCAGATCGTCCGGGGGCCAGTTGTTGGTGTACGAGTGGTCGGTGAGCGGGCGTCGGGCGGAGCATACCCAGGCGGCCCAGGAGAAGTAGGAGGTGAGCTGCCTGATCTCCTCCGGGTTATTGAGGTAGGGGCGCTGCAGGCCGCGCTGGGTGGCGGGCGGGCCGAACCATGCCCGGTAGTAGCCGATCAGGTCGCGATAGGCGCTGGCCTGGGCAGGGGTGAGGGTCAGGATGCCGCTCACCGCATTGTAGGTATTGTCCTTGGCCTCGGCCCGCACCCGTTCGGTGGCCTGGGCGTCGGGCATCCCTTGGCCGGTGTAGTAGACGAATTCACGGTCGCCGGCGGTGCGGAGGTACTGGGCGGTGAAGTCGGGACCCAGGTAGGCGCCGTGGCCGAACAGGGTACCGTACTGCATGAGGCCGTATCTTTGGAACAGGTACTGTCCTGCCAGGATGTCGCCCCCCGTGTAGAGGAGGGTCCCGTCGGCGGTGCGGACCTCCTTGGGGATGGGGGGCTGGTCGGTGTTGTTCCTGAAGGCGAGGTAGCCGAGGATGGTGAAGCCGAAGAGGAAGGTGATGACAGCGGTGACCAGCCAACCGGGGGAGAGGATCATGTTCCTTTCACGCACGTGCATGAGCTACCTCCGTTCACGGTGATCTTTTGTCGGTGTGGGCATTAGAAAAAGATAGTTCTTTGACGGGAAAGGTCAACGGGTAGCCCGGATAAAACGGCTCCGGGACGTCAATCTCCCTCGCCCGGTCAGGTCAACCACGCCCTCACCCGGCCTTCGGCCACCCTCTCCCCCTGAGGAGGAGAGGGAAGAAATAGGCACGCCGGCACTGGCCGGTTAACCGGCTGGCCAGCACGGGAGGGCTCGGGAAGGGGGGTGGGGTAAGGCAGGTGGAACGGGTGCGAAAATCTCGACAGGTTGGCTGGTTTTGCAGAGGGAGGCGCAGCCTTCGCGTGCCATGAGGACGAGGAATCAATGGGTTACAAGGGGTATGGAAAATGCTAACGGAACTGGATAAGTGCTGCCGGATGCTACCTGAATTACCCCGAGCTCGCGCGCTGGGCGCGGCAGCGTGGGGGAGCCGGAGCGTCCGGAAGGAGACGGTGATGGCGAACATCAAGGCATTGATCGTGCTGGCGGCGACCCTGTGCGGGAGCATCATGGAGCCGACGCCGGGAGGGCAGCTGCTGTCGGTGGTGGTCGAGAAGACCCTGGGGGAACAGCACCGGGTGGCGGCGGAGAGCTATTTCCCTCCGGCTGACCAGCACGCGGTGCGCCAGGCAGCGGAGCCCTGGGTGACGGACTGAGCCGACGGGAGGTTCCCAGCTACCCGCTCTCCCTGTGCCAGCACAATGGGCACTCACACGTGGGTGCCCGCCTGCCGGATAACCTCCTGAGCTGATCAAGGACGCGCATCGAGCCCTTCTTTTACATAAAAAAATTAATGTAACTGCTGATGTTTTAGCTCGTTCGATTTCGGGCTTAACGCCTCCGGCTCCCATTGCCTCTTCCTGATATACGGGAGAAAAGGGATAACCGCCAACGGTTTTACCCATACTAAAAATCATTGAATCCTAATTAGTAATGGTGTAAAGTTCCCCCTTGCCGATTTTTCGGCAGGGGACGAGCATGGGTATGAAACCGTACGATCAGATGAGCAGGGACGAATTGATACACGAGGTCAGGCGGCGCGACCTGCAGCTGACCGAGGCGTTATCAAGAGACGAGGAGCGCTACCGCAGCCTCTTCATGTCCATGCGTGAGGGGTTCTTCCTCTCCCAGGTCATCTTCGACGAAAGCGGCGCCCCCTGCGACTACCTCTACCTGGACGTCAATCCGGCTTTCGAGAGGATCGTGGGCTTCAAGCGCGACGACATCCTGAACAGGCGGATGTACCAGCTGCAGGATGCCCCCTCTTCGGTCTGGCTGGCGGTCTTCAAGCAGGTGGTCACCACCGGCCAGCCCAGCCAGTGCTGCTATTACTCCGACCCCTTCCAGAAGTACTTCGATATCTTCGCCTTCCGGCCGGCGCCTGACCAGTACGCCGTGCTGGTCAGCGACGTCACCGAGCGCAAGGAGGCGGAAAAGGCGCTCAAGGAGAGCGAGAGCCGGCTCAGGTACTTCATGGAGCACGCCCCCGCCAACCTGGCCATGTTCGACCGGGAGATGAGGTACATCTTCGCCAGCCGGCGCTGGATGGAGGCAACTCAACTGGGCGACATGGACGTCACCGGGCTCTCTCATTACGACCTCTTCCCCAAAAACGCCGCTCATCGGCGGGATGCCCACCGCCGCGGCCTGGCCGGAGAGGTGGTCACCTGCCGGGATGACCGGCTGCGGCGAAACGACGGCTCCGAGATCTGTCTCAGCTGGGAGGTCGTGCCGTGGTACGACAGCAGCGGCGCCGTGGGGGGGATCTTCATCTTCAGCGAGGACATAACCGGGCGGAAACAGGCCGAGGAGGCCCTGAGGACCAGCCAGGCGCGCTACCGCGACATCGTGGAGAACCAGACCGAGTTCGTGGACCGCTATCTGCCGGGCGGCATCCTCACCTTCGTCAACAATTCACTGGCCAAGCTGACCGGTCACCGGCCTGAGGATCTGCTGGGGAAATCGTTCTACCCCTTCCTGCACGAGGATGACCGGGCCCAGGTGGTCGCCGCCATCGAGGCCCTCACCCCCGAAAACCCCTTCGTGGTAGTGGAAAACCGCGTCGAGCTCCCGGACGGACTGCACTGGCACCAGTGGAAGCACTGCGCCATCACCGACTCGGAAGGAAAGATCGTCGAGTACCAGGCCACCGGCCGGGACGTCACCGAGCGCAAGCAGATGCAGGACATCCTGATCGCCCATCAGAACGAACTGAGGCTTGCCAACGAGCTGCTCGAGCAGCGGGTCAGGGAGCGGACGGCAGACCTGGAGGCGGCCATCCGCGCCCAGGAATCGTTCAGCTACTCTGTTTCCCACGACCTGCGCGCCCCGCTTCGTCACATCAACAGCTTCTCAGCCATGGTCATCGAGGACTTCGGCGACCAGGTCCCTCCCGGCGCCCGCGAGTACCTGGACCGCATCTGTTCCGCCTCCAGCCGGATGGGGGACCTGATCGACCACCTGCTGGAGCTCTCCCGGGTGACCCGGGCCGAGATCGATCCCGGGCTGGTGGACCTGAGCGAGCTTGCCGACTCCACCCTGCGCATGTTCGTGGAGACCGATCCCCACCGGGATACCGAGCTGGTGGTGGAACCGGGGATCACGGTGATGGGGGACCAGGCGCTGTTGCGGCAGCTGCTGGAGAACCTTTTGGGGAACGCCTGGAAATACACCTCGCAAAAAGGGGAGGCGCGCATCGAGTTCGGCAAGGCGGTAGTCTGTGGGCAGGAGACCTACTACGTGAGGGACAACGGCGCCGGCTTCGACATGACCTACCTCTCCAAGCTGTTCAAGGCCTTCGAGCGGCTGCACGGGGCCGAGTTCGACGGCATCGGTATCGGGCTGGCCACCGCCCAGCGCATCATCCAGCGCCACGGCGGCAGCATCTGGGCGGAAGGGGTGGTCGACGAGGGGGCCACCTTCTACTTCACGCTGCCGGTGTACTTTTAACCGCCACCGCAGCGAACCTGGACAGATCCTTTGTAGCTATCGCATCTCAGACCCTTGCCCCTTTAGGGGAGAGGGTGGCCGAAGGCCGGGTGAGGGTATGCCGACAACCATCAAGATAGGGATAAGCTCCTGCCTGTTGGGAGAGACGGTCCGCTACGACGGCGGCCACAAGCACGACCGGTACATCACCGACGTGCTGGGCCGGTTCTTCAGCTTCGTGCCGGTCTGCCCGGAGGTGGATTGCGGGATGCCGGTCCCGCGCGAGGCGATGCGACTGGAGGGGGATCCCGAGGCACCCCGCCTGGTCACCAGCAAAAGCGGCGCCGACAAGACCGACCAGATGCTTAGCTTCTGCCACGCCAAGGTGGTCGAGCTGGAGAAGGAGGACCTCTGCGGGTTCATCTTCAAGAAGAACTCGCCCAGTTCCGGGCTCTACCGCGTCAAGGTGTACCGGGAAGGGATGCCGGCCAGAAGCGGCAGCGGCCTGTTCGCCGCGGCGGTGGTCGCCCACTTCCCGCACCTGCCGGTGGAGGAGGAGGGGAGGCTGAACGATCCGGAGCTGAGGGAGAACTTCATCGAGCGGGTCTTCGCCTACCGCCGCTGGAAGGACCTCCTGGCGGAACAGCCCGACCCGGGAAGGCTGGTGGCCTTCCACACCCGCCACAAGCTGATCGTGATGGCGCACAGCCCCGCGCTCTACCGCGAGCTGGGAAGCCTCGTCGCCCAGGCCGGGAGTGCCGATCTGCCGCAACTCCTTTCCCGCTACGAGGAGCTCTTCATGAAGGCCCTGGAGCTGCTCGCCACGGTCAAGAAGCAGACCAACGTGCTGCAGCACATCATGGGCTACTTCAAAAGAGAGCTGTCGGGCCCGGAGAAGGAGGAACTGGCCGAAGTCATCGGCCAGTACCACGCCCAACTTGTCCCCCTCATCGTGCCTGTCACCCTGCTTCGGCACTACGTCAACAAGTACGACCAGCAGTACCTCAAGGAGCAGCTCTATCTTGCCCCCGCCCCTGCCGAACTCATGCTCCGCAACCACGTCTAGCCTACCGGGAAAGGCGAGCTGACCTAGCCTTTTCTCACTCGATCCCCCTCTGCCAACACCCCCTCGCCCTCCCACACCTCCTCGCGGAAAGTTCCCTTCTTGACTTGTCACTTACGAGACGGAAAGCGGCCGCAACTCGTCATCGATGCTCCTTCCTTTTCCCCGCCACCACCTGCGCATGGTTCAGCGCCGCCACCAGAGCGACCCCACCGATGATGTTGCCTCCCAAGGTGGGGATGAAGAAGTTCAGCAGGTAGTCGACATATCCGATCTCGCCGGTGGTGGCCAGGTAGAGGGTCTCGGCCGAGCCCCCGATCACGTGCGCCATCTTCCCGAGTCCCACCAGGTAGGTGATGATGATAATGGTGGGGAGGCGGGAGGATTCCGAGCCGGGAAGCAGCCAGACCATGAGGGCGATGAGCCAGCCGCCGAAGATCGCCTTGAAGAAGATGACCAGGGGACCCGGCGCCATGGCTTCGCGCCCGATCTGCCGGAAGCTGTCCAGGACCTGCGGTTCGAAGGCAGGTCCGCGCAGGGCGAGGGTGAAGAGCCACACCCCGATCAGGTTCGCCACCAGCACCACGCTCCAGAGCCTCGCCACGTTCGCCAGGGTGGTGCTGTCGCGCCGGGAGAGCAGCGGCAGGATGACGGTCAGGGTGTTCTCGGTGAAGAGTTGCTGGCGGCCGAGGATCACGATCAGAAAGCCGATCGTGTAACCGAACTTGGTGATCAGCGGGCGCCAGGGAAGGTCGGGGAGGTGCGCCTGCAAAAGCCCCTCGGCGAAAAGGGTGAACCCCATGGAGAGTCCCGCAGCCAGCCCGGACCAGGCGAGCGCCGAGGTGGGGCGGGCGAGCTCGGACTCCCCCTCCTTGCGCAGCGCCTCGTGCACCACCACGGCGGCCATGCTGGTCGCTTCCTCTGCTCTTCTCTCCTCTTCCTCAGTGAGTTGGAACGGTTTGCCGTCTTCTTGAGTGTCAGGCACGGAACATCCTCCTGATCCATTGGTGAACGGCACAGGGCGCACCAACGGATGTCATAGTTCCCCCTTCTGTCAATGCCGGCCGATCCGGCTCCCTTCTCCTTTTACAGGCTCAAAGCTCTAACTCTACCGTGATAGATCTCTAACACAAGGCGGCGTCAGTCACTGCCCTGGGAGACCGTGACTGTGTCTGTATGGTTAAAATATATTCATTGACTCACCATGTTTCGTTGCTACATTTCTACTGTTCGTCGTCTGAAGCTCATCGTGGTCGGGACCAGGGGGTTACCTCCGCACGCAGGGGGAGATCATGGAGAGAGTGACCAGAAGAGGGGTGGAGGATGTTTCCTGGCGGTGGCAGGGGGGGGACGATCCTCTCTGCCAGCGGCGGCGGGTACTGGTGGCCGGCATCGGCAACGGGTCGCTCGGTGACGAGGCCTTTGGCATCGAAGTCGTCGAGCGCCTGCGCGGCCACTCGCTACCCGACGGCACCGAGCTCTGCGATTTCGAGGGGCAGGGGATCAACCTGGCCTACGCCCTGGTGGGGGGCTACGACGCCGCCATCCTGGTGGACGTGGTCTCCAGGGGGGGGCAGCCGGGGAGCCTGTACGTCTTCGAGCCCAACCCCGCGGCAGGCGACACGGTCCCGCTGGAGTACCACAAGATGACGCCGCTGGTGGTGATCGGGCTGGCTCGCCTGCTTGGCTCGCTCCCCTCTCAGCTCTTGATCGTCGCCTGCGAGCCGACCGGAAGTTCCCTGGAGGCCATGTCCAACGAGATGACGCCGGATGTGGCGGCCGCCGTGGAACCGGCGGTGAAGGTGGTGGCGGAATTGGCCTGTCGCCTCTCCTGCGGCACCGCGCCGGCACACCAGTGGCATGTCTGGAAGCCGGCCCGCTGGAGATGACTCGATGTTAATGCGTTCTTCAGGGGATTGAAAGTAGGAGTAGGTGTCCGTTCGTGCTGAGCTTGTCGAAGTACCCTTCCCCGACGGTCACAAGCAAGTCCTTCCCTTCGACAAGCTCAGGACAGGCTCTCGGCTCAGGACGAACGGGTTGAGAGCTTGACGTGTCGGCTTTGGAGGCCTGGAATCGAATACCCTGATGAACCAGTTAGAAAGGGGGAGATCATGGAACAAAAGACCAAGAGCGGCATCGACGAGATCCACATCCTCTGGAGTTCGGAGGGGATGAGCTGCGACGGAGACTCGGTCTCGGTGACCGCGGCCACCCTGCCGCCCCTGGAGAATATCCTGCTGGGACTGGTGCCGGGGCTTCCCAAGGTGCACCTGCACAACAAGGTGCTCTCCATGCAGACCGGGGATGATTTCATGGCCCCCTTCCATGCGGCCGCGCGCGGGGAACAGGGGCCCTACGTCTTCGTGGTGGAGGGGGCGATCCCCAACGAGGAGATCCACGACGAGGGGTATTTCACCTCCATGGGCAACGACCCGGAGACCGGCGAGCCGATCACCCTGAGCAGCTGGATCGACCGGCTGGCCCCCAAGGCGCTGGCGGTGGTGGCGGCCGGAACCTGCGCGACCTACGGCGGCATCCACGCCATGGCCGGCAACGCCACCGGCTCCATGGGGCTCGCCGACTACCTGGGCTGGGACTTCCGCTCGGCGGCCGGCATCCCCATCGTCAACGTCCCCGGCTGCCCGGTGCAGCCGGACAACTTCATGGAGACGCTCCTCTGGCTCCTCTACCAGGTGGCGGGCGAGGCGCCCATGATCCCGCTGGACGACAAGCTGCGCCCGACCTGGCTGTTCGGCAAGACGGTGCACGAGGGGTGCGACCGCGCCGCCTACTACGAGCAGGGGGATTTCGCCCACGACTACAACTCTCCCAAGTGCCAGGTGAAGATCGGCTGCTGGGGCCCGGTGGTGAACTGCAACGTCACCAAGCGCGGCTGGATGGACGGGGTAGGGGGCTGCCCCAACGTGGGGGGGATCTGCATCGGCTGCACCATGCCCGGCTTCCCCGACAAGATGATGCCCTTCATGGACGAGCCGCCCGGCGCGAGCCTCTCCTCGCTTCTGACCAGCAAGGCGTACGGTCCGATGATCCGACGGCTGCGCGGGCTCACAAACACCACCATCAACGAGGAGCCCAAGTGGCGCCACCGAGGCCCCCGGCTGACCAGCGGCTACAATCCCCGACACGGAGGCGATACCGGCAAAGGAGGCAGCGGTGGGAAACCTTAAGGGAGGCAACGGCAACCTGGTGGAGATGAACTGGGACCCCATCACCAGGATCATCGGCAACCTCGGCGTCTACACCAAGATCGATTTCGAAAACCGGCGGGTGGCGGAGTGCAAGACCACCTCCTCGCTCTTCCGCGGCTACAGCGTCTTCCTGCGCGGCAAGGACCCCCGCGACGCCCATTTCATCACCAGCCGCATCTGCGGCATCTGCGGCGACAACCACGCCACCTGCTCGACCTACGCGCAGAACATGGCCTACGGCGTGAAGCCTCCCCCGCTGGCGGAGTGGATCGTGAACCTGGGCGAGGCGGCCGAGTTCATGTTCGACCACACCCTGTTCCAGACCAACCTGGTGCTGGTCGACTTCTGCGAGCAGATGGTAAGGGAGACCAACCCGTCGCTTCTCGCCAAGGCCGAGACGACCAGCGCCCCGCATGCGGCGGTGCACGGTTTCGGCACCATCGCCGACATCATGCGCGCCTACAATCCCTTCGAGGGGGCGATGTACAAGGAAGGGCTTACCATCGGGCGGGTCACCCGCGAGATGTGCTGCCTGATGGAAGGGCGCCACGTGCACCCCTCCACCCTCTACCCGGGCGGGGTGGGGACGGTGGCCACTCCCCAGCTGTTCACCGACTACCTCTCGAAGCTTTTGAAGGTGCTCGATTTCGTGAAGAAGGTGGTGCCGTTGAACGACGACCTGTTCAACTTCTTCTATGAGGCGCAACCGGGGTACGAGGAGGTGGGGCGGCGGCGCACCCAACTTGCCTGCTGGGGCTCCTTCCAGGATCCCTCGGTGAGCGACTACCGCTACGCCACCATGAACGACTGGGGGCGCGCCATGTTCGTCACCCCCGGCGTGGTGGTGGACGGCAAGCTGGTCACCAACGGGCTGATCGACATCAACCTCGGGCTGCGCATCCTGTTGGGAAGTTCCTATTACCAGGACTGGCAGGGGGAGGAGACCTTCGTCAGCCACGATCCGCTCGGAAACCCCATCGACCAGCGCCATCCCTGGAACCAGACCACCATCCCGCACCCGCAGAAGCGGGACTTCGAGGGGGGGAACTACAGCTGGGTGATGAGCCCCCGCTGGCAGGATCCCGCATCCGGCGAGATGCTGCCGCTGGAGACCGGCGGCGGCCCCCTGGCCAGGCTCTGGTCCACCGCGCTCTCCGGATTGGTCGATACCCCTTACGCCAAGGCGACCGGCGGCAGCATCCGGATGACCCTGCCCAAGAGCATGCTCCTTCCCGAGACGGAGCTGGAATGGAAGGTGCCTCAGTGGTGCAACACCGTCGAGCGTGACCGTGCGCGCATCTACTTCATCGCCTACTCGGCAGCCATGGCGCTCTTCTTCGTCGAGAAGGCGCTCGCCGAGGTACGGCTCGGCCATACCAGGACCTTCACCGACTTCAAGGTCCCCGGCGAGGCGATCGGCGTCGGGTTCCACGAGGCGGTGCGCGGCGTCCTTTCCCACCACCTGGTGATCCGGGACGGCAAGATCGCCAACTACCATCCCTATCCCCCGACCTGCTGGAACGCGAGCCCGACCTCCAGCGACGGCGTCGCCGGTCCCATGGAAGACGCCGTCATGGATACACCCATCTTCGAGGAGAGCGGCAAAGCCGGCTTCAAGGGGATCGACATCCTGCGCACCGTGCGCAGTATGGACCCCTGCCTCCCCTGCGGCGTGCACATGTACCTTGGAGACGGGCGGGTGATAGAGGAGTCCCACGTCCCCGGCATGGGGCTATCAGGAAGGATTCGGAAGTAGTCGACAGTAGAAACCCATCCTCACCCTGTCCCTCCTTGAAGGGGAGGGGACGCACAGGGACCTTTCAGCGATGACCACCCCTCAATCAGGTTTCCCCTTGATAAAGGGGGATAGGGGGGATTGCTTCTGGCCGTGCGACCTGTCAAGCGCGAGCACTGACCCTTCAGTGCATGCGGCCGGCCCAACGTTCCCTCCCTTTCAAGGGGAGGGACAGG